>JANLQI010000525.1:0-18468 GCA_031367705.1 Saprospiraceae bacterium | reverse complement strand
AACCTATTCAATTTCCATCTACTATACCTGAGCCACTCGTTGTTGCAAAATTACAAAAATATTTTCAACAGTTAAAATCGCCTAAACTGCCCATCACTCAGGTTCTGTTGATAAGGTACTTTGATGAAATCAAGCGTTCCTGGTTTTACACGTAAAAAGAACGAATAGGTGCCACGCACAGGCTGCCAACTCATGCCCATTTCCCAACAATGGAGGTCACGGCTGAAACTGAAATCGGGGTAAGTCAATTGTTTTTGAATAAAATCATAACCAATATTGCCGACGGTCATTGACCATTTTTTGCTCAATTTGATGTTCCCTGAAGTGTAAAGCGAGTTTTGATAGAGCGTTGTATCGCGTCCCCCAAAATTTCTATCTACACTGATTGAGAAAATGTGATTTATCCTGAAATCCTTGAAAAGGTCAATGAGGCTTTCTTCTTCGGCGTTTTTCTTTATTTTTTTAGTGGGTTTGGCTTGTTGTGTGAGGTTGCCTTCCTTTGCATCGCCTGTGATGAAATCTCTAATTTGACCAATGCTTATACCTGTATTGAGTGAAACGGTTGCGTTCAAAAAATTTAACAATTTGCCATTTTCTTTAATCGCAAAATCCTGCGAGCGCAAATTGTTTTTTAAACGACCATAAGGACTAAACAAGGTGCCAACGCTTAAAGTCGAAAGCCCTTTGAACAAATTGGTACCTGTTGACATTGAAATATCGCTGAAACGGAACGAATCGGCCGCAAAATTATAATTTCCAGAGATATTGACGTTTTCTAAAAGTTTGGTCTTCTTGAAAGTTGAATCTCTTTTATTAAAGGTTTTTGCTTCAAAAAGATTCGTCAAATTATAACCCAAAGACATTTGTTTACCGCCTGTGGCTGCGCCATAAAGCGAGTTTTCATAACGGCTATAGACTTGCTTCAAAAGGGAACTATTTGTCGTCCGCACACTGTCTGTGTAGCGATAGTAATTTGGCGAATAATTAAAACTGATAGATGGTGATATCGAGTGCCGTATGCCGCGCAACCAGCCATTTTTAAACTGAACCGTTCCAAAAATACGTGTCGTCAGGCTTGCACCCATATTGAATTGATGCGGACGATAGAAGCCGCCGATGGTATCGATTTTAGCCGTTCCGTCCAGCAAAACACTTTTAACAATAGAGGTATCCGTTTTTGTACTATTATAAAGTGTATCTGTCTTAAAGGTTTGCGTAGGGTCAAATGATTTGCTGATTTGGTTAATATACCAATTTTCGCTGTAAGATACTGAGGGGGAGAAATTGAAATATTTTAAAACCGTAAAATTGACATTTGAACTTAAATTGTGTTTTACACCAAATTTTAAATTGTCTAAAACGCGTGCTGTCAACAACAAAGAGTCTTTGGTTTGTATTTGATTTTGAAGGCTTGAACTGTATTGTAAAGCTATTTTTTCATACCAACGTTCTGCGCCAACGCGCTCTTTTTGCTTGAAAGGAAAGAGCGTTTGCATCGTAAAATCGAGGCTTGGCAGCGAGGCCGTAACTTCTCTTGTCACTAAGTTTTGAGACAACTGCATACCGCCAGACAATGAATAAGGCTTGCCAGGGAATGTTTTTGTAAAAGAAATCGAAGAAGATGCTTGACTCGTTGTGGCTGAATTAAAATCGTTGCGGGTTACGCTGTTGTAGTTACTCCGCAAAGGGTCATTACTTTTTGAACCACTCATATTGACACTTGCGTTGAATGACCAATTTGGGTTTACGCGTTGGTCTTTTGAGTGTGACCAACGGATATTCCAAGAAGGGTCGCGGGACAGTACGGACAGTTCATTTTCTTTAATTGTACTGGCGTAACCTACTTCAAAATTGCCTTGATAGCGATATTTTTTAACATAACGGCTACTGGCGCGTAAGCCGAATGTACCTCGGATATAAACATCGCCTGTCAATTGCAAATCATAATTGTCTGAAAGAGGGAAATACCAGCCCATATTTTTCAAGCCAAAACCCCAAGTGGGCGAATATTCATAGTCTTTTGGAAAAATCAAACCCGTTTTTTTACCTTGTTTCAAAGGAAAAGCGGCAAAAGGCAACCATAAAGGCGTAGGAATATCACCAATGACCAAATTGGAAGGACCGACGACAATGAGTTTGTTTGGAATGACTTTTTGCTTCGCTGAAACAATACCAAAATGGGGATGATCGGCAGAACAGGTCGTGAAAATAGCGTCTTTGGAGTAAATAATATTGTCTTGTTTTACAGTCGAATCACCTGTTGAAGCCACAAATTTTGATTTGGCACCATGTATAAACATGTCATTTTGCTTTGATAATGCTTCTAAAATGATACCTTTCCGGGAAATGAAGTTGTAGCGCATTTTGTTGGCACTGACATCTTGCGTGCCGTCTTTAAAATTCGGCAAGCCTTTTGGTTTGCCGACACTATCAAGACGTGGTTCTGCCGTGGCGACACTGTTTTTCATGTCCACAACAATATAAGCAGCCGATAATTTAAGGTTACCGTAGTTGACATACGCATCGCCATACAAGTGAATGAGGTTGCTTTTGTTGTCAAAAAAAATGGAGTCTTTTGCACCGTAGTCAACAGGTGAATCCAAGCCTTCTTTTGAAAATTTTACAGTCGTAGAGTCCTTACGCGGTGTACTGTCGAGTGCCACAAGTGTAGCCGATGTAGCCGTGACAATACGCGGCTGAATCGGCACAGAATTTTCTTTTTGCTTGACAGAATCAGGCTTTTGAGCGTAAACAGATGTCGCACAAAAGAAAAAAACTATGATAATGATATGCAAATGATGTTTCAAGGTCAAAAATCTGCTTATTTTTGCGTCCGATACTGAGGGGGTGTTTTGAGTTTTGGGTTTTGAGTTTTGGATTATCCAAAACTCAAAACTCAAAACTCAAAACTCAGAACTCAATACTTCTTCATTTTATAGAAAAATTAAACGTCTATGTTGAATAAAAAAACAATTGTTTCCTGTCTTGCCTTAACGCCACTTTTCATCTTGTTGCCGCTTTTAAAATTTGATAAGACGGTTTTTAACGAAAATTTAACGTCCGAAGCCCTTTGTATGGATTCGACGCGCAAAGTTACAATCCTTGACGACAATGCTGATAAAGATTACAGGATAAATAAAGTTGTTATTGATGCAGGGCATGGTGGCTACGATTCTGGCTGCACGTCATCTGATGGTGTTGAAAGTAAAAACACTTTGGCGATGGCTTTGAAATTAGGTCAAAAAATTAAGGATAATTTCCCTTCGATTGAGGTCATTTATACCCGTGACAGAGATGTGTTTATCGAATTGCACAAACGCGCACAAATTGCAAATGATGCCAAAGCAGACCTATTCATCTCCATTCATTGCAACTCGACTGATGAAAACAGCGGCGCACAAGGGACAGAGACTTATGTGTTGGGTATGCACAAAAAAGAATCCAATTTTGAAGTCGCAAGGCGTGAAAATGCTTCGATTTTGCTTGAATCCGACTATAAACAACAGTACGACGGTTTCGACCCGAACTCTACAGAAGCCTATATTATTTTCAGTTTGTTTCAAAATGCCTATCTCGATAAGTCCATTTTGTTTGCGAAATACGTTGAGGAGAGCTTTCGTTCAAATACAGGACGCCGGTCTTATGGTGTCAAACAAGCGGGTTTTATGGTTTTGAAAGAAACGGCGATGCCGAGCGTGCTGATTGAAACCGGTTTTTTGAACCATCCGAAAGAAGGTGCGTTTATAAGTAGTGCTTCAGGTCAAGCAACGATAGCGGAGTCTATATTTTTAGCGTTTCAGAAATATAAAATGGCAGTCGAAACGGGGGGGGCTATGCCTGTAAATTATTCAACGCCCGAAACAACGACCGATATAAATAATGTGACAACGACCCAAAGAACGCCCATTATAAACTCAAATAGAGTCGCAACGACAACCGCAAACACGAACATATCGGCTAAGAAAAACGTTAATGTTAGTACAAATACTGAGGGGGTATCCCGAGACCTTCGAGAGGGGAGTTTTTTCAAAATTCAATTGGCAGCAAGTAGCAAAGATATGAGCGATACACCGCGTTGGAAAAGTGTGCAGAATCTTGAAGTGGTCAAAGAAGGTACGGTTTTCAAATATTATATAACGGGATTCGACACATATAGTGACGCATCTGTGGATTTAAAACGTTTAAGAGCCAACGGCTTTGCTGATGCTTTTATCGTCACTTATAAAAATGGTAAACGAGTGAATTAAGATGAAATTAAGAAAACTTAGAAAATTCGTCTAATTTTGCGGCGTTGATGCAAATAGGGTATTGGTTATCAATAACTTACAATATTCACCATTCACCATTCGCTATTCACCATTATTTTATGGTGTCATTTTTGAATATTTAAAACGCAATCAAATCAAAGTAACCGATTAAAGAAAACGGTAAAAAATAAAGATGAAAATTTCAAACGAAGCAAAAATTGGTATTCTCGCAGTTATCACAGTTGTTCTGTCTATTTGGGGCTACAAATTTCTAAAAGGGCAGAATCTACTCGACCGTACGCTCACAATAAGTGCAGACTTTATAGATGCCAAGCAAATCAATAAATCTGCGCCCATTTATTTTCGTGGTGTTCAGGTAGGTACAGTTAAAGAAATCATTTTTAAACCAGACAATGGTACTAAAGCGACTCTTGTTTTGAATATCAAACAAAACCCTGGTATTCCTAAAAATGCAGTGGCGGTCCTTTTCTCCAACGGGGTGTTAAGCGGTATGGCAATGAATTTGGAATTTGAGAAAACATGTCAAGGTGATGATTGTGTACAAAACGGTGATTATATTGCAGGAAAAACGATGTCAGCCCTTGAATCAATAATTGGTAAACCAGAAGAATTTGATGCCTATATTGCTAAAATTACCAAAGGGATGAATGCTGTTTTTGATACTTTAGGCAATGCAATTAAGGAGCCAGATAGTGAAATGGGTAAAAGCCTAAGAGATATTCAAGCGACATTACTCAATTTACGCACGTCAACGGCTGCACTCAATAGATTGATGGCTGCTTCGGCAGGTACCATGACAGCTTCAATTAAAAATGTTGAAGGCATTACGGCTAATTTGAATGCCAACAATAGCAAAATCAATAGCTTATTGACAAATTTGAACGATGTAACAGGTAAAGCCAATACGATTGATTTCTCAAAAATCAATACCGCTACTGAGGGGGTCAGTGAAAGCATTGAAGAATTAAAAAAGACCTTGGGGGAAACCACAAAATCGCTTTCAGAACTGTCAACTACCTTCAAAAATGTCAATAATGGCAGTGGTACGATTGGTCAATTTGCGACAAATGACAGTGTTTATCACAGTTTAAATCAAACTTTATTGCAAACTAAAGGCTTGATGCAAGACATACGTTTGAATCCAAAACGGTATATCAATCTGAATCCGTTTAGAAAATATAAAAATTACATTGTGCCAAGTAAAGACCCGCTTTTGGATACTTTACAAATGCGTTATAATGCAACCAAAGTAAAAAATTGATTTTTTGATTTTAAGACGAACAGTTGAAAAAGAAAAAAAACATAACAAAACCACACGCCGACCAAAAGTCGGCGTTGTTGTTTAAAGCCATTCGGAACGAATATGCAGACTTGGGTGTTGAAGGCTACTATCGCAACCACGGTGATGTTTATGAAAATCCACATTTTCCCTACATTCAACAACTTTTAGAACAAAATCAACATCGTATAGATTATTCAAAAATACTCGATTTGGCTTGTGGCGGGGGAGAAGTGACCTTGATACTGAGGGGTCTCGGTTTTGATGAAACGATAGGTTGCGACCCTTTCACAGTTTCTCTTTTTGAAAAAAATACAGGAAAAACGTGTTTAACATTCAGTTTTGAAGACATCGTTAAAGGTTCGCTCACCAATAACCAATCAACGAATAACCATTTTACCACGACAATTTCTAGTTTTGCCATGCACCTATGCCCTGAAAAACAGTTGTTTTCTTTAGTTGCACAGTTGTTTTTAATGGCTAAAAACATCGTCATCATTACGCCTCATAAAAGACCGGAATTGGAGAAATTAGCAAATGTGCAGTTGTTGTTTGAGGATTTTGTCTTGACAGAACGCGGGAAGAAGGTGTTTTTGAAAAGTTATATTGAAAAGGGGTGATATTTTTGACCACTGATTGGACTGATGCGACGGATTTACGCTGATTTCTGTTTTGATTTAGAAAAGAAAATCAGTGAAAATCCGCCGCATCAGTCCAATCAGTGGTCAAAAAAAATCAATTCCCACGAATCATCTCAATATACCCACTTAAAACTTTAGGACTCACTATTGCACCACCCACACGTTGTTCAAAAACTTTACACGAGTAGAAATAAGTACCGTCTGCCAAAGCATCGCCTTTTGTGTTTTTACCATCCCAGTTTATTAGCGGATTATCGGTTTCAAAAACCAATTGTCCCCAACGGTTGAAAACCTTGAAATCAACTTTTGCGATAAAGCGTAAGTTAATGGGTTTGAACACTTCATTGTCGCCATCACCGTTTGGTGTAAAGGCATTGGGCAACAAGTAGAAAGGGCAATTGTCCATACAAAATACATTAGAACGAGGGCTTTCATTGCCCAATGAATCTGTAGCGGTCACATAATAACAGCCCGCAACAGAGCGGTTGACAACGTTTTGATGTGACAAAATGGTGTCTTTTATATTTGTAATTGTAGCAATCTTTTGAAATTGCCCCCCCTCAGTATCCGCGTAATAAACGGTATATTTTGCCAAATCTTCCGAACCTTTACAGTTGTTTTTAGGGTTTGTCCAACGTAAAAGGTTGAAAATTGCCGTTTCTGCTGTCCGTCCTGTTGAATCACAATTATTTGTTATGCCCAATTTTGGCGGACAAGGCGGCACAGTGTCAATCGGTGTACCACATATCCGTTGAGACAAGTTGAAAAGTGGCGAAGCGATACTCGCAATGCCATAACTACCCACTGCCCGAGCATAGTAACAATATTCAACTTTGTTGACCAAACCTTCATCGGTATAGGTCTGTGTAGTCGTTGTGCCTATTGAATCATATTGATTTGTCGCTCGATTCAATCGGAAAATGTCATAGCGCGAATTTGTCCAAGGTACATCTTTATCTATGGTTAGAATATTGATGCGGTCACTGGATTGAATTTTCAAAAAATGTGAAGACGCAACAGGGGAATAACCCACCAATGAATCATTCTTTTTATAAAAAGCAATCCGATAAGAGTAAGGAAACTGCGTGGTATTCAATGCGTTATCTATCCAAATCGTGTCTTTCAGACCGGCAAAACTCGGGCTTGTAAATGTCGCTCCTGCAATATTTTGAAAACCGGTTTTTGTAATGCCCTGTGCGCGTTGAACGATGAATTTGTAAGGCCCTGGGTTTAAAAGGGTATCTAAATCCATAGCCACAGGTTTCGTCCAACGCACTAAAATGCGTCCTACTGAGGGGGATGTTTCTTCAACCGTCGCATGTGTAATGAGTGGCAAATCACGTTGTAACTGCACGCAAGCCTCTTCCGAAGGCAAACTTGCTACGAAATTGAATGGATTACTTGCATTTGTCCGTTTGGCAAAATGTGCTAAAACACGGTAACAATACGTCTTGCCACGTTCTACATTTTTGTCAACAAAAGTATAACGTCCTCCTGCAAAAGGGAAAATGGTGTCATAAACGATGCGGTCATAACCTTTGCCATCCAATCCAGGCGTACAAATATCAATCGGAAAAGCGGAGCTGCTCTCACGTCGCCAAACCGAATAGGCGTACCAATATCTGTCTTTGGCAGCTTCACAAATATAAGGTTGTTTCCAACTGACCGTTGATTCACCTGAACCACTGACAACACGTACCTCTTCAGGTGGCGGCCCAACGACTTTAATTTGAACCGTTTTCAAATCAACCAACCCCGAAGTATCAAAGAAATTGTCCATAGCCTTAAATACGACGTTGTAAGGATATTCGGCAATATGTTCGCAAGTTGTTTGCCATTTAAAGGTATCAACAACAGCGGGCGTTAAAAAACGTCCTTGACTCCCCAGAAAAATAGCGGGGCTGTATTTCACTTCAAAAGGGCCACCTAATGCCGATAATTGTACTTTTTGGCCCACATTTGGGTCTGTGCCACGTACTGCAAATTTGATGTATTGACCTGCAATAACGCACAATTTATCTATCGTTTCTACCTTTGGCGGGTCGTTTTGGCAGTCTTCAATTAAAATCTGAATATCACGTATCGTTGAGTCTATCGGTGTTATTTGCCCACGACGATAACTTAAAATGAGGAATGCCACGTTGTATTCACCCCGTAATTGAGGGGTTTTCCAAGTAAATTGCCCAGTTCTTTCATCTAAAGTAATGACATTGGGTTTGGGTGGATTCACATTTATTCGGTCAGGAAACTCATAAAGCGGCACTGTAATGCCTTTGTCTTGATAAGGCGTAATCAAACGATAAGCGATGCTGTCGCCATCAGGGTCGTAGGCATTGACATTATATACGTATGTTTTACCGACACAGCCTTTATCTATGGGTGGCTGCAAAAGGCGAGGAGTCGTATTCGTTCCTTGAAAGTTAGAATTTAGAAATGTATAAACTGTTTGTATATAAAACGGTACGACATCTGAATTTGGATAATTAACATTCAGAATACCACCATTTCTATTGGGGTCATTCATGGAAATCACATAAGTGCCACGCCCGGGATAGGTGTAAGTCGCTACATATTCATTGTATCGAATATCACCAGCCAGAAAAACACCACGACCACCGCCATTAGAACGGGCAACTTTTTGAACTGGGCTGCCATCGCCCCAATTGAGGTCGAGCGAATCCCTGTCAGCTGCCACCGACGAAGCCTTTGTATAAGTGATGATGGTCGCCCTAATACTGAGGGGGCCGATTTGTTCTATCCAAATGGAGCCAGCTCGATTGTGCGTTGCAAAAGCCATTTCGGGGCTCATAAGCAGTATTAAAACGGCAAACAAAAGGACATGAAGGCGATGTATTTTCATAAACGTCTAATTTTTATGTATAACGTTAGGAAAACGTCTTTTTATGATTGAAAGTTGTCTGATTAGCTTAAAAACAAAATTAGCCTTTTTTCTCTCAAATCTGTTTTTTATGCGTCAAACTTTAGTAAAACCAAGTGACTTTTTCCCCTTGTTAGAAAAAGTCACTTTTTCGTTTGGTTAGATTGTTTAACAATACTACCTTACATCGAGGAATCTATATATGTTCAAATTAGTTAAATTTCAAGTATGAAAGCACTTGTTTTAGTTGGAAAAGACCAACCGTTAGCGTATCAAGACGTGGAAAAACCCATTATTACTGAGGGGTCTGTTTTAGTGAAATTGGCTGCTGCTGCCTTGAATCATCGGGACGTTTGGATTCAAAAAGGTATGTATGCGGGTCTAAAATATCCAACAATTTTAGGGAGTGATGGCGCAGGGACGACCTCAGATGGTCAATCTGTTATCATCAATCCAAGCATAAATTGGGGCGAAAACCCTCGTTTTCAAGGAATAAGCTATCAAATTCTGGGTTTGCCAATGGATGGTACTTTTGCAGAATACATCAGTATCCCAAAAGAAAATGTCGTCAAAATGCCTGAGCATTTGACTTTTGAACAAGCGGCGGCTTTGCCTTTGGCGGGTTTGACGGCTTTTCGGGCTTTGTTCACACGTTGTCAAGTGAAAGCAGGTGAAAAGGTTTTGATTTCAGGTATTGGTGGCGGAGTGGCTTTGTTTGCGCTTCAATTCGCTCTTGCTGTTGGTTGCGAAGTATGGGTAACGTCGAGTTCTGAGGATAAAATCGCCAATGCGGTGAGCATGGGTGCAAGCGGCGGATTTGATTATCGTACTGAGGGGTGGTCAAAAACGGCTGTGGCGGCAACAGGTGGTTTTGATTGTGTCATTGACAGTGCGGCGGGTTCAGGTTTTGGGGAGTTGGTCAAAACATGTCAGCCCGGCGCGCGTTTGTGTTTTTATGGTGGAACGGCAGGACTGTTGTCGGGCATCAGTCCACAAATCGTTTTTTATAAACAATTGACTATCATGGGTTCTACGATGGGTTCGTCGGCTGAATTTGAAGCGATGGTTGCGTTTGTGGCTGCTCAAAAAATCGTTCCAATTGTTGATGAGGTGTTTGCTTTAAGCGATGGCAATGTTGCTATGAAGAAGATGAGTGAAGGGAAGCAGTTTGGTAAATTGGTGCTTAAAACGATTTCATAACAGTTTTAAAATCAAATAATTATGGAAAAACGTGTAACAGGTCTCGGTGGCATTTTTTTGAAAATGAATGAGCCTAAAACAACGAGTGCATGGTATGATGCACATTTAGGTCTCCATTTTAATGGCAATACTTATCAAACATTTAAATGGCGGGAACGTGAAAAACCTGAACAAATTGGAAGGACAGAATTCAGTCTTTTTCCAAAGGACACGGGCTATTTTGCGCCGAGCGGAAGTCCTTTTATGCTCAATTTGCGGGTTGAAAATTTAGTGAAATTGCTCGATATCCTGAGGGGGGAAGGTGTGACAATTGTGGGCGAAATGGAAACGCATGACTATGGCAAATTTGCTTGGATTCTTGACCCAGAAGGCAATAAAATTGAATTGTGGGAGCCTGTTGATAGTGTTTTGGAGGATTATGATAAAGAGTATAATACTTGAAGCCATTATGAAGGATAAATGATGAATTATGAATGTAAGATGTTGTTTTACAGTATTTTATGAATAATGATTTGATTTTCATTATGATTAACACTTATTTGAAAAGAGCCATGCTGAACCCGTATGGCTCTTTCATTTTTGAAACAAAGTATCATTTTTCTCGTTTTAACTTCTCCAAAGAATTTGTTTTGTCTAACTTTGATTTTTTCATTAAAATAAACTATTGAACTGAACACTTGTATGAAAAATTTTGACCAATTCAATTGTATGTCTATACTAAATAAGAAAATACTGAGGGGTATCCTTTTCGTTGTTTTACTATCCACTTTTGCGGCGTGTTTTGTGATGGAAAACAAATTTACGGCTTTAGCACCTGGCATTTGGCGCATCAGTTTGCAGCTTGTGCCGAGAGAAATTGTGAAGCAGCAAGGGAATGAGATTCACTCGACAAGGCAACTTTTGACACAAAAAGATGCTAAATTATTGCCCGATAATGTGAAATATGAGGAAGCAACAGAGGGCGAATTGCCGTTCCTTTGGGAAGTTAAATATGTCAACGATACGAGTTTTTATGTTGAAATCATCAACGGCGAAGAGCGGATTAAAGTTGAAGCACAAGACATTAGTTATGGTCGTAATAAACAAACAGGTAAAGATACGTTGCGCATCAATTTTCCCCTTTTTGGTTCTTACATCACGGCTTTGTATCAGGAACGGGTGATAGAAGGGGAGTGGGTTGTGCCAGCAAAAAGTTTGAGGATTCCGTTTTTAGCGCGTTATGGTCAAAATCATCGTTTTACAACCGTTAACAAACCGCCTACTGCCGATTTGACGGGTAAATGGGATTGTACCTTTGATTTGGCAGCTAAAGAACCTTACAAAGCTGTTGGCGAATTGACCCAAAGTGGCAATATACTGAGGGGTACTTTTAGGACTGAAACAGGCGATTATCGCTTTTTAGATGGCGAAGTACAAGGCGATAAATTTTATTTGTCGTGTTTTGATGGCGCTCATGCCTTTCTTTTTGAAGGTAAAATTAGGGCTGATGGGCATCTTGACGGCTCGTTTAGAAGTAGTCAAAATAGCCCTGAAATATGGGTAGGTAATCGCGATGACAAGGCAGAATTACGAGATGCGAACACGGTGACAAAGGCGAATACTGAGGGGTCTGTTTCTTTCACTTTTCCAAATGCGGAAGGCAAACAAGTGTCATTGTCGGCGTTTGGGAATAAGGTGAAAATACTGCAATTGATGGGTACTTGGTGTCCAAATTGCTATGATGAAACGAAGTTTATCATCAATTATCTAAAAGAAAACCCTAATTTGGAAGATAAAGTAGCGGTTATTCCATTGGCTTTTGAGCGCAATGCCGATGTGGCTGCGACACAAGTTGCGACTTATAAAAAGCGCATGGGTATGCCTTATGATATTTTGATTGCGGGAACAACAACGGATAAGACGGAGGCGGTGAAATCATTGCCTTTTTTAACGCAAATTGTGGCTTATCCGACGATGGTTTTTTTGGATAAAAACAACCGTGTTAGGCGTATTCATACGGGTTTTGATGGCCCAGCGACGAGTAAATATGCTGATTTTTCAAAAGAATTTGATGATTTTATGAAAAAGCTAATAGCGGAATAATATTTGTATATAACACAAAAAATTCTTATTTTCTAACTGACAGGTGTACATAATTTATGGAAAAGTTAATTATTGCTTATTGCATTGAAAATCAGTATGTTGCAGCTAAAATGGCGACTGCTTTGAAAGGCAAAATGGAAATTGAAAAAGCCGTTTTTGAAGACGGAAATGGTATAGAGGTATTGAAAAAAGCGGCTAATGGAAACGCTTTCCCTGTCCTTTTGCTGATTAGCGATAACTTTTTGAAGTCTGAATATTGTATGAATAATGCTTTGCCTTTTATTCAATCTTTAGGCAGTTCAAAACGGTTGATTCCTGTTACGACTGAGGGGGTTTATAAAAATGCAGAAACAGGCAAGGTGACTACAGTGCCGACTTCTTTTGACCGTGTTAGCAATGTCATTCAGTTTATGAATTATTGGCAAGACCGTTATTTGGAACTGCGCAAATTAAAAGATGAGGGTGATGAATCGGCGCACAGCGATAAGGTTCGCATGGTACGTGCAATTTCAAGTGAAATAGGGGAGTTGTTGCGTTATTTTAGGACGATGGAATTTTATAGTTTTGATCAATTTAAAGAATCAAATTTCATCATTTTGCATCGTGTTTTGGGTCTGGAATTTACAAAACAGGCAGAGGAAGCATCTCATGTAACTATTTCTCATACCGTTTTGCCCAATGAAGAAGTGGCTTATTCAAATGGTATAAAAACGCCTACTATTTCGTACGAAGAACAACAACCGCCTATTGAGTTGTCTGATATTCCAGGTATAGCACTCTTAAATGAGCGGTTAAATGTACGTGATTCAACAATAGGGACAGCTTTTGATGCTGTTGTGGGAAAAAAAGATAAGCAAAGCCCTAAAGTTGAAGAAATCATACAGCCACAACCTGAAAATAAGGTAGTTGAAGAAAAACCTATTGAGGAAAAACCATTGGCAGCGCAAAATGATTTGCCATTCACTTTGGAAGCCTTAGTTCAGGACATTAGGGCAGAAGTGAAAGAAACGGTTGTTGAATCAACAGCACCTTTAAAAAAGGATGAAATCGTTGAAGAAAATCATGCCGAATCACTTGAAAATATAGAAAAACCAACTGCTTCTCATATCGCTGGTTTGACTTTAGAACAATTAGTAAAAGATGAAGATTCGAAGAAAATCATGGAAAAACAAACACCACTTGAAAAGATTGAAGGCATTTTAAAAAATGCTGACGAGACAACAAAATTGACCAATGACACTCATCTTGATAATTCAATTGATGATGAGGATGATAAATTGGTGAAACAAATTGCTGCCGAAGCGGAATCCGAGAATCAGGTAGAGATGCCTTTGGCTGCCGCTTCGTTGGACGCTTTTATTGAAAAAACGGACGCTGAATTGTCGTCGGAAATAGTTGATGAAGAGGATGTTCAGAATGAAGTGGCGCGTCTTTTTGACGAAGCAGAGCAAATGGATACGAATTTTGATTTTGAATCTCAACTGACACAAGTTGTTGATAGTCAGCAAGATGTCGTAGAAAATACCCTTCATACTGAGGGGGGGGATTCTACCAAAACCGCTTTGGAAACAATGCAAAAAGCAGTATTAAATGACCCATCAAATAATACTTTGCGTTATCAATACGCTTCGGAATTGACCAATCAAAATCGTTTTACAGAAGCGACTGAGCAATTGGATGTGCTTTTAGACAATGACCGCACAAACGTTGATGCCTATATTTTGTTGGCTTATCTCGCAGAGCAGCAAGGTGACTTTATTTTGAGTTTGAACTCTTTGGAGAAAGTGACGTTGTTGAAGCCTAATTATCCGGGCATTTATTACAAATTGGGGCGTTTGACCAATGGCCACTTCAAAAAGCAGCACCGCAAGGCTTTGCGGTATTTCAGAGATGCGATAGCGCAGGATGAGGCCAATGCCGATGCACAATACCATTATGCAGTGGCAATGATTGAGCATAAAGGGGATTTCAAGACGGCTATTGACCATTTACATATTGCTGTTGAACAAGCTCCGCAACGCGATGATGTGGCTTTTGAATTGGCAAAAGCCTATTTTGAAATCAATAACAAAGCCGATGCCGCAAAATGGTATGCCAGAGCAACTGAGCTCAATTCGCAACACAAGACGGACTCAAATGATCAACTTTTTTATTATGTAGAACCTAAGCCTGAACCTGAACCGATTCTTGACAATGGTATAACCGTTTTAGTCACAGGTGCAACGTCTGGTATTGGCAAAGCAACGGCGGCAATTTTTGCACAAAATGGCTATCGCTTGATACTGACGGGTCGTCGGGCGGATAGATTAGAGACTTTGAAAACGGATTTTGAAACAGAATATAACAACCGTATTCAAGTCTTGAATTTTGATGTCAGAAGCCTTGAAGAAATGAAAAAATCGTTGTCAAAATTGGAAGAAGACTTCAAAAATGTAGATATTCTTATTAATAATGCAGGTTTGGCAAGCGGTTTTGCACCCATTCATGAAGGCGATGTTGAGGATTGGGATAGAATGATTGACACCAATATCAAAGGTTTGTTGTACATGACTCGGGCAATTGCCCCTCAAATGGTGGCGCGTCGCAAAGGTCATATTGTTAATATTGGTTCTATTGCGGGCAAAGAGATTTACCCGAACGGCAATGTTTATTCTGCTTCAAAATTTGCGGTTGATGCTTTGACAAGAGCGATGCGAGTTGATTTACACAAGTACAATATACGTGTCAGTCAAGTATCGCCAGGTGCTGTTGAAGAAACGGAATTTGCGATGGTACGTTTTAATGGTGATGCTGAAAAAGCCAATATTTATAAGGATTTTACTCCTTTAAAAGCGTCGGACGTTGCAGAAACGATTTATTTTATGGTCACAAGACCTGAATATGTCAATATCCAAGACGTAGTGATGATGGGTACACAACAAGGTTCTGCTAATCATTTTGACCGCAGTGGACGTACAGACGTAAGTAATGATAAATGATAAATGATGGATAGCGCATAACGTTGATTATCAAATAGCGCCACGAACTTCGGTTCGTGTTACGATTAAGTAAAAAACAATACGCCTCTTCGGTTTTATACTGAGGGGGCCTTTTTAATTAGATGAACAGAAATAAACGGGAAATTGATATTCATCATTTATCATTCATCATTACTTATGTCCGCATTTACGAGAACGTTACCGTTGATATTTTGAGTTGATTTTTAATGATGCCCTAACTTCGTCCCATTATTTAATGGAACAATAAGATTGTTTTAAAAATCAAACACCTTTTCGCATGAAAAAGCTCTTATTAGCCGTTTTTACTTCCTTTTCTTTCACTTTCTCTCTCAATGCTCAAACCTTATACGCTTCACCGACTTCCACTAATTCGACGGGTACAGGAACAGACATCAATAACCCTGTTACTTTGGCGAGAGCAATAGCCCTCATTCCTTCGTCAGCGACAACAGCTTGTACAGTCTATTTACGTGGTGGTACTTATACTTTGACAGCAGCCATCAGTCTTGCCAGTTCAAGAAGTGGTACGGCCGCAAATATAAAAAATCTTTTAGCCTACCCAGGCGACGCGCGTCCCGTATTAGATTTTTCATCTATGACTCGCGCCACAACGACGGTAAACGGTGCAAGGGGTGTTTCATTTTCGCCCAGTTATTGGTGCATAAAAGGCATTGATTTTTTCAATGCTGCCGACAATGGAATCTTTATGTCAGGCAGTTACAACAAAATAGAAAATTGTGCTTTTTATGAAAATCAAGATACAGGATTGCAATTAGGTACGGGTGCATCTAACAACCAAATTATCAATTGCGATTCCTACTACAATGTTGACCCAGGACAAGGCAATGCCGATGGTTTTGCCGTTAAATTGGACGTGGGTACTGGTAATTCTTTCACTGGTTGCCGTGCTTGGCAAAACTCTGACGATGGTTGGGACGGCTATATGCGTCCTTCTGATGATATTAATACAACTTTGAACAACTGTTGGGCATTTAAAAATGGCTATTTAAAAAGTGGTGCTATTGCCACCAGTGGCAATGGCAACGGTTTTAAAATGGGCGGTAGTGATGCTAAAGATAAGAGCCACAATTTTACGGTTACAAATTGTTTGGCTTTTCAAAATAAAGTACGCGGCTTTGACCAAAACAACAACAAAGGCAGTATGATATTGTACAACTGCACCTCTTGGAACAATGGACAAAATTATGGCATGAACAGCAGTGGTGTCACTTTGGCAGCGGGTAAAGTGATGATTCTGAAAAACTGTATTTCTTTGACAACGGCTTCCTCTAATGTCTTCAATTCAGCGGCACAGTTTGCGACGAATAGCTGGACAAGTGGATTCAGTGTCTCAGCGGCGGACTTCCAAAGTTTAGACCCAACGGCAGCTTATGAGCCGCGTCAAGCAGATGGTTCTTTGCCCGATATGGCTTTTATGAAACTGGCTACAACCAGTTCGTTAATAGATAAGGGAACAGATGTCGGCTTGCCGTTCAGTGGTTCTGCGCCTGATTTAGGTGCTTTCGAGTCTTCAGTTGCTGTTCCTGTTACTTTAACCTCCTTTTCAGCAACCAACAAAGGTTCTGAAAATATACTCAATTGGACAACAGCAACTGAACTCAATAACGCTTCTTTCATCATCGAAAGAAGCAGCAATGGCATAGATTTTCAAAGTATCGGAGAAGTCAAAGGTCATGGTACAACCGCAACCCCTCAGTATTATACCTTTACAGACAAAAGCCCCCTCTGGGGGTTGGGGGTTAATTATTATCGCTTAAGACAAATGGATTTTGATGAAAAAGCCACACTCTCTAAAACGGTTTCCGTTACAAACGCATCAGACAAAACGAATACCTTAAAATTATACCCCTCAGTAACATGCCATCTTTTAACCATTGATGTGCAAACAGAAAGTCCTGCAACGCTTTATATAACAGACAGTATGGGGTGTACCGTTTTGACTCAGTCACTTAAGAATACAGGCTTTACAAATAAGTCCTTAGACGTGAGTGCTTTCTCAAATGGTATTTATATGCTCACAATTGTATCAAAATCAGGGCAAATGACGGAGAAGTTTGTGAAAAACTAAGAGGTATCTTAAACAGAAACTTGAATAGTTTTTTTACTTTTTTTTTGCAAAAACTATTTAAATTTCTGTTTACAATACCTTACTTCTAATTTTCGGAAACGTTACCGCTACTATTTTCACCAGTCTTTTCCATTATCTTAATTTTGTCCATGATTTAATAACAAAACATTATTTGTTATTAAAAAAGTTTTGAAATAGGTCATATTGTTTGGGCCTAAATCTAAAACTTCACTTTAAATCTAAACAACAATTTTATTAAATGAAAAGCACTTTTATCATTGTCTGTCTTTGCATGGCTTCGACACTCAACCTTCAAGCACAATACAACCTAACCGTTGCCAAAGATGGTTCAGGCAATTTCACAACCGTTCAAGCCGCTATTGATGCCGCACCAACCAACGGTACTGCCGCTTACACCATTTTTATCAAAAACGGTACTTATAAGGAGAAAATAACCGTTGCTTCCAATAAAACCTTCATCACTTTGATAGGTGAAAGCGTTGCCAATGTCATTTTAACCTATGACGATTACAGTGGTAAAGCTATGTCGGGCGGTGGTACTTTTGGTACTTCCAACTCTGCTTCTACTACCATTAACGCTACTGATTTTACAGCCGTTAACATCACTTTTGAAAACACAACAGGCGAGTCTCCTCAAGCCCTTGCCATCAATGTCAATAACGACCGTTGTGCTTTCAAAAACTGTCGCTTTCTCGGTGGACAAGACACTTTATTGGCGAATAATGCAGGGAAAAGACAGTATTACAAGCAATGTTATATTGATGGCACAGTTGACTTCATCTTTGGCAATGCCGCAGCCGTCTTTGAAGATTGTACGATTTATCCTAAAACCCGTGAAAGTGGCACAGGCAACAGCTACATTACAGCTGCCAATACACCTTCTGGTCAAACCTATGGTTATGTTTTCCGAAATTGTACCATTAATATGAATAGAGGTGTGACCCAATACTTTTTAGGTCGCCCGTGGCAGAACTCAACAGGTTCAGCAGTACCATTTGCTGAAAACAAAGT
>JANLQI010000385.1:0-19428 GCA_031367705.1 Saprospiraceae bacterium | reverse complement strand
AACCAGTCGCATCAGTCCAAGCAGTGGTCTAAAAAAAATAAATTTCCTTATGCTTTTTAAGAACATAAAATCTAATATTGAGATAGTTGATACTGATTTTGACTTGATATTTGAGGAAAAAGTACAAGAGGCTTCTGGTATTCATTTCACACCTATTAAAGTTGCCAAAATGGCTGCGCAATATCTGGCTGATGATAAAAGCCCTAAAATTTTAGATATTGGTTCGGGTGCTGGAAAGTTTTGCATGATTGGGGCAGCGTGTACTGAGGGGTATTTTGTGGGTGTTGAGCAACGTGAAAGATTACATTTAGAAGCTATTCGACTGTCCGAACAGTATAAATTGACGAATGTATCGTTTATCAATACCAATATTACAAATATTGATTTTAAAGATTACGATGCTTTCTACATTTTTAATGCTTTCTATGAAAATATCAGCCTATTCGGCGGCAGCATTGACGATGATATTGAGCTAAAACGCGAACTCTACGAAAGCTATTCTTTATATGTCAAAGGACAACTTGAAGCAATGCCCGACGGTACTAAATTGGTGACTTATTTTAGTTTTGGTAAGGAAATACCTAAAAATTACATTATCAGATACACCGCTTTTGATGAAAAATTAAAAATGTGGGAGAAATTAACCGTTTAAAAATCATTTAAAAACGACCGTTCCTAACTCCGCTCCTAATTTCCCTTTCATATCATTCAATTTCATTTGAATTTTAAGATGACGCATATACATGGAGTCGTCTTTTTCGGCTTCCGCTTTGCGCAGCAAGACTTCGTTATGACTCATCATTTTAAAGACTTTACGCAACTTAAATCGTTTGAGGGACTGTTCCGCATCACGAATAAAATTCAAATCAGGTGCTTTTTGTGTTTCAAGCGGACGATTGAACTTAGCTTCCCAATTTTCGGAATATTCATAAGGTGAGGACAACATCGTAGTAGCAAAATCCTGAATTTCTCTATGCTTATGACTCAAAAAGTATTGAATACTGAGGGGGGTATTATTTTGCAAAAGTGTTGCCGTTTCTTGTGCAATCCGTTGATACAATTTATTGTCAAAATCCTGAATCACGTCTTCAATATTTGACATGACAAATGCTGCAACAGTCAAATTATTTTCTTCATCAAATATATCACCACCATGCACAACTAGAATCCTTGCGATGTCTTTTTCTTGAAACTCGTCCCGATTAAAATCCCTTTCTGCCCCTTTGTCAACAGCCTTGATATTTGGATTTTCATATCTATTACTTTCTGCTGGAGCACCAATTGTATCAATAACATTTTCTATTGAAGGCGCTGATTCTCCTATATTGTTTTTTCCTTTTTTAAAATCTGAAATGTTTTTATTTACAAGTTCAACCAATTCACTTTCATTTATTTTAATTTCTTTTGCAACTTGTCTAATTGAGAAAAGTTTTAACACGTCATCATCTATTTTGGAAATTTCAAAAACAATTTCTTTTAATATTTTCTGCTTTTCCGATGGTGAATCAGTTTTAAAGAACAATGTCAACTTATGGAGTATAGGATCAGATTTCCTTTTCTCTTCATATTCTCTGTTTCTCTTCTCTTTTAACTTTTCTTTATCCTCTTTTACTTGTTTTTCATTCCTTTTATTTCTAATTTCAATAATCTCGCTTTTAAAAGCGCCTTCATCTATTTGTAAAATGGCAATTGCTTTAGAAATATAAGTATCTAATTTAGTATTAAGACTATCGAAATAACTTAAAGATTGAGCTATTTCTGTAGCAAGTTTATTTTTCAAAGATGGGTTGCCTTGTAATTCTGAAGCAAATTGATTAATTTTAAAAAAGATAAAATCCTTTGCTTCCTTGTCAATATATTCTAAAAAAGCGGTTGCTCCGACACTTTGAACATAACTGTCAGGGTCTTCTTTGTTCGGTAAAAGAACAATTTTGACGTTCATATCTTCTTCCAAAACCAAATCTAAACCACGTATAGCTGCTTTTATACCTGCTGCATCACCGTCGTATATAATTTTTATATTTGGCGTAAAACGTTTAATCAGACGTATTTGCTCCGTTGTCAATGACGTTCCAGAACTTGCTACAACATTTTCTATACCTGCTTGATGCAGCGAAATAACGTCCGTATAACCTTCACACAGAATACATTCATCATTTTTTTGAATCATTTTACGGGCATGATACAAGCCGTAAAGTATTTTACTTTTAAGGTAAATTTCCGTCTCTGGCGAGTTGATATATTTCGGTGCTTTGGCATCAGTTTGCATGATACGACCCGCAAAAGCAATCGGTTTGCCCGACAAACCTTGAATCGAAAACATAACACGACCTCTGAAAAAATCGTTGTCATAAGAAGATGTCAAGCCCACTTTTCGCAAATTTTCAATCGAGTACCCCTCAGTAACGAGCGTCTTTGTGAGTGCATCACGGTATTCAGGTGCAAAACCCAAACCCCATTTTCGAATCGTTTCCTCCCGAAAGCCCCGTTGCTTAAAGTATTGAAGACCAATGCTTTTGCCTTTATCCGTCTCAAAAAGTTGGTTTTGATAAAACTTCAAAGCCCGTTCATTGACGATAAAAAGGGCATCAGCCGCTTGCTTTTCTTGAATAACTTCCTTTGAAACCTCCGTTTCTTCAACAGCAACATTGTATTTTTTAGCAATATAACGCAAGGCTTCGGGATAGCTGATATTCTCATGTTTCATCAAAAATGAAACAGAATCGCCGCCTTCGCCACAACCAAAACATTTGAAAATATTGCGGACTGGATTGACATTAAAAGAAGGCGTTTTTTCATTGTGGAATGGGCATAAGCCGCCCATATTCGCTCCTTTGCGTTTGAGGGTAACGAAATCGCCGACAATATCTTCGATGCGGACGACTGTAAGTATCTCTTGTACAGTTTTTTGCGTAATCATTGGGCGAAGTTACTAAAAGTAATGGTGAATGGTGAATGGTGAATGGTGAATTTTTTAAAGCATTGGTAGTCAAATGTTTACGCTCTTAACTTGACGCAAGTTTTGTACATCAATTAAAAACCTAAAAACCCTGTCGCCCAAGTCGTTGTGGCACGCGCAATATTCAATTCCGTTACCAATTTGGCTTGTTTGATTTGCGCTTCTAAAAACTTCGTTTCACGACTGTTGATGAGGAAAAACGAGCTTTCTCCAAGTTGAAAACGGGTGTTTTCAAGAGATAACAGTTTTTCAAAATTTGTAACTGATTGATTTTGAATCTGTATTTGGGCTTGTATGTTTTCGACATCTCTAAAGGCTAATTGTAGTTTATTCTCTAATTCACGTTGCTTTTGTTCTTGAAAAAGGCGTGTATTTTCAATTTTTAACTCTGCCATTTGTACATCGCCTCGTTCAGTTCTGAAAAGCGTCGAGGTACTGAACTGAATACCCCATTTGTAGTTGTCGGTAAAGACATTATTGAAAGCAAAACCGTTGCCCAGAAAATTGTAATTAAGGTTCAGTTTAGGTTTTAACTTCTCTCTTTTCAGTTGTTTATCAATTTCTAATTGTGCTAATTTGAAATTATACCCCCTCAGTAAAGGATGCGTTTGAGCAATATTTTGTTGTAAAAACTGCTTTTGTTCCGTCGAAATAGGCGTTATACTGAGGGGGTCTATTTTTTCGAAATTTTGCGGTTTCAAATCCTCAAAAGTGATTTGAGGATTTGCTGTTTCACCCCACAAAAAGTTATTGAGTTTCAAAGTGGCTTCTCTAAAATCCTGTTGCACTTCATTGTATTGGAGTTGACGGTCTTGCACTTGCGTCCACGATTCTAAGGTGTCCATAGCCATTTTATCACCTAAATTAAATGAAGATTTTATGCCTATAAAACGTTGTTCTGCAATGCTTAACGCTTGTTGAAAAATCATTTTTTGTTGATAGGCAAATACCCATTTCCAATAAACAGTTGTCACTTCAAGTGCTAAATCGTTTAATAAAGCCGTGCGTTCTGCTTGATTTAAGCCTTGTGACTGCTTGGCTTTATCTCTATTTCCCCGCCTTTCGTCAATCCTAAAACCTTGTAAAACAGGGAAAGACACGCCTAAAACAGCTTGCCCAACTTGTGGTAATTTGTCGGCAGGATTGATAAAATTGCCTTCCGTTGTATTGTAAGCTGCCTTAACTTCTAAGCCGTAAAACGATGTCGGTACTTTCACACCATACTCTCCGTAGCCAAAATATTTCTGATTTTTAAAGAATTTCTGCTCATAATCGCCATACGCCTTTGGGTCAAAACCACCTTTTGAAGACAATATTTCTGCCTCTGCCATACGGTTTAATATTGCGCCACGTTTGGCAGTTGGGTGGTTTTGTTCTACCAATTTCAAGAAATGGGTTAAGGTTAAAACGCTGTCTTGTTGCTGCGCTTTTACATTTAAACTATTGAAATTAAATAAGATGAATATTATAAATATCCTTACCATATACCTACTATTATTTTTACCATTTAAACAATTTTAATACATATTGCCCTTACAGCTTTTTATAAATTTTTGAATAATTTTAGTTGATTTAACAAAAATTAATAACTTTGAGCAAAGAGTTTAATCACTTATTTGCATAATTATTAATTTATAAACAATGGTTACAAATATTGAATCTCGTAAAGTACAACTTATCAGCTTCATTGCTTCGCTTCAACAAGAGGAAGTGATAAGTGCTTTTGAAAACATCGCCCAACAATTCAAATTACCTAAATATAAAATTCCTGAATCGCAACTATCCGCAGTTTCAAAAAAAGAAATTGCCTATTTCAACCGACCCATTCGGAAAACTATTTCAGTAGAAGAATTGGTTTCTGAACACAATTGGCAGCCTATTGACGAAAACAAAATGAATGACATTGTCAGAAAATTAGATATAAAAGAACCCATTGAATTACTAATGTCTCAACTTAATGCTTAAAATCAAATGGATTATCTTTTAGATACAAATATTGTTTTGAATTTAATATCTTGATAAAGAATTTTTTACGCTTATCAAAATTTAAATATTCATATAGAAATCATTTCTTCTTCCCTTCCTCTTTTCCAAACTCCTGATAATACTCAGCCGGAAAACCATTCAACTGCCGCCATATTTCATACCACACAGGCACGTCTTTTAGTAGGGTAAAACTTTCAGCACCACCACCTGGGCGCAAGGCTTCGGGCCAAGCGGGAGCATCAGGGTCAGGGGCAACGAGCAGGCGGTATTTGCCTTTGGCATTTGCCACATTATCAATCGCTGCAATGCGTCCACTGTAAGTACCCTGTGAGGCATTGGGCCAGCCCGAAAAAACGAAAGCAGGCCAGCCATCAAAAATAAAACGGACGGGTTTACCGAGCTTTACAAGCGGCAAATCAATCGGTTTTATGAAAACTTCAACTGCTAAATTCATCTTTTCGGGAACTATGCTGACGATTTCATCGCCTTCTTTGACCGTTTCTCCTATGCCCATCGTCCGGGCTTGCGTGATATAACAATCTTGTGGTGCAAGGATATAGTAAAATTTTGCCCTCGCTTCGTAATTCGAATACAGATTTTTCAATTTATTGACGTTGGCTTCTGCTTCCAAACCATCTGAAAGTGTGCTGAAACGCTCACTTTCGGTTTTCGCAATTTTGCCACGGTATTCGCTGTCTGCTCCCCTCAGTTGAAACGCTAAATTGTCCAATTCTTGAACAGATTGAGCATATTCGTTTTGTGCTTCTATCTGTTTCGCTTGTGTTTGTTGCACCTTTAAACGCTTGTTTTCAAGGTCAGTCAATGATTTTAAGCCTTGTTTAAAGAGTTCTTCGGTACGTATTGCTTGAATTTTTTCATTTTCAAAATCCTTTTCTGCCGCGAGCATTTTGTTGCGGTTGGCTTCAATTTTCAGCTTTGTTTGCTCAATTTTATTCTGTAATTGGTCTTTTTTGAAGCGCAACTCCTGTAAAGTTTGAGTAATTTGTTGCTGCAAAGCATTGGCTTTTGAATTATAACTCAAAACGGAACTGGCTTTTGCATCTACTTGTGCTTGTGTTCGTGGTAGCAATTGCGGGTCAAAATATTCGGTTTTGGTTTCTGTAATTTTGACAATCGTATCACCTTTTTTGACCAATTGCCCTTCACGGACATACCATTTTTCGATTTGTCCAGCAATAACGGTATTGATGGTTTGTGGACGTTGCTCGGGAGACAAGGTTGTGACAACGCCTTTGGCACGTATGTTTTGCGTCCACGGCATGAACAAAATGATGATATTGATAATCAACAAAGCAAATATCCAACGACGAAATAGCACATGTGCCCTTACAAGATGCGTTTTTTCAAAAGCCTTGTATTTCGATTTGTCAATTTTTATATGATTCTCAGATATATTAAGCATGGTTTTTAATGGTGAATGGTGAATAATTTAATGGTGAATGGTGAATTACTTAAAATTTCATATTTCATATTTCATATTTCCTTAAACGTTTTGAATATTTTATTGAAGTGAATAGATTTCTGAATTTGTTCAAAAGTGCCTTCTTCAATTATTTGACCTTCTTTCATTAAAACGATGCGGTCGCAACGAGATGCTAAAACAGGATCATCGGTAACGGCTACGAGTGTCCAGTTTTGGGATTTATCGGTCAACAAATCAGCAATTCGGACACGGTCGGCAAAGCCTAAATTTGCCATAAGTTCCTCAATAGCAAGGAGTTGTGGATTATTTAGTATGCCTCTTGCTAAAATCATTTTTGAAATAATACTACGGGGCAGCGTCTTGCCCGCAGGTAGTAGCAAGGTATCAAAACCTTCGGGTAAGGAACTGATAAAACCCATGAGACCCACAGCTTCACAAGTTTTTACAATGTCAGCAAATGGAATATGAACATATCCGAGCGCGATGTTCTCCTTAATTGTTCCTTTAAAAATGTCCTCTTGTGATGAATAATCCCCGATGGCACTGCGTAGAGATGTTTGGTTAAAATTGTTACGTGGTACGCCGTTATACAGAACTTTTCCTTTAAAATCGGATAGAAAACAAGAAATAATTTGAATTAAAGTCGTTTTTCCAGACCCATTATAACCAGCAATACACAGTCTTTCACCAGAAGCCACACTCAGGTTTATACCCCTCAGTACAGGCTTTGAAAAGTCCCCAAAATGATAATTGAGGTCTTTTATGTCTAATTCAATACCGTGTTCCGTTTTCATTTCAGCAAAATCAATACCTTTCTCGCTTTCAATGGGCAAATCCGTAACGGCACCAATTTTTTCAATAGCCGTTAAAACGTCATAAACAGTATCCATTGAAACTATCATTTTTTCAGAAGAACTTAAAATCATAATGATAATGATTTCAGCCGCCACAAACTGACCGACATTGATTTGGTTATTGATAACCAACCAGCCGCCTAAAGAAAGTAATGCGAAAGTAATCAGCGTCTTAAATCCAACAATACTGGCATATTGAATGAGCAAAATGCGAAAATGACTGCGTTTAGCATCCAAGTAATTACTGACATATTTATCGGTTCTACTGAGGGGGAGGTCTGACGTACCTGCCAACTTGAAAGTTTGGAGTGCTCGAGCTATTTCTTCGAGCCAATACGCTACATTGTACTTGTATTTTGACTCTTTTAGGCTGGTTTCAAGTCCTGTTGGCCCTGTAAATCGAAAAATAAGAATGAGTAGAATCAGTAGTAAAAAGCCAAAAAAGATAAATAATGGGTGATAAAAAGAGAGCAACAAAAGCCCAAAAACAATCTGCATCAAAGCCGTTGAGAGGTCAATAAGCATTTTGGGCAATCCCTTTTGCAGTGTCAATGTATCAAAAAAACGGTTAGCGACTTCTGGCAAATGTTCGTTACGAACTGCCTCTGTATGCAAACTGGGTAGTCTTTTAGCAAAATCGAAGGAAACACGCGTGAATAAACGCCTCTGCAAGGTTTCACTCACCGTCATTTGCATAACGACCAACAAACCAGCGAAAAAAGTACCCAAGGTAACGGCTGCTATCAACAACCACCAAGAAGACGATACAGCTCCACCTTGAATGATATTGAGAATGGCTTGAATACCAAGCGGCAAAGAAAGATTTATCAGACCGCCAAAAATAGCATACACATATATATATGCAATTTCCTTACGGTCGGTGTGCAAAATTCTAAAAAAACGTTGTAGCGTCGTTAATGTCGGTTGAATAGTCACTGTTGTATTGTTGATTTTTGTTAATGTTCTTAAAAAATGATAGTATTACTATCGTTTATGAAAGACAATATTACCACGCTATTTGTTCATCAAAGGTGTCAAAAAATTGTCAAAAGTAAAAAAAAAACCTGTCCCAATGTATCGGGACAGGTCTCATACTTCATTCATCTAAAATCAAATTACATTTTTAAACAAACTTCTTAGAGCGTAATTGTCGTGTATTGGGTTTCATCACCCGCAATTACCTCAACGACATAACTACCAGAAGGCAATTTTGACAAATCATAACGTTTTTGTAACTGCATAACAACATAATTGATGTCGTCATGAACGATACGACCTTCGTTGTCGTAGATATTAACTTTGATGTTGGAGTATTTGCCCAACAGAACGTTAACGTCCAATTTCGTGCCAGTTTGATTGATTGAAGGTAAAAACATCTCTTTACGCTCCGTTTCAAACAAAACAACGCTTTTGTTTGTCAACTCAAACGGCTGAACAGTCTTAGTAGCTTTTTTCGTTATAATAACATTGTAGCTACCACTTTCAAGGTTGATAAGGTTGAACTTTTTACAGTAATTAGGCGTGCCTTTTACTTTTTCTGTAACAAGCGTTCCTTGCTCTCCTTCAAGTGCAATCGTTACTTCTTCATTCGTAACGTTTGTTAAGCTGACGACCACAGCTTTGGTATTTTCGATGGCAGAAATTCTTACATGAGTGCCACCACCAAGGTCGTAGCTGAACGAGCCGTTTTCGGCTTTAATGGTGTTTGTGAATAGCGAAACCGCTAAAATCAGAATAAAAAACAATCGGGTTTTCATCTTTAAAAAATTTAAAATTGTTAAACAATCGAGTGAATTATTTTAGTTTTTAAACTAACTACTAAAATCAGAATTTTATTTTGTTTGGGTCAAAATTTTAACGTTTCAACCTCAATTCTGGTGCAAAGATACAACGAACAATAGAACATTTCAAAATTTTATTTGGTTCACGTTGAAATGATATTTTTAAAAAAAAATTTAAAAATGTTTCCGCAGTTCAGTTCTAACTATGTTTTTGACCGTCTTTTTCGCACCGTGTAAAAGTTAAAATTCATTCATTCTAATGTCACAAATTTGAGCGCATTTTTCAGATATTGAAAAATGCTGTTCTAACAATTTTAAAAATCAATAGATGAAGTGCCTCTCTAAAATGCCAATTATTTTCAAGTAGCCAATAAAGGCTTTGTGAAGCATAGAACATATAAACATTTTAATCCTTTGAAGCACTAATTGATTGAATATGAACATCTTGAATCAACATAAACTTTCAAGGGTTTTGAAAAGGACTCTTTTGCCCTTTCTAAATTAAAGACAACTAATAGACTCCTAACCCTCGCTAAAAGTTTCACGAAATTTTTCGTAGTTCGACATACAATAAAAATTGCTTGAACAAAGCTCTCATTTTTTCGACCAATTTCGATGTCGGCATTTCAATCCAAAAAGTGATTTTACTGAGGGGGCCTATTTTTTGGTTTTGCGAAGCATTTTTACTCGAAAAAAAATCACTTTTTTTTTTGAATTTTTTTTTGAATTTTTTTTTTGAGCCTCTTGTTTTTGTGAAAATAATCAAAGCTTTGACCTTGTGATGTCTGCATCAGCCCTTGCGCGATGTCGTTTTCGACTTGCTTCACGGTGAAAAATCGAGTGTTTTGCAAGGAAGAAATTGGGTGATAGAAAATTGAAAAGGTTGATCGGTTTTGTCGTGATGTTTTTTTAAGATTAAAGTTGGGTGGCTTACCCCCTCAGTATTTAAGCCAGAAATGCTAACAAAGTCAGCATTTTATTTTTATTCATGTTATTTTAATAAAAAATATTTCCTCAAAAAAATACTTCATTTCCGATAACGTTACCGATAACGTTACTGGCAACGTTATCGGAATTTAATTTGCTAAATCTTTATTTTAAATAAAAATAATTCTGTTTTAGTTGTAAAATACAAATTATTAAACTGTATTTTTGTCAAACAATAACAATCTAAATATAATCAGTATGAAAAAAAAATACCTATTTGTAATGCTTTGCCTCCTTTCTGCTTTCGTTTGCCAAGGACAAACAGCATTGTCCACTTCATTTGAAACCACTGGAAGTCCAGCGTACAGCGTTGGCAACCTGAACGGACAAAATGGTTGGACACTTAGTACTACTGGGGTTAGTACGGCAACTGTATATACAGCCAAAGCCCAAGAGGGAACACAATCTGTAAATTTGGTTACGACCAATTCTGCCCCCCTACTCAATTATGTGAAGTACAGCGGCACTGTACCGGGTATTCCAACTCTTTCAGGTGGAAGTGATGTGTATGCCGATTTTTGGGTAAACCCTACCAACATTGGTACCAGTAGTTTTGCAATAAATGGTTATGACCTATATGGTGGCAGTAGCAAAAGGATTTTTATTATAGAATTTACAACCGATAATAAAATTTGGGCATATAACGGTAGTTCCCGATCTTCCACAGTTGTGGGCAACTGGGTAGCCAATGCATGGGTGAGGGTTTCAGTAAAAGCAGATTTTTCTGCGGAGAAATATAAAGTAGCCGTAAATGGAACAGTTTATGGCACAGACCTCGCATTTAGAGAGACGTATACACCAACGGCCAGCGGCACAAGGGCGTCAACAACAAAAGAATTACACTCTATAAGGTTTAGCAATCTTACGGAAACGAGTTTGTCAACCTCAGACATAGCTATTGATAATGTTTACGTAGGTACTGTCCCTATATCAGATGTGTCTTTTGGTGGCTCATCTACCACAAGGACAATTACCGTAACACAACCTGCTTATGGCAGCATTGCACTAAACCCAGCTGTTGGGCCTTACACCCTTAATCAATCAGTGACAGCAACCCTTACCCTGCCAGCAGGTTATATTAACAATGGATGGACGGGCAATTTGTCGGATACAACATCTCCACAAACCTTTACAGTTTTAAACAATATGACCATAAGTGCAAATGTGGACATAGACCCGAGCAATCCACCGCCAAAATATACGATAACTTTAGTGCAGCCAGCTAACGGTACTATTACCCTATCATCGCCTCCAGAATCAGATGGCAAGTACTATAAAGAAAAAGTCCTCACCGCTACCGTAAGTTTTGATGCCTGTTATTCTTTCAGCGGCTGGACGGGTGGCACATTGTCTGGTACACAAACCAGCAGCAGCTTTACGGTGCAGGGAGATGCAACTATCGGCGCAACCATAGTGTCGAACACCTCAGCACCTGTAATACGTACGGTTACTTCAGTCACCAATTTTAAAAGCGCATTGACTGCGATGAACCCAGGAGACATTTTAGAGGTTGCTGATGGCTCTTATAACTTAGGTAGCCTTACCATTACAAGGTCTGGCTGTGAAGACAAGCCTATACTTATTGTTGCAAAAAATAAAGGGGGAGCTACTTTAAACGGTGGCACTTCTTTGAAGTTTAGTAAACTAAATTATGTGACCCTCTCTGGTTTCAAAATAGAAAGTGTCAGTGTATCTACGGGCATAAAAATAGAAGACTGTAGCCATGTGCGCATTACAAATAACAGTTTTAAACTTACGGAAACCAGCTCCTGCACCTGGATATACATAGGTGATACTTATGCAAGTCCAGAACCACTTAAGTCGGGTTACAACAGGATAGACCACAATATTTTTGATGGCAAAACACAGACGGGCAACTACATTAAAATGGATGGAAATATTGACTCGCAAACGAAGTATGACACCATCAACTATAACTGGTTTAAAAATAACCAACCAAGGGCGACAAACGAGAAAGAGTGTATAAGGGTCGGTGTGAGTACGCTTTCACAGAGTAGTGGCTTCACTTTGATAGAATATAATTTATTTGAAGACTGTGATGGCGACCCAGAAATTGTGTCTATCAAGTCTTGTGACAATACTGTTCGCTACAATACTTTTGTTCGGTGCTTAGGCACACTGTCATTGCGTCATGGCAATAGAAGTCTCGTGGAGGGCAACTACTTTTTTGGCGAAGGAAAAACAGTAGGCTCAGATGGATGCGGTGGTATAAGGGTCTATGGTAAAGACCATAAAATTATCAACAATTATTTTCAAGGACTCACAGGCTATAAATGGGATGCGGCAATAACCATCACCAATGGCGATGTGTTTAATAACTCTACCAGCTTATCGAGTCATTATGTACCAGAAAATCTGATAATCGCGCACAACACTTTGGTCAATAATGTATCTAATATTGAGATAGGCTTTGATAACGGCAGTGGTAGCACGACTTATGGAAAGGCACCCATTAATTGCGTGCTTTCGAATAACCTTGTGGTAGAAAATACGACTCCTATTGTAAAGTCATACAGCAATACCTCACTTGCGGGTGTCAGCTTCGTAAATAATATGATGTATCCTACTGGCAGTGCTACTGTAGGCATTACCTATAATTCAAGCCAGATAATGATTGCAAATCCTTTCCTTGTGCAACCCACTTGTAACCTACCTGCATCCAATTGCATGCTTACAAATGCGTATAAAGTATTTAGAATCAATAGCAACAGCCTTGCAAAAGATGCCGCAACGGGTGTGTACGCTTATGCAGATAAAGATCAAGAACAACAAGCAAGAACAGGCGCAAAAGATATAGGCGCAGATGAGTACAATGGCAATGCGACGGTATATACTGGGGCCTTAGATGCGATCCACGTGGGACCCGATGCCATTCCATTTGTATATGGTTATACATTTAATACAACAATTCCTATCAGAGCGATTAGTTTATCAGCACAATATGACCAATCGCAAGTAAGGCTGCTTTGGGATGTCATAGGAGAAGAGTCCGTAAAAGAATATGCCGTAGAATGGAGTAAAAATGGTAAGGATTTTAGCCAAATTGCCGTTGTAAATGCAAAATCTGTTGCTGCAAATAACAGTTATGAAGCGTGGCACAAAACCCCTACTTCTGGTACAAACTATTATAGAATAAAAGTGATTAATTATGGCACACCTTCAACTTATAGCAGAGTTCAAGCAATCAATACCGAAAATGATACAAAACTGCACATGTATCCAATTCCTGCAAATGATTTCATCACCATATCAGGTAAAATAAGTGAAGGTGCGACGATTAATATCATAAGCAGCTTAGGTGTCGGTGTCAAGCAAGTGAGCCTGTCTGCTGGCATTACTGGAAATAGAATATCCATCAATGACTTACCAAGCGGCAACTATCGTATGCAAATTATTGAAAACGGACAAGCATTACAATATGCCTCATTTATGATAGTTCGATAGGCGCGTTTATAGGAAAAGGGATTTTCATTCAAAAACTCCTTTGAACTGTAAAACAAGCAAAAACAGACAAAAGGTTTAGACATGAGCAAGTGTCTAAACCTTTTTGTTTCTCCAAAAGAAAAAGACATTTATCCTATTACCTTTGTGCGCAACATTAAACGATAATCAAACCTATTTGTATGTATCTCAACCATAAAATCCTATTAGCTTCGCAATCGCCCCGCCGCAGTCAACTCCTTCGTGAATCGGGTTTTACAAATATCACTGTCAGACCGACCGATGTGGACGAAAGCATACCCCCTCAGTATAAACCCGAAAAAGTGGCGGCTTATCTCGCTGAAAAGAAAGCAGAATTTGCCAGACAATGGCTCGAAGACGATGAAATCATCATCGCTGCCGATACGACCGTTGTACTAAACGACACCATATATAATAAGCCTGAAAATGTGGCAGATGCACAACGCATTCTCCGAGACCTCTCGGGCAATATGCACCGTGTTATCACAGGCGTGTGCATGATTTCAAAAAAACGGAAACGGGTCTTTTCTGATGTCGCTAAAGTTTATTTTGATACTTTGACGGATGCGGATATTGATTTTTATATTGAAAATTATCAACCTTTCGACAAAGCAGGTTCTTATGCTGTTCAAGATTGGATTGGACATTGTAAGATTCGCCGTATCGAAGGCAGTTATGAAAACATCATGGGTTTGCCGACCAATAAGATATTTAAGGAGTTGATGAAGTTTTGATTTTTTTTGACCACTGATTGGACTGATGCGAATGATTTTCTCTGATTTTCTTTTCTAACATAGTCAAAGCAAAGTCAGAAAAGAAAATCAGCGTAAATCCGTCGCATCTGTGTCATCTGTGGTCAAAAAAAGTTATGGAAACGTCAATTTTAATAGAAAAAGTAATTTTTGGCACAGCCTTTTCGTTTGTCAAAGAAAAAAAAGAATGAAATCCATTATTCTCTCATTGATATTGATTGTTTTTCAAAATGCCTTGTTTGCTCAAAAGGAAGTAGGCGACATCAAACCTTCGGATTTCAAAAGGCTTGAACAATTGGAAGACAGTATCGCTTTATTGGCAAAAATCGCTGTTCAAGATTCCCTCTTAGACAATCGTATGCAAGCCAACAGTGCCTTGATTCCTTTAATGGAAGCGGCTTTGAGTATTCCTAATTCCTACAATTATGCTTTTACAAAAGTTGAAAACATCGCCATTCAAAAACCAATGGACGACGCATTTCGGGTTTTTACATGGCAATTGTTTATTGATGAAACGGAATATCGGTATTTTGGCTATGTGCAACTCAATCGTTCAAAATCCGTCTTTTTTGAGTTAACCGATGACTCTCGGAATTTAGAAAATGCCGAAAAAGAAGTGCTGACACCCGAACATTGGTTTGGGGCGATATATTATAACGTCAAAGAGTTTAAAACCAAAGACGGCATGAAATATCTGTTGTTTGGTTACAATGCCAATGACCAATACGAAAAAATAAAGGTGTGTGATGTGCTGGTACTGAGGGGTAATAAAATATCATTGGGTTCTCCCGTTTTTGAAATCGCTGATATTCAAGGCGTTAGGAAACAAAAACTGCATCGTTTGGTTTTAAACTATTCAGCAGATGCCGTTTTACGCTTGAATTATGACCCAGAAATGAATATTGTTATTCACGACCACCTTGAACAAATTGGTACAAAAGATCCAAATTTGCCTTTTACTTATGTACCCGACGGCACTTACGAAGCTTTTGAATTGCAAAAAGATGGTATGTGGTTACACGTTGATAAATTGGCGAATACGGAAATGAAAACGGCACCACGTCCACGACCAACGCTCAATTCGCGTAACCGTATGAAGAGCGCAAAAGAGAATGCACAAAAAGTCGTTTGGCCAGATGAAGTGAAAAAGAATAATTAAGTAAGTAATGATGAATGATAAATGATGAACGATGAATGGACGTAAAGCGCTATCTATCAAATATCAGCAAGGAATCGAATTTCCCGTTTATTTTTGTTTACGTACTTAATGAGTTATGATTAAAACAAAATATGGGTTAAAAAATTATTTTTCAGTAAAGGTGATAATTTAGTTGAAAGCCGTATTTTAGCCCAACTTTAAGTTTTTTATTAAAATTAGAGTCAAATAATTTAACAGTAATTGCATATAAAAACCCAAATTTGCCAATGATACTGAGGGGGTCAATTTTCAACCTCAATATTATAAACAAACGGAATTTCCAATCATAAAAAACGTCTATAACAGTCTATGCAAAGCATACTATTGTTTTTCCAAGCCACAACAGGCACCGCAGCCGCCGCAGTTGCTGCCGAAAATACACAACCGAGTGTATTTGAGTTGTTACTACACAGTACCTTCGGTATGATTATTATGGTCAGTTTGTTTGCCATGTCCATCATTGCCGTAGCGATTTTCATCAGTCGTTATTCAACGATAAAAAAAGCGACTCAAATAGATGAAGGGTTCATGAACAATATCCGTGCAAATGTGCAAAACGGTAATATTGGTGCAGCCAGAACCTTGTGTCAAAGAACAGATTCACCGATAGCTCGCATGGTCGAAAAAGGCTTGATGCGCATCGGAAAACCCCTTGAAGACATCGAACGCTCGATTGAAAACGTGGGTAAACTCGAAATTTACAAACTCGAAAAGAATACGAACATTCTGGCTATCATTGCGGGTATTGCGCCCATGTTCGGATTCTTGGGTACCATTGCTGGTATGATTCAAACATTTTCAGATTTGTCCACAGCGACTAACTTGTCTATCAGCGTTATTGCAGGTGGTATTTATGTCAAAATGTTTACCTCTGCGGCGGGTCTAATCGTCGGTATTTTTGCTTATGTGGCATACAATATATTAAACAATATGATTGACCGTGTTGTTAATAACATGGAAACATCCACGTTTAGTTTTATTGATTTGCTACAAGAACCTGCTGGTTAAGACTGGAGGCAGTTAGATTAAAAGAAACGTAAAAAAATAGTCTTGGGTCTTGACATTTGGTTTGTGAGTGCTGCTTAAACCGCTGATTCTCTGCCCTATTCAAGACCCACGACCCAATACACAATCCACATCATGGCTATAAGGAAGCGAAAGAAAAATATGGGTGAAATAAATATGAGTTCGATGACGGACATCATATTTATGCTCCTTATATTTTTCATGTTGACATCAACACTTGTCAAGTTCTTACCGTTTCAGTTGCCAAAATCTGATCAAAGAACAAGTGCAGCAATCAAAACGACGGTGAGTATCGAAAAAAATGGGCGTATGACCATCAATGACCGTCAAATACTGCCGACACAATTGGAAGCTGCTTTGCGTATAGCACTTGTCAATTCATCAGACAAAGCCAGTCCGTCCATTACAATTGCGGCTGAAGTAGGTGTTCCTTTTGAGCAAGTCACACGTATTATGGCCGTTGCCAATCGGTTAAAAGTTCGGACAGTATTAGCAACAGAACCAGCAAATTAAGTAGGCAAAGGGCAAGGTGCAAAGGGCAATAAGCAAAGGGCAAAGGGCAAGGCTTATTACTTTATTTAAAATCAATGACTTAGTTCTCTTCTTATAGGATATTTTTACATTAACCGTTAAGAAGTAAATGAATATACCCCTCAGTATTTTGGGGTTTTAAAAGCAATAATCAATGAGATTACGCGAAAAAAGAGAAATAAGTAGTGAATTGGGTATGAGTTCGATGACGGACATCATTTTCATTTTGCTTATCTTTTTTATGATGGTTTCGACCCTCGTACATCCGAGTGCGTTGAATCTAACGCTGCCTTCCAATGCATCAGCTGTTAAGAAACCCGCAACAACAGAACGTCTGGATGATATTGGCATTACAGCAAGCGGCAGCTTTATTCTCAATGGTGTGACGAATAAACCAGAGTTAATCAAGTCATTCTTAGAACGCAACATCAGCAAAAAAAGGGATTACAAAGTGACTGTTTCACCTGATTCAAAAGCACCTGTTGAGAAAGTGGTTCAAATATTAGACATGACGCAATCGCTTGGCATTACGTCAATTCTTCATGCGACTGCTGAATAAGTTATTGAATTTCAAGAATAAACAAATTTTTATTTCACTAAAAATTGTTTGTAAAACGATAAATTGTCAATTGAAAGATGGATAATAAAGAAAAAATACAAGAAGACCTAAATGATCAGAAAGCTACACTGATGAGTTTGACCCTTCATGTCTTACTGGGCATCTTGTTCTTTCTGCCGATGGGAAAGCCTATGAGGTCTATCGAAAATACGCAAATTCAAGTTGAGTTACCACAAGAGTTATTAGGTGGCGGCCCTGCTTTGGGTTTGCCCAATCAAGGTAGCGGCAGCAATCCTGCCCCTGGACTACCCGACCCAGACGCTGGCAATAATGAAACAAAGCCCAGTCCAGTACCGGTACCACCACCACCACCTAAAGCTGTTTTTGTGAAGCCAACACCGTCTTCACCACCCAGAAAAGTGGAAACAACTGAAGACCCCAATGCGGCTGTCATTCGTCGTCAAGCAGAACAAGCACGTCAAAAAGTAGAAGAAGAAAGATATCAAGCACAAGCGGCGGCTCGTGCAAAACAACAAGCAGAAGCAGCTGCACAAGCACAACGCCAAGCAGAAGCAGCTGCCAAAGACAAATTTAAGGGTCGTTTCGGCACAGGTTCAAGCAGTGGCACGAATGGCGGCGGCGGCACAGGCACAGGTCAAGGCAATACTGGCAGACCGGGCAATCAAGGACAACCCGATGGTGACCCGAACTCTAAAGTTTTGGAAGGTATGGGGCATGGTGCAGGAACAATCAATGGTTTTGGTAGTCGTGGCGTGCGTTCAGCACCACAATTGCAAGAAAATTCGCAAAAACAAGGTCGTGTGGTCTTGTCTGTTTGTGTCAATTCAAGTGGTACAGTCGTTTCAGCTGATTTCAAAGCTGTTGGTTCAACGACAACTGATAATGATTTGATAGAAGCGGCTATACGCAATGCCCGTCAATACCGTTTTCAAGCAGGTAGTGCAGAGAAACAATGCGGAACAATAACGTACAATTTTATTGTAAAATAAAGGCTTCACACGAGGTCTTAGTTTTCTAATAGTATGTTTATGAAGGAGAGACATTAAATGTCTCTCCTTTTTTCGTTTCTTTGCGGCTTCTTAAAACAGGCCATCAAAATAGACTCATTATCAATGACTTATCAGCAAACCATTGACTATTTGTATCAACAATTGCCCATGTTTACGCGGGTGGGTGCGTCGGCTTTTAAAAAAGACTTGACGAATACGGTCGCTTTGTGTACGGCTTTGGGCAATCCACAAAATCAGTTTCCGACCATTCATGTGGCTGGAACGAATGGTAAAGGTTCAACGGCACATCTATTAGCGGCGGTGTTGCAGTCTTTGGGTTTCAAGACGGGGCTTTATGTATCGCCACATTATAGAGATTTTAGAGAACGGATAAAGATAAATGGCGAATATGTGACTAAAAAGTATGTCAAATCGTTTGTCGCTCAGCATAGTTCCTTGTTTGAAGATATTCAACCTTCTTTTTTTGAAATGACCGTCGCTATGGCTTTTGATTACTTCGCTACTGAGGGGGTCGATATTGCAGTCATTGAAGTCGGTTTGGGTGGGCGTTTGGATTCGACGAATATTATTTCGCCACTTGTGTCTATTATTACGAATATTAGTTTTGACCATATGGATATGTTGGGCAATACTTTGCCGCTTATTGCTTTTGAAAAGGCAGGGATTATCAAACATCATACGCCAGTGGTCATAGGTGAGGAACAAGGGGAAACAACGCCTGTATTTCTTCAAAAAGCAGCAGAATGTGATGCACCTATTCATTTTGCTTCGCAAAACTTTGATATGCAACTCGTTGAAAGTGATGTGGAATTTTCACATTTTGAAGTAAAACATAAA
>JANLQI010000346.1:0-2229 GCA_031367705.1 Saprospiraceae bacterium | reverse complement strand
AAACTTGCGGAAAGTTGTGTTTAGTTCAAAAATTAAAAACATAATCATAAATTTTAAAAGAAAAAAATCAGCGTCAATCAAGCAAATCGCCCAATCAGCGTTCAATAAATCACTTTTTATCAAACTCATCGAGTGCTTTCTGCAAAGGTAAAGACCGCAACCGTTTTTGCGTCAAATCAAAAATCGCATTCGCAATCGCAGGCGCAACGGGCGACATCGGCGGCTCGCCAACGCCATAAGGTTTAAGCGCGCCTTCGTGGATAATCACCTCGATTTGTGGCGCATCTATGAGTTTCGCCACTTGATAATTGTGAAAATTGGTTTGCACCACTTGACTGTCTTCAATCTGCACTTCTTCAAAAAGAGCCGCACTCATTGCCATCATCGTTGCGCCTTCGACTTGCTGCCGAACGCCTTCGGGATTGACAATTTTTCCCGCATCAATGATTTGCGTAATTTTCACCACCTTGATTTGACCGTCCACGATTTTCACCTCTGCAATCGCCGCTGAAATGGATTTTCTGTCTTCACCAACGGCAATACCACGTCCGATGCCTTCGGGTTTGGCACTCCCCCACCCTGCTTTTTCGCCCAAAATAGTCAAAACATCTTTACGTCTTTTCAATAATTCTGAATCATCACAATGGTTTACACGGAATTTCAAGGCATCTTCTCCCGCTTTATGCGCCATTTCGTCCATAAAACATTCAACGGCAAACGTATTCGCAAACATACCAACACCCCGCCAAATGCCTGTTTTCACAGGCAAATTGCATTGCCACATCGTCGCTTTGCGGTTCGGAATAGCATAAGGAATATGCGAACCATGACCCGCAGAGATAAAATCCGCACCCAAAACCGTCATTGCCAAAGGCGACAAACCCCATAAAACCATATCCGCAGTCGCCAATTCGTGTTTCATCGCCACCAATTTGGCTTTGCCGTCCAACTGTCCCCTCAGTACATGGTGCGTATTGGGTCGAAAATAGCCATTTTGGAACTCTTGTTGGCGTGTATAAAGCAAATGAACAGGTTTTCCAACGGCTTTTGAGAGCTTTGCCGCTTCAACTGCATTGTGTTTCATCGCACGTCTGCCAAAACCGCCACCGAGAAAAGCCGCCCGAATATCCACATTTTTTGTACTCAAACCAATACTACTTGCCACATCGCTTTGTATTTTATTGGTCATTTGAAAAGAAGTATAAATCGTCGCTTTGTCGCCCACCACATCGGCAACCGTTATGCTCGGCTCCATGCCCGCGTGTGCGCCCAAAGGTGTGCGGTATTCACTTTTGAAAAAATGAGACACTTTCTCATCAAGCACCCCCTCAGTATCACCGCGTTTTTGGACGTTTACTTCCGTTCCCTTCCCTACTGTTATGGTATTTAACACGTCTTTTAAGCTATATTTTGCCGAATAATCCCACTCTGCATTGATTTTTTCGACCGCCATTTCAGCCGCGTAACGACTATTAGCCACCACGCCTACCCAGTCTTCATAAGCAAAAACACCTATCGTTCCAGCCGTTTTTTGAGCTTCCGTTGTATCTACTTTTTTCAAAATACCACCAATATAAGGGCTGTACAAAGCCGCACCATAAACCATATTTGGCAAGTCGGTATCAATGCCATAAATCGGTTTTGCCATCACTTTATCCTTCAAATCATGCCGTTTTTGTTCTGTCCCAACGTATTTGAAACCCGATTCAGGGCGCAATTCAGGCGTTTTAGCGGCTTTCCATTCTGTCGTTTGCTTCGCTAATTCGGCATAAGTCATGCTTTTATCACCTGTTGACAAAACACCCTCTTTTGTTGTAATTACTGAGGGGTCAACATTCCAAATTTTTGAAGCCGCTAACTTCAAGGTTTCGCGCAACGTTGCCGCCACTATCCTTATATCTTTATATAAAGATGTTGTCGTCGAACTACCGCCCGTACCCGCTAAATCGGCAGCACCATTTAAAGTTGTGGCATGAACGACTTTGATTTTGTCCAACGCCACGTCCAATTCTTCGGCAGCGAGCATCGCAAAACCTGTAAATATGCCCTGCCCCATCTCCACTTTTGGCGATTTCAAGGTAATCGTATTGTCAGCATTGACCTCAAACCACATACCCGCATCGAAATTCAAAATGCCCGAAGGCAAGTCCATTTCAGCCGTAAAACCGCTGATTTTACGTCGAATCGGTGAACGTCCGAAGTACAATAATGCCGCAGTACCCGCCAAAC
>JANLQI010000315.1:0-33065 GCA_031367705.1 Saprospiraceae bacterium | reverse complement strand
TCGTAAGGTGTTGCAAAAATTATCACCATAAAAAGAATCCAAATGAACCACCACATAAGGTGCATACCGCCAAAATGATAACCATCGTACATCATAATTTTTGATTTTAAAGTGTGAATGAATTCATTGTGATTACTTCTTTTTGTTCATTTTCATGTCTTTCATACCCTCCATTGATTTCATCAAATTAGGATGCGCTTTCATCGAAGTCATCATCATTTTGCACATAGAGGAGTCGGCAGCAGACATTGCCATTGTTTTGTTCATCATCATTTTGCACATAGCGGAATCTGTTTTACACATCTCCATCATTTTGTCCATCATTTTTCCGTCCATTTTCATATCGCCTTTGCCCATAGACATAGACGACATATTGCCACTGTGTTTTGCTTGCATCGAATCCATGACTTCTTTCATGTAAACATCGTTGTTCATCAATGCTGAAATCGTTTGGCCGCGTGTGTCGGCTTTTTCTAAAATTGTTTTAGGCGCAGTGTCGCATTGTGTGAATGTCGTCAAGGCTGCAACAGCGATAAAGAGGATTTTAATCTTATTCATTTTTTGAATTGTTTAATTGCAATGTTTAATTGCATTTTGAATAGTGAAAGAATTTTCACAATGTAAATTTCGGTGTTTTATAGCCCTAAAAGTTACATAATCTTAGCAAAGACTTACATGATTCACACATTTCCTATTCGTTTTTTATAAACTTTTCAGGATTCATTTTAAATGCTGTTTTGCAATCTTTCGTATCAAAAAAATACTCCACATCTTTGTATTTATAAGTATAAGCCTCTGATTTATTTACTTTCATACCACATACTAGGTCATTACTGTCTTCAGGAGTGACAATGCTCATTTTCTTACTTTTTCGATGTGTTTTAGCATCCATTCCATTTGAAAAACAATGTAAAGTACACGCCATAGCTTTGTAATTTTGGTGAACATCCCCAATTTCGTTACCGTTGGCATCTAAAATTTTGCACGTTTCAGAATCCGTATCATCTTTAAATCTGTAAATGACCGTACCGTCGGCATTGTAATACGTTTTGCCGTCTTTTGACATTCTACCAAGTATTTTGCCTTTGGAATTGACCAAAACACCGCCCGATTTCAGAAAAGCCATAGGTTTTCCATTGCCATTTTTTACGATGCTGTCCATTGTGATAGACCCTAATTTAGTTCCATTAATATAGACATCTCCTTTGGTATCAATAACACGTCCTTTGGAATTGACGGTTTGTGCGAAAAGGTTTTGACCAACGAATAACACAACCAACAAGGTCATTAATGATAATTTTTTCATTTTAATAATTTTAAAAAATTTGAATAAATAATTGATTAATAATAAGTTAGGTTGCGTTTTATAAATTGAACTATTGGATAAAAATCTAATTTTTGATTGAACTTATATTTGGGAAATCGTTATAATTTCCCAAATCGCTAAGTTCCCATTTAACCCTTTACAAAGTCTCTTTCACACTACCACAAGTCAACATAGACTTGCCGTAATATGGGTTTTTAACCTTGTTTTCCTTACTCAACCAAAATGCGCCTTTGCCACCATTTGCCATTGGGCAAAACTGCAAATAAGCAGGTTCGCTATTGATTTTCAATGCTTTAGTCAAAGTTGAAAGGTTGGTTGACAGCGTGACAAAATGCTCACGTTGGTGGTCAATTTTCCCTCCATTGTCGCCAATATGTTCAGCATCAGTATCCAATTTTTTAGCGACTTCTTCGTAAGCGTTGCGTTCTTTTGCTGTCCATGATTTGGTATCAATTTTACGCAAAGCCATTTTCATCGCTTTGCCATTTTCAGCCGCTAATTTGCCATTATCAGCCACTAAAGCGTCTTTTAAACCATAATAAGCGGCTAAAACAGGAGCAAATTGTGCTTTTAGACCCTTTTCAGACACCCCCTCAGTATTTTTCATTTTAGACATATCATGTCCTGCGTGAGCATCTGCTTTAGGTTGTGCATCTGCCGTTTTTTCACCTTCCATTTTGTTCATTTTAGACATATCATGTCCTGCGTGAGCATCCATTTTAGGTTTCGCATCAGCACTGGCAACGGTAGCTTCCATATCATTTTTCAAAGGAATTTTCACCATTGTATTTTCCCACATCATATTCAAAGAAGCATCGCCTTTGGCATCAAAATCATTGATTTCGATGGTGAAAGTCTCATAAAAACGGTCAGATTTCTCTGATTTTACTTTGAAACGATGCACGTCATTTTCCTCTTTATAGGCACTTGTGCCGTGACCAGAAGTTTCAGAATTGAGGATAATCGTCCACATATCGGCACCTGGCATGCTGAAAAGTGAGTATTTACCTGGCGCAATCATTTTGCCGCCAATAGCTACTTCCTCTTTCAATTTGATTTGTGTACAATCATTCGCACCTGTGCGCCAAAGGGCATCAAAAGGCACAACGCCGCCAAAGATTTTACGTCCACGAGCCGAAGGACGTGCATAAGCGATTTGAATTTCACTGCCGCCAAACTGCTGTGTAAATGCCGCTTCGGGGCTTTTCGGTGTGCTTTTTTTAGGCGCATCTTGTGCGTTTGCCATCATAGCCACAAGGCATAATAGATTGACTATCAATAGTTTTTTCATTTTTTTTTAATTTTAATATTTTTGAAATAATAAATTTTAAGAAAATACTGAGGGGGTACTTTTACCCTCTTAGATACTTATTTTGAATCGTGGTGAACGAGTTCCATGCCGCATTTAGGACATTTATCCCCTTCTTTCTGACTCGTTACTTCGGGGTGCATCGGACACGAATAAGTGTGCACGTGCATCATCGTATCGCTTTGCATATGTGCCATTGAATCATTCATCATAGGCATAGTCGTTTGGGTTTCACTTCCTTGATTTTTTTTAGAAGTATCTGATTGACAAGCCGTTAGGCTTGCAAAAAAAATAGCAATTAGAATGAGATTTTTCATTGTTAAATGATTTTTGATATTAAATGAATAAATTTTTACATTAAAAATAACATAGCGACTGCCATAGCAACCATCAATAAATCCTCGATAATAGTCACCGTCGTCATAGGCAAATTAAAGCCTGTACCGAGGCAAGCGCACCGTATTTTCTGTTTGTTGAAAACACTTTGCATAACACCAATTGTACTAAAACCCATGACGAATATTGTAACGATATTCGTTGCATAAGGTTGAAAACCAATAAGATACGCAATGCCTAATGCTAATTCAATAAACGGATAAATATAGCCGTAACCCTTCCAACGTTTTGCCAAAAGGTCGTAACCACTGTAACTGTCCGCAAAACCCGCGATGTCGAGTATCTTAAAAAACGAAAACGCTAAGAAGAAACCCGCCATAAAAAACTGCATAAATTGCATACCGTTCAGGATTCCGTCTTGCCAAGCCGCTAAGAACGAAATACCTGTGATGTAACCAAAAACCGTCAAAAGCGGCTTATAAGTGGAGAACCACGACTTTTCGGGTTCGTCAAAGGCTGTGGTTACTGATGGCACATCCCGAGATAATCGGGAGGGGGTACTTTTATCCGAAATTTTATCCGAAATCGTATATTTCGGATGGCTTACCAAAGCCGCTTTCAAAGTGTCAGTTGCAACATGGCTTGACATTGTTATAGTTGCTTCGTCGTGTTGTTCATTTATCTCAACTGATTGAATACCAACGATTTGAGACAATGCTTTTTTAACTGTTGCGGCACAGCCACCGCACGTTAAACCTGTTAATTGAAATTGGTGTGTCATAATTTTACTTTTTTATATTTAGCCCCTAAATCCCCGAAGGGGACTTTTTGAGACGTTCTTTTGAACTTAGGTTTGTCCTTAAATTTTAAGAACGTCTCAAAAAGTCCCCCTCCGGGGGATTTAGGGGGGTGTTAATTATGCCACAAAGTTACCCCCTCAGTAGCCTTCATCTGTTACACTATTATTGAAACGATTTATAAGATTTACACCTTTTCGATGGATTGCCGCTTTTTATCCTTTACCGCCTTAAAATAAGTCGGTGTCAAGCCTGTAATTTTCTTAAATTGATTGGACAAATACGCCACATTGCTGTAACCCATTTGAAAAGCGATTTCAGAAAGTGTCAATTCACCATAAACCAACAGCTCCTTTACGCGCTCAATTTTCAAGTTTATCAAGTGTTTTTCAATCGTTGTGCCGACCATTTCAGAGAATAAATTGCTCAAATAAGTGTAATCTTTCAAAAGTTTTTTCTCTAAAAAATCAGAGAAATTAGGCTTTTGTTCGTCCCCTTCGTTTTCAAAAACATAGTTAATAGCTGCCGTTTTTATCTGCTCAATCACTTGACTGCGTTTGTCAGTTATGACCTCAAAACCGTACTTTTTCAAGGCATTTTCGATACTTCCCATCTGTTCGAGCGATAAATTGTGCTTCAAAACGACTTCTCCCAACTCTATACTGAGGGGGTCGAAACCGAGCTTTTTCAGTTCGTTTTCGACGGTCATTTTGCAGCGCAGGCAAACCATATTTTTGATATAAATAGTCATGTGTTTATTGTGTAATGGTGATAGAAGCCGTTTTTGAATCTGACTTAGTTTTTGCTTCGTTCCAAGCGGTCATTTTCACAGTGTAAGTGCCTACTGTATTGTATGCCTGTGTTACAGTTGCGCCCGTTGCGGAAGCAGAATTGCCAAAATCCCATTCAACATGGTGGGCATCCGTAGAGCAACTAACAAAAGTGATGGACGTGCCGACTTTGCCTGTTGTTGGAATATTTGCGCACGCAACAGGTGCCGCCTTGTGGCAATTTGTAAAAAAAAGTGTGGCACTAAAAGCCAATAGAAACAGTACTTTCTTCATAAGAAACGAGTTGTTAAAGTTATAGAGTTATTTAATTTCAAAATTCATCATCATACCATCGTCCTCATGTTCGAGGTTGTGGCAGTGGAGTAAAAACAAACCTTTTTCGCTTGGAAAACGCATAATTATCTTTACTTTTTCTCCTTTTTTAAGCAAAACGGTGTCTTTCCAACCGCGCTCATAAGGCTCGATTGTACCGCCTGTTTTTTCAATAACCTGAAACTGAACGCCGTGCAAATGCATCGGATGCGGCTCATCACCGACTGAATTATCGAACTCCCAGACCTCGGTATCACCCGCAACGACGGTTTCATCAATGCGATTCATATCGTAAGCCTTTCCGTTGATGGTGTGCATACCCGTATGACCTGCCGAGCCGCTTGTCATGTGCGCCGCAGGCAAAGCGAAGGCGCGAGACCGTTTTGAGTCGCCAATACTGAGGGGGGGAATGGTGGACAAATTTTGCGGTATTGTAAAGGTTTCTGCCTCTTGAGTCGCTACTTTGAACTTCAAAATCTTGAAAGTCGTTGCACCATGTGAGGTAATGGTATTGGCATTACTTTGTAGAAAAACTTCTGTTCCAGCTGTCATTTTGCTGAAATCAACCAAAATATCCAAGCGTTCACCAGGCGAAATGAGGGCATGAGTGAGCGCAGCGGGTTTTTCTAACAAACCACCGTCGTTTCCGATGACCGTAAAACTTGCGCCATTTGACAACGCCAAATCATAAATTCGGGCATTCGAACCATTCAAAACGCGAAAGCGATAAAAACGCGTTTTGACGTTCAAAAATGGCGATTCGGTGTTATTAACCAAGACTTTATCGCCCATATAACCCGCCATAATGTCCGCCATTGTAGGACTGTAATTGAGTGAAGCATCGGCATTAAAACGTTTATCGGCTAAAACCAAAGGGATTTCACGCTCGCCCGCAGGTAAATTGAGTGCGGCCTCTTGAGGGTCGTTGACGATGAACATACCCGCCAAACCCATGTACGCTTGTTTCGCCGTTTTCATGTGTGGGTGCGGATGAAACCAGGTCGTCGCAGCTCGTTGATTGATGGTGTAAGTATAATTTCGACTTGCACCTGCAGCTGCAATGTCTTTCGGATGCCCGTCCATATTCGCGGGTGTGAGCATACCGTGCCAGTGAATATTGCTTTCTTCTGACAGACTGTTTTTGAAATTGACATTCACAACTTCGCCTTTGTTAGCTCTGATAACAGGCAGTAAACCATTATAAAGCAAGGCGTTGTTTGTTGTTTTATCTTTCAACAAATTAGTTGCGCTTGTTTTAGCCTCTAAAACAAGGTTTTTAGGGCTTAAAACTGTCGGAATACTGAGGGGGGTATCAAAACTGCCCTGAGTAACCGAGACGGTGGTTGCCATGTGATCCATCTTCATACAACTGACTGCAACGAGTGTTGTAAGCGCGACAAACGACAAGGCAACAAATGTTTTATTTAGAATAAACATTTGATTAGCAATATTTTATGAAATAAAAACAATGTGAAGTGAGCCGTTTTGATTTAAACAAAACGACAAGATAGACGATTGGCTATCAAACAGAAAGGACAGTTATCGGCGGTTGCCAAATGTCTTGAATTGAGGATTTGGGAAAAGAGGAGATAAAGAAAAAGCTATTTTCTTGAATGAGAATAGGTCTTTTTGACAAAATAATAGGCAATGGGTTAGGCAAATCAGCTATGATAACGAGGTTCGGAGCGCAAGAACAATCGTCGCCACCACAACAGCCTTTCTTTTTCTTTTTAGGGTCGGAAGGTGATTTTTTGCAGCAATCTTTTTGGCACTTATCAGCGTGTTTTACTTCTTTTTTACAGACTTGCTTTTTGCCATTACACGCATACATACTCGATGTTGGGAGTAACCCAAAAGCAAGTATCATAGCACAAGGCAATAGTATGGCAGTAAAATATCTCATTTAGACGAAGAAACGTTTGAATCGCTGTATTGTTTTGTTTTTTGCAGCTTAATAAACACATAAGTTAGAAATCGCTTCCTTTTTTTAATTTTGCTCAAATATACAACCAATTACATAATAAACTAAATTTTAGATAAAATGAAATTTCAACTGACATGCCTTTTGGGGCTGTTTTTCTTTGCATTGTCTGCCCAAACGAATGGGGGCAAAAAGACGATGGACAACGGTATCTATGCTCTTTGGAACAAAATAGATGCCCAAACCCTTTCCAACGATGGGCAATGGGTTGCCTATAATGTGCGCCCAAATACTGAGGGGGATGCAGTTCTCTCAATTTGGAATGCTACGAAAGGAACGGTACGCACTTTTGACCGTGGCGAAAAACCGACTTTTACGGATGACAGCCAGTTTTTGATTTTTACCATCAAGCAACCTTTGGATAGTTTGAAAGCCAAACGCCGTAAAAAGGTAAAAGACGACGATTTGCCTAAGGATTCGTTAGGTATTTATGCTTTATTAACGGGTCACTTGACGACAATTGGCAATATCAAGTCGTTTGCCGTACCGCAAAAATGGGCAGGTTTTGTCGCTTATCAATACGAAATAACGAAGCCCAATGACAAAGAAGCTAAGGAAAAGCCTAAAAATGGTGCAGACAGTACTGCCACAAAAGCTAAGGCGAAACCGAAGGCAGAAAGTAAAGAAAACGGGACAAAAGTCGTCTTGCACAATTTAGCAACAGGTCAACGCGATACATTTCCTTATGCCATGGAATATGTTTTTGCGAAGCGAGGCAAACGGTTTTTAGTAGCCGATACAGGTTTAGATTCCCTTGTTACGGCTGCTGTTCAAACGGTGGATTGTGAAAAAGGAGTGAAGCGGACATTGTTTCAACAAAAAGGGAAATACAAGCAATTGGCACTTGACGAATTGGGTACACAAGCGGCTTTTATGGCTGATTTGGACACGACAAAAGAACGTGTGAGACCTTACCAAATGTTTTATTGGAATGACAAAACGACTGTAAATGCTAAGGAAATTGCTCGTTCTAATACCAACTTTGGCTCTTTATCCAATTATTTAGTGAGTGAAAATGGCAAACCGACGTTTTCGGAAGATGGTTCAAAATTGTATTTTGGCATAGCACCACAACCGATTTTGAATGATACCACTTTGTTGCCCGAGGAAATTGTGAATGTCGAAGTTTGGCATTATCAAGATGCTCGTTTGCATACGCAACAAAAAGTGCGCTTGGAACAAGACCGCAAAAAGAATTATGCGGTTGTGTATTATCCATTGACAAACAAAATGATACCCCTCAGTAATCCGACCCTTCCAGACATTGATTTTGAAGAACAACGCAATTTGGATATAGCGGTTGGCACAACCAATGAGCCTTATTTGTTGCAAACAACTTGGGAAGGTTCGGCGAACAATGATGTCTATTTGACGGATTTGAAAACAGGTAGTCAAATGCTCGTTTCTAAACAAATACGGGGCAATGCAACGCTTTCTCCTAATGGGAAGTATGTTTTTTGGTACAATGAGTTGGATTCTGCGTGGTTTGCGTATTCGGTTTTGAACAAAAATATTGTTCAAATGACGGATAACAAAACGGTCAAATTTTACGATATTGACAACGATGTACCAGATTATCCGAATGCCTACGGTGGGGCAGGGTGGTTGAAAGATGACCGTTATGCTTTGGTTTATGACCAATTTGATATTTGGCGTATGGACCCAACAGGTAAGGAAAAACCCATGCGTTTGACCAAAGGACGTGAATCAGAAACCGTATATCGCTACATCAAATTGGACAACGAAGAGCGTTTTATTGACCCAAATGCGACGGTTTTGTTGCAAACAAAAAGCGATAAAACAAAGGCAGAAGGATATGCACAATTGGATTTGAAAACAGGTAATGTCAAGCAAATACTCGTTGACGATTATGCTTTTTCAAATCGTCCGATGAAAGCGAAGAAGGCAGACTCTTATGTTTTTACAAAGCAAAACTTCAAAACATGTCCTGATTTGCTTTATACAACCGACTTCAAAACAACACAACGCATCAGTGATATTAATCCTCAACAAAGTGAGTACGCTTGGGGAAGTATAGAATTGGTGGAATGGACGGCTTTGGACGGTCAAAAACTGAGGGGTATGCTCGTAAAGCCCGAAGGTTTTGACCCAAAGAAAAAGTACCCGATGATTGTTAATTTTTATGAGCGCAGTTCGGATGGATTGAACAGTTACCGCACTATTGAACCGGGTCGTTCGCAGATAAATTATTCGTTTTATGCCAATCGGGGTTATTTGATTTTTAATCCTGATATTCCTTACCGCACAGGTTATCCAGGCGAAAGTTGCTTAAATTCGGTTGTTTCAGGTGTGACATATTTGATGAATCAAGGTTTTGTGGATGAAAAACGGATTGGTTTGCAAGGACATTCTTGGGGCGGCTATCAAGCGGCATATTTGGTGACAAAAACAGACATTTTCCGTTGTGCGGAGGCAGGTGCGCCTGTTGTGAATATGATTAGTGCTTACAGTGGCATTCGTTGGGAATCGGGTTTGATGCGTCAGTTTCAGTATGAGCATACGCAAAGCCGTATAGGTGGCAGTCCGTGGCAATATCCGCTGCGTTACCTTGAGAATTCGCCGATATTTTCAATGGATAAGGTGAATACACCTGTATTGATTTTGCAAAATGACAAAGACGGGGCTGTGCCATGGTATCAAGGCATTGAGTTCTATGGTGCATTGCGCCGTTTGAACAAACCCGCTTGGATGTTGAACTACAATGACGAACCACATTGGCCCGTAAAATTGCAAAACCGCATTGATTTTCAAATCCGTATGCAGCAGTTTTTTGACTACTATCTGAAAGATGCACCTAAACCGAGATGGATGGAACGGGGTGTTCCTGCAATGGAAAAAGGCATTATGCAAGGCTTGGAGCTTGATGGGAAGTGAAAAATGAAAAGTGAAAAATGAAAAGTGAAAAATGAAAAGTGAAAAATGAAAAGTGAAAAATGAAAAGTGAAAAATGAAAAATGAAAAGTGCGACCGTCCTTATACTGAGGGGGTCGCATTTTTCACTTTTCATTTTTCACTTTTCACTTAATAAAGGTGTAGTAATACTCCTCTGGAAAGTCTTCATAAACGCCCGCCAAAATGACTTTCCCCTTTGAATTCGTTATCAAATTTACGGCTTCATCGAGGCTGTTGACTTGTTTATCGTTGATATGTGTGATGACAAAGCCAATTTCCATGTTTTTGTTGCCAATCAAACTGCCTTTTTCGATGCCAACGACTTTAACGCCTTTACCGCCGATTTTACGGACTTCTTGTTGGGTGAGTGGTCGCAAATTGCTGATGCCAATTTTTTTGAAGGCTTCAATATTCCCATCAAATTTTTCGGGTAAAATGAGGTTTGTACCGTTGCTTTTGTTCCTTAGAGTGATGTCTGCAATTGAGCGTTGTCCTTTGCGAATATATTCGATATGAACAATTTCACCAGGCGTGTGGCGACCGACTTGTTCTAATAGCTCTGCTTTGTTTTTGATTTTTTGACCATCAATGCCGATAATGACGTCGCCTTGTCGCATGCCCGCTTCTTCGGCAGCACTTTTGCCATTGACTTTGAAAACAAAAACACCATTCATAGAATTATAGCTGGCGGCTTTCGACATGGCAGGAGACAAATCATTGATTTCAACACCTAAGAAGCCGCGTTGAACGACACCGTAGTTTTTCAAATCTCGAATGACTTTCATCGCCAAATTAACAGGTATGGCAAAAGAATAGCCTTCATAACGTCCTGATTTTGTAATGATTGCGGTATTTATGCCCACCAATTCGCCATTTGTGTTGACCAAAGCACCGCCTGAATTGCCTGGGTTGACCGCCGCATCGCTTTGGATAAATGACTCAATGGAGTAGCTGTCTTCCAAAATATTGATGCTGCGTCCTTTCGCAGAGACAATCCCTGCTGTAACGGTTGATTCCAAATTAAAAGGATCACCGACAGCTAAAACCCATTCACCGACACGGATACTATCAGAATTGCCAAACCTAACAGGCAATAGACGTTGTGCATCTACTTTAATCAAAGCCAAATCCGTAGAAGGGTCTGTACCGACAAGGCGCGCTGTATATTCTCGTTTGTCGTCCAATGTCACTTGAATATCTGTTGCATCTGCAATGACATGATTGTTTGTAACAATATAGCCATCAGGGGAAATAATGACACCTGAACCTGTTGAAGCACCGACGACACCGTCATTCCAAAAGTTGTCAGAACCGCCATTTGTCAAAGCTTTGATGTTGACTACTGAGGGGGTAATTATGGCAGCCGCCGCAATGAAATTCGTTGGTGAACTGGACAAAAATTTGCGTTGCAGATTGCCCGAAAGCGTAAAATCCGCATAGCTGGCATAACGAGCATTCGAGCCGTCCCGCAAAACAATCTCACGAGGTGATTCAAAATAACGTATGCCTAAAACGGTTAAAATAGCGGTTGCAAATGAAGCAACAACAGCAATGAAGATTGTTCTATGATTATTATTTATTTCTATCATTGGGTGAATATTGTGGTTTGGTTTAAAACGGTGAATCATGCTAAGCCCATTTTAATCAGCAATTTCGGTTTGTAAAGTAAGTAGGAAAGTGGAATGTTCCATAATGTTTTAGCCATTATTAATCGTGTTTTCGACATTCATCTGAAAAACGTTTAACTTAGGTCAATTTTTATCTATGAACGTTTGATATATTGGCTTTGTTATTCAAAATTAAGATTTTATTTATGTTAAAAGATTGAGAATCAATTTTTTAACATAAAAAAAAATGATTTTATCATTTTGTGCTAATTAATTTTTAGCTTTACATTTTAATAATTGAAATATTGAAAATGAACAAATGTATTTATAGTCTGTTTTTAAGCTAAAAAATAATCAATGTTCTCATTATTCCAATTTTCCCTCCCCACGCCAGCTCAACTTGATGCGCTTATTGACACTCAAAAAAACGCTGAGCTAACGTACAATGAATATAACTTACAAGGTTACGACAACGACAAAAACCAAATTTTCTTAGGCAATGGTACTGACGTTTGGGCTGCTGCCAAAGTTGCTATGTCAGAATGGGCAATGTTTCCAGATGGTTGGGCGCATATTTATTACCAAAATCCAACTTTTACTGAGGGGGATATTGTCGTGATGTGTGCGCGTGTTTTTGGCATTTGGTGGCTCAATGCATCTCGTATTTTGTATGTTAAAGATGATGCGCATCATTACGGTTTTGCTTATGGTACGTTGCCCAATCATGTTGAATCAGGTGAAGAGCTGTTTCAAATAACAAGAGATGAGCGAGGTGATGTTTATTATACACTGACCGCATTTTCACGCCCTCGTTTTTGGGCTGTCAGGTTGACTTATCCTTTATCACGTTATTTTCAAAAGAAATTTATTAGGGACTCGCTTCAAAAAGTTAAAAATTGTACGCATGAACAAACCAAACTCAAATAATAATTGGCTTACAAACCCCTTGCATCCACTTGGGATTTTTCTGAAATTGTCTATTTTAGTTGTTGTTTATGTCCTTTTGAAATCCTCTCCATCCCAGCCCACTTGGGTTGTTATTCTCGTTTTATTTGCGGCATTATTTCTTGTGCCTATTGGTTTTCAACAGATTAGTAAGCGTCAAACCATGTTTCGGATGGACACAGATGGTTTGGTTTTACACATGCCCTGTGTTTTTCTGTTATCTATGAGTTTTCTTTTAGATCGCGGCAATTTGGCGGGTATCTTTGCTTTACCTTATGCGACATGGTGTGTTGAAACGCTTTTACGGGGATTAAAAAAAGCAAGGAGTTTGGTTTATTTTGCAACTGTTGCCATATTTCTTGGCTTGGCAATTGGATCTCTTTGGCTTCTTTTTGATCGATTTGGCATTCAACCCCTTGGTTTTTCAAATTGGATAGTTATTTTGAAAAGCGTTCATTTCCACTATGCTGGTTTTATGCTGCTAACTTCATTGGTTCTTTTTTTATACCAGAAACCGGATGATAAACCAATACGCATCGTCAGTATAGCTGTCATTATTGGTCTTCTGTTTATGGGAATTGGTGTTGCCTTAACGCAATTAGGTTTTTATCCAATCTATGAAACCTTTTCGGGTGTTTGGATGGGTATTAGTTCAATAGCGGCGGGCTTGATTTTCATCAAAAATAGTTTTTTGGAAAAAAAGGCAACTAAAATACTGTGGCTATTGGCAGGTATATGCTTGGTTTTAGCCATGATTTTAGCGTTCATCTATGCTTTGCGTTCTGTTATTTGTACAGATATATTGACAATACCTTTTATGCAATCCATACACGGCATACTCAATGCCTTAGGTTTTGGTACTTTAATGCTTTTGGGTTGGGCATTGAAAAAAATGGATAAAGCAGTATGATGGTTCATTATTTCCTAAGCCTTTACAAAAGCTCAAACCAACTTCAATCCAATCACCAACGCCCACATTACAACGAAACTAACCAGTAATGACATGTTCACCAACAAGGCGGCAACGCGTGAATCGAAGTGCAATTCGTCTGAAAATGGTAAAATGGTGAGACCAACGGGCAAAACGACACAGACAATTAAGATGCTTTGTTCCAAAGAAGGCGGCAATACCGTACACAGCAATGCGACTGCCAACAAGCCGCATGTATAACGTATCATCAACACTTTGCTGACCGCCCACACTTGTTTTCTATCTAATTCAAAACTCAAATAGATGCCCATCAGCAATAACACGATGGGTTTGTTGCCTTTTGCCAAAACGTCTAAAAAATCTATACAGACATTCGGTACAGGAATGTGTAATACATTGATAAGCAAGCCAATAGCCATGCCTTGTAAGGGTGGCAGGCGTATTATTTTGTTTAAAATCACTTGAAAATCAACGGTACTATGCCCTTTTTTAGCAAAATAATTCCCAATCGAATAGACCAATCCAAAAACCACGATGGTGTTGCCAATGTCGAACATGATGGCATAAACCAAGGCATCGCGCCCCCAAATACCTTCAATGATTGGGAAGGCAAACAAACCTGTGTTCAGTCCTCCCGCCCCCATTGTTAACAATCCGCGCATATCGTTTGGGTATTTACTGAACACAAACCAAGCTATTAACAACATGGTACTGCCAAATGCCAAAGTCAAAACGGGTATCAAAAACAAGCTGCTTTGTAATTGAATCCTCATGGTTGATACGACCATCAAGGCAGGAAATGTGGTGTGCATCAAAAAACGAGAAATGGTTTTCCCTTCTTTTTCCGTCACATAGTTGTATTTTTTAATCAAATAGCCAAAGATTATCATGGCGAGCGTGATTAAAAATACGTCGTTGGCTTGGTTCATTTAAATAGCGGATAGTTGATAATGTATAGTTGATAGTGAAAAATAGAGTTATACTGAGGGGGTGCTTTTTTGAAGAGGCTGTCTCAAAAGGTAGATGCAGATTCTTTTTGACAGAATGATATTTTGTTTTTGTGAGAAAAGATTTACGAAATTTTAAAAATTTCGTAAATCTGAACGGCAATCAAAATAAAATTTCGCTTCAAGAATTTACACCGACCTTTTGAGACAGCCTCTTCAAAGAATATTCATTTTATAGATTAAACCAATAATTCATCTTCAAAACCAAGGCGCGATTCTTTCTTTCAAAAGGTAGCGTGCCATGATTGTCCGTAAACACAATAAAAAGGTCGGACATGGGTTTGTAACGCCATTGCAAACGGCTGTTGAGATTGAAATTATTAGCTTGGGTATTGTATTGCAAAAAAGTCGTCCAAATCAAGTTTTTTGAAAAACTCAATTCCGTTTTGCTGTTGACGAGATACAAAAGTGACCGTTTGTAAGGCTCTGGAAACTGCAAATCGTAGCGTTCCAAACGCAGACCAAATACGCCCCATGGAGTCCGCCTATAGTTTACCCCTGCACTCATAGATAGTTGTTTGCCATTATAAAACTCACCTACAGTTAGGCGTGTTTCAAACCAAGTGTATTTCCTTTTGTCGGTGCTGTACATAATTGTACCGTTGGTAAAAACATATCGTGCGGGTGGCAACGGTTTGTAATCTGTAAAAGCGGTATAAATAGGCAGGTGGCTGTCTTCATTGCTTATCATGACACTGAGTTCTGAAGTGTTTTTGAACCGAATTTCCCCATTAACATTCAGATTTCTGTTGTTTAAAGTGTTGTCAAGATTCCAGACAAATTGTAAGAAAGGTTGAAACTTGATTCGGGCGATGGGGCTTGTTTTTGCTGGAAAGTAATTGTAACCAAAGAACGAGGTGTTTTGCTTGTAACCAATTTTAAAAGAAGTGTCGAGCAAAGCATCATAATTGTCAAGGCGTGGAAAAAAATCCATGCCCGTCGAGTAATTGGGACCCACAAGGCTTGTTTGATTCAAAAACTCCCAGTGTTCGTTGTGGTACCAAAAGCCACCATCGGCAAAATTGTTTCTATTTTTAACATCAGGTTGCATTGAATGATGAAAAATTGTCCAGGCATCCCACTGGTTGTTTTTTGATGTAAAAGCCAACTCGCCGCCTAAGTCACGGACATAATCTGTTTTCGAAAATGACCCTTCCGAAAAACCTTGTCGATTCAAAAAATTCAATTTTATAAACGACCGACCTACCAATGCTTGTTGGAACGCGACCGCCGAATAATTGTAAGCCGACTGCCCATCTGTTTTGGCTGTTTGCATATTTAAAGCATTGATACGCAAGCTTTTATTCAAGTTGCCGCTCAATCTTGCACCAAATTGAATCGGAACGCGTTGTCCGTTGGCATCTAAACCTATGCGCCTCGAAAAAAATGGACGCGAAACGGGTGGACTGCCCAAATCTGACAAAACATCGCTGTTTTCAAGGAAAAAAGTCCGTTTTTCAGGAAAAAATAAGCTGAATCGAGATAGGTTTGTCATTTGCTCATCCACATCGACTTGCGAAAAGTCAGGATTTATTGTTGCATCCAAATTGAGTTGCGAATTCAAAGACCATTTGGCATCCCCCCCAACACGCAGCACTTTATCCGTCTTGTTATTGACCGTAAAATCGTTGGAAGCACCTGCCAACATATAAGGAATCAGCGTAACGTTGCTTTTTTCAATAGGCGGCGGTGCATCCCATTTCAAAGTGCCATAAAATCCAAGGGAAAAGCCAGGAAATTGCAAGGGTACGCGTGCCCACGAGTGATATTGTCCATGCTTGACATCATTTCTAACGAAATTGATGCCCCATTCCGTTTTGCCTGCTTCATATCGCAAAGTTTTGAAAGGGATAGCAACTTCTACCGTCCACCTATCGGCATATTGTTTAACGGCACTGAACCATTTGCTGTCCCAAGAGAAAGTGGGTCGGCCAAAAGACTCTACGGTTGTTTCGCTTTGCACACCTAAAGGACTGATGCCAAACATATATCCATTGGCTTGCCGATTTATTGGGTCTAACAATACCGCTATGCCGTCACCATTCAAGTAGTCCACGTCTCTTTTCAATGTTGGGATGATGTGACGGCTTGATGAATCGTAACAGGTAAAACCGATATAAAGAAAGTGGTCATCATAGGTCAAACGGGCTTCCGTTTTTGTCGTAGCGCGTTGTTTATTGTCTGGATATTTTTCCCAAAAATCCTTAGCAGGCACTGCGTTTGTCCAGTCTTTTTCATCTAAAACACCGTCAATCGTGATGGTTGCCACTGCTTTTTTTATGCTGACTTGAAAGTCAATACGATTCTGTCTTTGGTCTCCCAAACTGTCTTTTTGGGCAAAAATAAACGTTGGTATCAGTCCAAAACTGATGAAAAGGAACTTATACATGTTGGTTAAACGATTTATTAAGCTTGAATAATGGCTTTTGCGCGGCAAAGATAAAGCAGTGGGTTCAATGCGGTATCTTACTGAGGGGATGTTTTGTCTAAACGGCTCTATTTCTCTGATAAAAAAAGGTTTAACAATAATTACATCGTTAAACCTTCATCTATTAATAATTTTTTTAAAATCTAAATCAAATCAAAATGATTCTTTAAATTACGTTTGTGGTATGCCATAAGTTTCATACGTATCAGTGTTTTGGGCATGCTTATCATTTTTCAAACCAACTCCGTCAAAATCTCAATCGGATTCGTCAAAACCTTATGTATCGGACATTTATTCGCAATATCCAAAAGGCGTGCTTTTTCAACATCACTCAAATCACCGATAAGCGTGATGTGGCGTTTAAAATGTGTCGTATTCGTATCCTTGTCGCGCTCATAATCAATCGACACTTGAACATCTTCTAATGCCCAACCTTTGCGGTCGGCATACATACGCAATGTTGCACAAGTACAAGCTGCCAAAGCACTGCAGAGTAATTCAGAAGGAGAAAACCCTAAATCTGCGCCACCTACGTCTGTCGGTTCGTCGGCTATCAGTTCATTTCGACCATTTGTCAGCGTTGTTTTATAATGATTTTTTTGAATAGAGGCTTTGATATTTTTTGCCATAATTTATGTTGTTTTATACTGAGGGGGTGGATTTCAAATCTAATGCTGTCAATTTATGTTTAGGACAAGGCGTATTAAAGTGTATAGTAAGGCGATGATTTCAAATCATCGCCTTACTTACCCGCCTATTTTCACTTAGTTGACAACATTAGACGAAAAATCACACCGTCATTTTGTTGTTTTATACTTTTTTTACGAAATCTTCAAGCGGTTTTCTGATTCGAGGAGTTAATTCCCTTGATTTAAACGGCTCTTCCAACTGTTCCACATCGCCCAAATAACCGAGCGCAAGGACACATATAGGCGTATTCTTTTCGTCTAAACCCAACATTTCCACTGTTTTGTCTTTATAAAAACCACCCATCGGATGCGCAAATATATCTAACGCGCTTGCTTGCAAAAGCAAAGTTGCATTAGCCATACCGAGGTCGTGTTCGGCTGCTACGTTGTTATTGCCGTTGCGTTCAAAGGTTTTTCTTGCAACAGTGACCACCAAAGCGGCTGCATTTTTAGCCCACGGTTGATTGCCTTCCATCAGACAAGACCAAATCTTATCGAACCCCTCAGTATTTTTGTGTGCAAAGTAATACACCCATGGTTGTTCGTTGTTGGCACTCGCTGCCCAAGACGCGGCTTCAAAAAGGGTGTTCATCGTGGTTTCAGAAATGTTTTTTTCTGAAAATGCACGTGGACTAAACCGATTTGTGATAAAGGACGCAACGTCATATTGCGTATGCGCCGCTTTGATTTCTTCAATTTCAATTGTTCCTGTCATGCTTTTTTATTTATATTAATATATGTGTTATTCTTCTGCATCATTATTCATGTAGTAACTCAATGCGCCTGAAGGGCATTTTTTTACTTGTTCGATGATGCGTTCAGTACTCGCTCCTTCAGGTTTTATCCAAGGTCTTTCCATGGGGTTAAAAACTTCGGGCAAGCCTGTGGCTGCTGTCCAACAAATGCGGGAATGAATACAAGTGTCTGGTTTCCAAACGATTGTGACTTCGCCGTTGGTGTACTTTTTTGTGATGTCTTTCATGTGGTGCGCTTTTTATTGTGAAAGGAAATTAAACTGTCAGAATGCTTGAATTGTTCAATTAGACACAGGTACCTCACGCTGTCAACCTAAAAAATCAGCTTCCGCGAACTCAGGATTCGGATATTTATAAAACCCTTCGCCCGTTTTCAAACCCAATTTGCCTTCATCCAGATATTCTTTCAGCAAAGCGGCGAAACGGCTGCTGCGGCTGTCTGTTCGAACTTTGACAATATGCCAAGCCGTCTCCAAACCAATTGTATCCAACATTCCAAAAGGTCCGATGTTCGATTTAAAATTGCCCATCCACGAACGGTCAATGTCTTGAATCGAAGCGATGTCGCGGGTACGCAAATCGCCCGCCGCACCGAGAATTGCCATCAACATCTGATTGAACAGGTAGCCCGGATTTTCTTTTTGTATCAATACAGGAATTTGATTAATCGCCTTACCAAAATCTTTGAGTAAGTCAATAACTTCCCCCTCAGTATTTGGGTGCGGCATGACATCCACAACATTCATCGTAAAAACATCGTGAAAATGTAAGGCGCAAAATAAAGTAGGTTGCCCCGTTTCTTCTGCAAACATAGACGGCAATAAATAGGAGGTATTTGTTGTCAAAACCGTATTTGGTTCAAACAAAGGAGCGAACGCTGCCCACACTTTTTTCTTGATTTCTAAGTCTTCTGTAACAGATTCGCTTACCAAATCAATGTTTTTGACCGCTTCTGCCTTGTCTGTCGTTGTCGTGATACGGCTCAATGTTGCATCAGCGACCCCCTCAGTAATCACACCTTTTTTGACAAAACTGCGCAATAATTTGTTTTGAATAGACCGTGCTTTCTGCAATGCTTCGTCCGTTACATCATACATTTTGACGTTGAAACCATCCATCGCACAGCGCAAACCAATGCGTAAACCAAGTGTTCCGCAACCAATAATGAGGACATTTTTTATGTCTTTTAATTCTTTCATAATCTATATTTTTCTTGTTGTGATATTGTTTTTATGTAATACTGAGTGAATATACCCTTGAATTTATTAATTCCGTTAATGTACAGTTTATTCATAAATTGAACGAATCTATAAACATTTCAAGGATTTACACCTCTTTCTTTCTTAAAAAAGCTAATTTTGCGCCTCGTTTTTGTCAATGTCTGTTAGTCATTGCAATTAAATTACGCCTTTTCAAGGCTCGATACTTTTCATTATTCACTTTTCACTTTTCACTTATTATGCAATTATTAGACGGAAAGTTTCTCGCCGAAACCATAAAATCAGAAATCAAATTAGATGTTGATCGCCTCATCGCTACAGGCGGCAAAATCCCACATTTAGCGGCCGTTTTGGTTGGCAACAATCCCGCAAGTGAGGCTTATGTAGGCAATAAAATTCGTTCATGTGAGCAAGTCGGTTTTAAATCAACGCTCATCAGACGCAGTGAAAACGTAACGGAATCAGAGATTTTAGCCATTGTCAACGATATGAACAATGACGACGATATTGATGGTTTTATCGTTCAACTGCCTTTGCCTAAACACATTGATGAATCAGTTGTGACCTTAGCGATTGACCCTAAAAAAGACGTTGATGGTTTCCATCCAACCAATTTTGGGCGTATGACACAAGGTTTACCTGCCTTTTTGCCTGCCACACCTGCGGGCATCCTCGAAATGTTGAAGCGTTATAAAATAGAAACGTCGGGTAAAGAATGTGTTATTGTCGGACGTTCCAACATTGTTGGCACCCCCCTCAGTATTTTGCTCTCCCGAAAGGGTTGGGATTGCACAGTGACAGTGGCGCACTCACGCACTAAAAATTTAGCAGACGTTTGTCGGCGTGCTGACATATTGGTTGCAGCTATTGGTGTCGCTCATTTCATAAAAGCCGATATGGTAAAAGAAGGGGCTGTTGTCATAGATGTCGGTATGAATCGTATTGAAGACAAAACTAAAAAAAGCGGTTCGCGGCTCGTTGGCGACGTTGATTTTGACAATGTTGCGCCAAAAGCGAGTTATATCACGCCTGTTCCTGGTGGCGTTGGACAACTGACTGTTGTGTCATTATTGCTGAATACTTTGCAAGCCGTGCTGAAGAAGTAAACTTCGACAATATGTTAGTAACTGGTCTCAATTTCACGGTACTTAGAAGATTCACCATTCACCATTAAGAAAATTATGAACTATTACGCCATCGAAATGACGACCCCTCAGTATTCTGAAGAAAAAGCGGAGATACTGATTGCGCTATTGAGCGAATTGCCTTTTGACACTTTTGAAGTCGGCGAAACGGTTTTGAAAGGTTATATTTTGGAGAAAGATTGGACGGAAGATGCGGCCCAACAAACGGCTGAAATCACTCAAGGTTTTGGTTTTACCTTTGAAAAAACATTCATTCCTTACCAAAATTGGAATGTTATTTGGGAATCTAATTTCCAACCCATACGTGTAGATGATTTTGTCGGTTTACGTGCCGATTTTCATCCACCTACTGAGGGGGTCGTTTTTGATTTGGTGATTAACCCGAAAATGGCTTTTGGGACGGGGCATCACGAAACGACTTATATGATGATGCAGTTGATGCGTGATTTGGATTTTAAGGCTAAAAAAGTCTTGGATTACGGCTGTGGCACAGGCATTTTAGCCATTTTGGCAGAGAAATTAGGCGCAACAGATTTGGAAGCCGTGGACATTGAGGAAGCGAGTTATGAGAATACGCTTGAAAACAATGGCATCAATGATGTACACAATGTCAAGGCTTTTTGCGGCACGCTTGACGTGATTCCATCTTCAGATTTCGACATTATATTAGCCAATATCAATCGCAATGTCATTCTTTATTCTCTTTCTGATTTGAAAAGTCGCTTGAAAACAGGTGGAACGATGTTGATTTCAGGCTTTTTAAAACAAGATGAACACATTCTTTTAGATGCGACAAAGAAAGAAGGCTTTCAACATATCGTTACACAACAACGTGGCAACTGGCTGTGTATGAAGTTGGTTTTTAATGGATAATGGATAGTTTATAATTGATAGTTGATAATTGATAATGTACTATCCGCAATACGAAACGGGGTAAAACCCGACAAATACTGAGGGGTAGTTTGGGCGAATTGAAAGGGTGGTTTTACATCACCCTTTCAATAATAACCCGTTTAACCCAAATTCCAGAATAATCCATTTTTCGGGTTTTGCCCTGTTTCATGTATAAACATAATTTCACAAGCACTTTTAGCGTTTTTAATATGTGAATAGACATTTTTTTGATTAATTCCATCACCAACTATCCATTATCCATTATCAACTATCCATTATCACCTATCCAAAATTAAATGTTTGACTACATGAAAAAGCATATTCTCTTCATTTTTACCTTATTTTTTCTCACCAATATTCAGGCTCAGTCGTCTCCTATTAAGACGGGTGATACGGAATCTCCTACGGAATTTCTTAAAAAATTAGAGGCTTATGTCACTTTAAGTCAACAGGATTTGTCAATTAAAACTTATAAAGAGTTTGAAAAAAAGTTCAAAAGTGGCAGCTTTACCGACGAGGAAACGACTCGTTTGATGGCGGTTTGTAATGATATGATGTCGGCGAGGCTGAACTCGAATCCTTATTTTACGGATTATTTGCGGAGTAGTACGCTCGTTGAATCGGGGCAAAAGGACTCCCGTTTTGAAAAGTGGATGAATGTTTTTGAACCTATGATAGCAGATGCGCTTCAGATTAAGAAATATGAACCTATTCGCCAATTTTTAAGCTTTTCAACCAGCTTTTTTGAGAGTAATGCGCTGTATTTTGGCAATAATACAATTAATTGGTTTGCTGACAACAAAGAATATACATGGAAATTTGAAAATGGTATCCCCTCAGTAAAATGGGAGAAATTAAATATTTCTGCGATTTATAAAAAAGATTCGATATTTATAAAAGATACAAAAGGTACGTTTTTCCCTGTAACGAAGGAATGGAAAGGTGAAAGTGCGGAGGTGACATGGGAGCGATTTCAAAACAATGAAATCGTTTGTAAATTGGGCAGTTATTCGATTGATGTGTCAAAGGGTTTTTATAAAGCAGATAAAGCGCGATTGAAGTACCCTGCTTTGTTCCCGAATAAAGAAATTGAAGGCGTTTTTGAAGATAAAGTCAATTTTGGTAATGCGACGGTTGAAAACACTTATCCACGTTTTGAGTCCTACGAAAAACGCTTGAAAGTCAGCAATATTGGTAAAAATATTCAATACGAAGGCGGATTTAGGTTGTTTGGCATGACGGTTTTTGGTTATGGTACAAGAGAAGAAAAAGCCCATTTGACGATAAATGACAGCAAAAAAGGTACACGTGCTTTTCGGGCGACGTCGGAATTGTATGTGATTCGAAAAGATGAAAGCATTGCATCTGAAAGTTCGGAAGCGGTGATTTATTTCGGTAAAGATTCGATTTACCACCCCTCAGTAAATTTGAGGATGGACGTAGCTAACAATGTTTTGATGCTTGACCGAGGCGAGAGGGCGAGTCAGCGCAATCCGTTTTTCAACTCCTATCATCAGGTCAATATGGATATGAATAAAATCAAATGGTTTATTGACAATGATTCGATTGTTTTAGGCGACAAACAGCCGGGTTATGGCATCAACAGCAACAATGCTATGTTTGAATCCTTGAAATTTTTTAGTGAGCCAGACTTCCGGAAATTTCAAAGTATCTCGACACGTAATCCTGTTGTTGTTTTAAAAATGTACAGCGACCAAGTTCAAAAAAGAATATTGGTTGCCGATGAGGCGGCACGACAAATCAATCCTAAAATGGATGCGAGTATGATAAAAAGTTTGTTATACGAATTGGTCGCCAATGGTTTTGTCAATTATGATTCTGAAAACAATATTTTAGAACTGAAAGATAAAGTCTTTCACTACTCATTAGCCAATCAAAAGAAAGTAGATTACGATGTTTTGCGTATTTCATCGGAGACGACTAAGGAAAATTCTAATTTCTTTTTGAAAGATACGACCATAAAAATCAATGGTGTCAGAGGTATTGAACTGAGTAACAAGCAAAAGATTCGGGTTGTACCGCGCGACCAAGAAATTATCTTGAAACGCAACCGAAATTTTGATTTTGATGGACGGATGTTTGGCGGTTTTGCTTTGTATTATGGCAATAAATTTCATTTTGATTATGACCGTTTTGATATAACGGTTGATTCTTTGCGCTACCTTGATTTGTATTTGAAAACAGGTGAAGACCAATACCATCGCCCCATAGCGACGGCGATAAACTCGCGGTTAGAGCATCTGCGTGGTGTTTTGTTGATTGATGCACCTAACAATAAATCGGGGCGTGAAAACATCAAAATGATGCCTTCTTTTCAGTCCAAAGATTATAGTTATGTGTTCTATGATTCGCCTGAAACACAGCAGGGTAAATACAAACGGGATTCTTTTTACTTCAAATTAGATAAATTTAACCTCGATGGCATGGACAGCCTTGTACGCAGTCAGTTGAATTTTAAAGGCACGATGGTATCTGCCGATATTTTTCCCGACTTCAAAGAGACTTTGACCTTGCAACCTGACTCGTCTTTAGGCTTCAAAATGCGGACACCTACTGAGGGGTTACCTTTGTATAGTAAAAAGGGTAATTTTAATGGAGAAGTGACCCTAAACAATAAAGGCTTTTTTGGTAAAGGTTTGGTCAAATATCTGGACGCAACCATTGAGTCTCAAGACGTTGTGTTTCATCCAAAACAAATGTTGGCAAGTGCCAAAAGTTTTGATATGAAGGAAAACGGCAAAAATAATGTGCCACAAGTGACGGCTCCAGGCGTACAGATTAATTGGATGCCACGTAACGACTCGATGTATTTGACATCAAAAGATTCGGCTTTCAAATTTTTCCCCGAAGGGAGTTACACCATGCGCAATACCATTATTTTGACCCCAAGCGGTGTGAAAGGCATTGGTACATTTGAATGGGAAAAAGGTTTTTTGAAGTCAAAATTATTTTCTTTCGGTACGCATTATGTTCAAGCCGATACGATGACTTTGGGGATTCGTGCCTTGTCGAATCTGTCCGACCAATTGGCACTTGATACAAGGAATGTGAGGGGTAAAATCAATTTTGATACCCAAAAGGGCTTTTTTAAGTCTAATTCTGACGACGGGATAACGGCTATGCCAGGCGTAAAATACAACACAACGATTAACGAGTTTGATTGGGATTTGCAGTCTGAAATCATTGATTTTCATACCGAAGGCAAACCTGCTTTTTTTGTTAGTACAGATAAAGAACAGGATTCGCTCAATTTTTTAGGTAATAAAGCCTCTTATGACTTGAAATCCAACTTTTTGAAAGTGGGTGGTATAGATTTTATCAAAACGTGTGATGCGTTCATTTATCCAGATTCAAACAAGACCCAAATTCAGTTGGGTGGCGCTATGACCACATTGACAAATGCCCGCATCGTTTGTGATACCATCACAAAACACCACGTTATCAATCGTGCAACCGTCAACATCAAAGGACGGAAGGAATATACTGCTAATGGTTTTTATGAATACAATGTGGCAGGTAAAAATCAAGAAATTCAATTCGACAATATCATTGGTCAACGTGTTGGCCCAGGCAATCGCAATTTGAAACGGACGGAAACATCAGCGACAGGAACAGTCAAATCAGAAGATGATTTTTTGATAGATAAAAAAACGACTTTTAAGGGAACGATTGCTTTGTCTTCGGGCAGTAAAAACTTGCGTTTTGAAGGATTTGCGCACTTTGAACACGACAATTTGCCTGACCGTCAGTGGTTCAGCATTTATTCTAACGCCGACAAAGCAGATTTGGCATTGAACTATAATGTGCCTAAAAACGAAGAAGGTCAGAACTTAAACACAGGTATTTTTATCAGTAAAGAAAATGCGCAGGCTTATCCGCGTGCCATGATGCCTTTGAGTTTTGCGAAAGACCGCCCTATTATGGATGTCAGAGGCGTGTTTAAATACAATCCTGCCAACGACCAAATCATATTTGGCGATTCCCTCAAAGTGTTGGGCAATAGTTTACAAGGCAATAAAATGATATACGACAACCGTACAGGTGTCATAAATGCAGAAGGGAAGTTGACATTAGGCGGCAATTTACAATACATCAATGTTTTAGCGGCAGGAACAGCCAAAACCAAATTTTTGTCGCCAACCGAAGAGGCGAGAGACTCGAATGGTATCGTAGGCAGCCCCCTCAGTATAGAAGCGATGTTTGGGATACAGATGCACATTCCTGATAAGTTGTTGAGAATCATGGCCGCCGATATTCAATCAGGTTCTTTTGATGCGGCCGATACCGACTATAAAAAGGACGATTTCAACGATAAAGCCTTGACGGAATTTATTTCAGACGAAAAGGATTATAAAAAAACGGTCGCCGAAATGAAGGAAAAAACGTTGCTTATGCCCGATAAATACAACGATTTTAGCTTCCTGTTCAGCCGTGCCACCATGCGTTGGAATCCTGAATTACAAAGTATGGTCAGCTATGGTTCAAAAGCCGATTTAAGTAGTGTATTGGGTTTTACAGTGAATAAAAAGATTACGGCTTGGGTAGAGTTTAAAATGCCATCGAACAACGACGACCGTGTTTATGTCTATATCAAAACGTCGAACGATTTTTTCTACTTCTTTGGCTATCAAAAAGGTGTGTTAGGTATCACTTCTACGAATCCAAAAATGGAAGAAGAATTTAATAAAATCAAAACCAAAGACCGCATCGCTAAAACCAAAGACGGCGACCTCGAGTTGCAATGGGAAGACCCAGGCAAAGGCGAGATGTTTGTGCGGCGGGTGCAAAATGCACAAGGGAAGTAAGGGAATGATGAATGATAAATGATGAATCACAAATTCATCATTTATTATTCATCATTCATCATTTCTAAAGATATTTTCTTTAAAATTGCAAATTCAACCACAAGACAATCAATTTTATGCAAACAGAAACAGCCGTAGAGATAGAAAAAATCGAAGAAGAAACCCCTTATGTCATGCCTTATGTGCAAAGAGACGTAAGTTGGTTGAGCTTTAATTATCGGGTTTTGCAAGAGGCAAAAGACCCCTTAGTGCCTTTGATGGAGAAGTTGAAATTCTTAGCCATTTACTCATCCAACCTCGATGAGTTTTTTCGTATTCGTATTGCACAGCACCGCAGTTTGATTCGTTTATCTAAAAAAACGAAAAAGGAACTGCATTACAATCCAAAACAAACTTTAAAGGCGTTGTTGAAAATTGTCAACGAACAACAAATCGAATTCAGCCGCATTTTTATTGATGAAATCATTCCCGCGCTGCGTGAACACAATATTTTCATGATTCGCCGCCTTGATTTAATAGAAGAGCAAAAAGAGTTTGTGGAGTCCTATTTTCAAGAGAATTTGTTGCCTTTCGTACAGCCCGTTCTCCTTGTCAAAAACAAAGTCCGCTTTTTTTTGAACAATGCGGCTTTGTATTTGACGGTTGCGTTGATTCCAAAAGACAGCTATACGTCGAGAACGGAGTATGCAATTGTCAAAATCCCAAGCGATTTCGTTCCGCGTTTCATCATTTTGCCTTCAAAAAATGGGCGGCATGAAATCATCATGCTCGACGATATCGTGCGTCATTCCGTCTCATATTTGTTCCCAGGTTATGATATTGTGGATACCTATTCCATAAAATTGACCCGCGATGCAGAACTGTATATTGATGATGAATTTACGGGCAATTTGATACTAAAAGTCAAGTCGAGCCTTCAAAAACGGAATGTCGGCCCCGCTTCCCGTTTTGTTTTTGACCGTACAATTCCTAAAGAATTTCTCGATTTTTTGAGCGACACCTTTGATATTGAAAAAAGTGATATGCTGCCCGAAGGGCGTTATCACAACAATTTCGACTTCTTTAAATTCCCCGATTTTGGCTTGTCGCAACTCAAATACAAGCCGATGCTGCCGCAACCGTATCCTATTTTAGAGCAAGCAGAAGACTTTTTCAGTGTTGTTTCTGAAAGAGACCACCTTTTGCATTTCCCTTATCAAAGCTACGAATCGGTCATCAGGTTTTTTGAAGTCGCAGCAGAGGACCCCTCAGTAACACACATAAAAATCGTTCAATATCGAGTCGCCAAGAAAAGCCGCATCATGCGTGCCTTGATGCAAGCCGTTGAAAATGGCAAACAAGTCTCCGTTTTCATCGAAGTTAAAGCACGATTTGATGAAGAAGCGAATATCAAATGGGGAGAAGCCTTGCAAAAAGCAGGTGTGTCGGTCTATTATTCTATGCCTGGCATCAAAGTTCATTCAAAATTGGCTTTGGTGAGCCGAAAAGAAGGGCGAAAAGAAAAACTGTATGCCTATCTTGGCACAGGCAATTTTAATGAAGACACAGCAAAAATCTATTCCGATTTGTGCATTTTCACAACCGATGAACGGTTGACAAAGGAAATGGCGCAGGTTTTCCGCTATCTCGAAACGTCTAAAAAAGAAGGGATTCCACCGTTTAAACATCTTTTGGTTGGGCAATTTAATCTTAGAGATGAATTAGCCGCTAAAATCGACCGTGAAATGGCGTATGCCAAAGCAGGGAAAACGGCATCTATGATAATAAAATTGAACAGCCTTTCGGATAGAGAGATGATTCAAAAACTATACGATGCGTCGCAAGCAGGGGTGAAAATTAAGATAATTGCACGAGGCATTTGTTCCCTTGTTCCCGACATTAAGGACTTTAGCGATAATATTGAAATCATCAGCATCGTTGACCGTTTCTTAGAACATGCCCGTATTTTTATATTTCACAACGATGGTGACGAAGAAATTTACCTATCCAGCGCAGATTGGATGACCCGCAATTTGTCGCATCGCGTTGAAACATCTTTTCCGATTTATGACCCCAAATTGAAACAAATCATCAAAGATGTTATAGATTATCAATTATCGGATAACGTCAAAGCTCGTTTCATCAATGCGGAACAAGACAATCCGTACCGTCGAGACGATAACGAAATAGCGATGCGGGCGCAGATTGAGACGTATTATTATTTCAAACGGTTGGAGAGTATGGTTGAATCCAAAACGGTGTAAATAGCAGAAATGTCATAAAAAAACAAGCCGATACAGAGACCCCTCTGTATCGGCTTGTTTTTTTGAAAATTACTGCCAATTCACCATTAAAATATTCACCATTCACCATTAATCAACATCTATCCGATTGTCTTCTGGCACACGGTCAATCAACTTATTGTAAGGGTCAATACCCGCCTTAACAGGTTTGCCTTTAACCTTTACCACAATCGTATGCTCGCCATTTGTCAAGCGATGTTTTTGCAGATAAAGCGGTTTTGTGAGCTTAACGCCTTCTTTTGTCACTTCATCGTTTGTGAAAACGCCTATGTCTATGTAGTCATTCGTCGTTGTGGCTTCCGTTTCGGTACCTTTTTCGTCGGCGTACATTTTACGGGCTTTTACCTTTAAAGTCACTTCAAACTCTCCATTACTGAGGGGTGTCGCTTTCGCCGAAATGATACGGTTTTCATACAACGCCAATTTTTTCCAAGAGTCTTCCATGAAATATTTCAAGGAATCGGGAACGACTTTTTCGATGGCGTTGTACAAATCATAACTACCCGCAAACGGCGGCGTTTCTTTCAATGCAAAACTGTCTCTGAAACTACGGATTGCGCCGTTCAATTTATCTTCGCCGATATAATCCTTCAAAGCATAGAGAATCAAACTGCCTTTTTGATACCATTGATACGGGCGGTTGCAATTGATGAAAACGTTTTCTTTTTTGCTCTCTCGGGCTCGTCCACGCAAGTAGCCGTCGAGGTCGTATTTCAAAAAACGCTGTAAATTGTCGCTGCCGTAGCGGTGTTCGGCAATCATCAAAGCAGAATATTCAGCCAATGATTCAGAAACCAAATTCGAGCCACGCGTCATATTCGGTGTCACTTGATGTCCCCACCATTGATGCGCCAATTCATGTGCCGTGACATAATACGCAAAATCGTAATGATTGGGGTCGCTGAAATCGGCAAACCAACCAAAATCCTCTGAATAAGGCACTGTATTCGGAAAAGATTGGGCAAAATTGGCATAACGAGGAAACTCTAAAATACGTATTTGGTGATGCTGATAAGGCCCAAAGTTTTTCTCAAAATACGTCAAACCATCTTTCAAACTGTTCACAAAACGGTCGAGGTTGTAGGCGTGTTCGTAATGATGATATATCTCAATATTGACCTCTTTCCCTTCATTATTTGTCCATTTGTCCTTCAAAACAGTGTATTTTGCAGAAACAATATTGAAAAAATAAACAATTTTACTGTCTTGTAAATAGTGAAAATACCGTCTGCCATTCTCCATCCATTCTTTTTGTAAATAACCTGGTGCAATAGCAATTTGGTCGGCATTGGTGCTGACGGTACATTCAAAAGTAACAAAATCTGCATCGTCATTGAACAACAAAGTCCTTTCGCCATAAGGGTCATGGTGTGGCGGCAAGTCTTCGGGTTTTTCAGGCAAACCGTATTTTTTGCGCTTTTCATCACTGCTCAATTCATTGTTAGGGTCATAGCCGATGCTCGGGATGCCACCGCTTGTAAACGTACCATTTTCAACGAATTCTCGACTGTAACCGTCGTTGATAAAGCCTTTGTTTTCAGCAATAATATCAAAGATTAGAGTTGCCGTGTCGCCTGGTTGCAAGGTGCGTGGCAACTTGAAAATGCGATATCCGCCCGTGTCGGGTTTATCATAAAACAAAGTGAATTTGGGTCTTTTTTCCAAATCAAACTTAGAAATACTGAGGGGGGTATTGTCGAAACTGACGGTGTATTTTATGTCAGTTGTCGTCAATAAATGCAGAGAATCAATGGCAACAGTTGTTTTATTTTTGATTTTTAAAATCGCTTTCATCGTCATTTTGCGCTCGTCTGGAAAGACATCGGCAAAGACTTTTAAGTCCGTTACTTTTGGTTGCGGTATGCGTTCATATTGTTTATATCGCTTTTCATATTCAGCTTGACGTTCTTCGCCTTCCTTGTTTGTGGTATATTTATTGGTCAAACTGACGTTTTTGTAGATAAAAGCACCACTGCCAAGCCATAAAACGAGTAAAATCAACATGCCAAACGTGGTGCTTTTTGTCCAACGTTGCCCCACCATTTTTAAACGTTTTTTGAAATTATTCTCTGTACCGCGTGTCCAAAACAAGGCGGCAAAGAGCAATAGTATTAAGCCAAAAGCCATCCAATAGAAATTGAACCAAAACAACGGCGCGGCAAAATGCCCAAAACCGTTCATGTCTGAAATTTGATAACCGGGTTTGAAGCTGTAAAAGAACAGATTGTAGTTCATTTCTAAGAAATTCCGTAGGACAAACATCAAAAACCAAACGGCAATGCCTACAAAATGTCCTAAAAACTTACTATTGACCAAGGCATGAACAAAAAACGCCAACATCGCCATTTGCAAATAATCACAAAACGTAATGAGATAAAGGTCTATAAAATAAAATTCAAATTTGTAATGAAAGAAACCATGGAGGGTTTGAACAGCTAAACCAACAAGCATTGGAATCGTGACCAAAACCAAGCAAATACCCATCAAAGCCATGAATTTTGAGCCTAATTGCACCCAATTCGGTATCGGCAAAGCGTCGCCAATGTTTGCAAAACGGGTCGTGCGGTCTCTATGCACCGTTTCACCTGCGTAAAACATCAATATGATAAAAACAAAAAGACCATAATTATAGGTTTTGAACAACAGCATATTCATCGTCACAGGTCGGTCAGGCACACCATATAGTAAGTTGCCAATCCAATCGTCAATGAACAAAAAGACGACACCGCCCAACAAAATGGAGATGAAATAAGCGTCTTTGATGATGTTACGAAACTCCAATTTGCCTAAACTCCAAAGGTTCGTCCAACTTAAAGAAGTGCTGAATTCAGGTGTGAAAACAGGCAAACCAAGGCGTTTTACAAGGCTTTTTTCCTCTTTATACTGAGGGGTCGTTTTTGCAGTTCTTCCTGTGATAAAACGATTAATTGTAAAGCGAAAATAGGTTAAACCGATGATTAACAAACCCAAGCCCGACCATAAAAGCCGATTCAACAACAAGTTACCGACTAAAGGCACTAACTGCGTATTCTGTTCCGCAGGGGTGAGGTACTTGGTGGCGTTGCGCAAAGTATTCAAGGCAAAAGGGTCGAGCAAGTCCACCAAATTGCGTTTTTCAAGGTCGCGGACTAAGAAATTTGCCAACAGATACATGATAAACAGCATTATCGAAGCCGTATAAAGCACTTTGTTGTTGCGTAGCCAACTGACCAAACCAAAGAAAACACAACTCGTAAACAACAAACTGGGTACGAGAATGGTGAAAAATGGTTGGATATAAAACATCGCCACATTGGGTCCAAATCGTTCGGGCTTCGTCCAATCGAAAATAGGCCCAACCCACGAACCGATGATATAACCGAAAATAGCCCCAGTGCTGATGAGGACTAAAATCGCAAAAGAACCCCAAAAACGCCCCCAAAAGTACGCGCCTTTGGTAATGGGCGTTGAAAGCAAATATTCTTTGGTGTTGTGTTCCAAATCACGATAAAGCGGCACGCCCATGATTGCCGAACTGATGAGTACGGAAATAATACTCAAAATCGTAAAGAAACTGGCGATGGCTGCGGGTGAATTGTGATACACTTTTTCACTTACGCCTGTGCCACCGTTACCGATGACCAATGCCGTATAAAGGAGGAAAATGAAAAAGTAAATATATGTTGCAGGACGTTGCAAGCGGTATTTTAATTCAAAAATAAAGACTGACCAGAACATAGAGAGATGGTTTTAAAGGAATGATAAACGATGAATGATAAATAACAGATTCATCATTTATCATTCATAATTCATCATTCCCTAAAGGGTGATTAAATCCATTTTTTCTGAAATGGTATTGAAATACACGTCTTCAAGCGTGGGTTCTACAGCAGTATAACCCGCTTCGGTAGCGTCATCGCTGACGATGCGGATGAAGAGTTTACCGCCGCTGAGTTGGGTCGAAATGACTTTGTGGATAAGTCGTTCGGCTTCTAAATCGGCTTTGTCAATGGCTTTTGTCCACGTTTTTCCTTGCATACTTTCCACTGCGTCTTGTGGTGTCGCAATCAACATCACTTCGCCGCCGCAAATGATGGCGAAGCGGCTGCACAATGTTTTGATGTCTTCAACAATGTGGGTACTTAAAATGACGATGGTGTTTTCACCGATTTCGCTCAACAGATTGTAAAAACGATTGCGTTCTGCGGGGTCAAGTCCTGCGGTAGGTTCGTCCACAATCAGCAATTTAGGATTGCCAATCAAGGCTTGGGCGATGCCGAAACGTTGTTTCATACCGCCCGAATACGTACCGAGGTTGCGCTTGCGTTCGGTATATAAATTGACCTTTTGCAGCAATGCCTCAACCGTTTGTTTACGCTCGCTGGTGTTGGCAATGCCTTTCAGTCGGGCGATGTGGTCGAGCATCATCTCTGCACTGATTTTGGGATACACGCCAAACTCTTGTGGCAGATAACCCAACACTTTGCGGACGGCTTCTTTTTGTTCCGATACGTTGATATTGCCCAACATAACTGAGCCGCTATCGGCATCTTGCAAAGTGGCAATGGTGCGCATCAAGGACGATTTTCCC
>JANLQI010000312.1:0-8742 GCA_031367705.1 Saprospiraceae bacterium | reverse complement strand
CGGAAAATGAATAGGTTTTTGCTTTTTTTTTGCAAAAAAAAATAAAAAACCTATTCATTTTCCGTCTACTATACCTAATTCCCAGGCGCATAAGGAAACTTCAAACCTTTATAATATTCCAAAGTCTTATCTGGTTGTTCTTTAAATGGAATCGGCATTTTTGAATACGTTTGGAAATACAATAAACACGCATTGCGCCACCAAACCGCCTCGTGTTCTTGAACAGTTAAAAGCATTTTGACTTGCTCAAAACGTTGATTATCAATGTATGGGCGCATCGTTTCCCATGTTTTTTGAGTCGTTCTAACGGCTTCAACACCGCTGTAATATCGGTTGCACATCTCATCCCAAAGCGTCTTACCCGACTTCATTTTATAATTCCAAGCGACATGATGAAACCACAGCAAATATTCATCTGGACACGTTTTTAGGTCTGAAAACAACGCAGATACTGAGGGGGCATATTGACTCAAAGCATTACTCCCTGTCGCTGTTCTATCAAATCCAACGCCTATTGAATCGGCTTTGTGGTAGTAAATACAATTCCAATCGGGGCGACTTGCAAAATCCACCCACGGTGCAGGGCCGTAGTGGCTACCATACGTCATGATGTGGTGTAAACCCAATGGGGTCATATAATTGACCATATTTCCCCTTGAATTCATCATGATTTTGTTCAAAATAGTCTCTTGTTGATGCGGTATAGAAAATGTCATTTTCAACCATTCATCTACAATATTGTCATTTTTCAAGTCATAATTCCAAGCCAAACGACCGAAAGCATACCAATTAGATTGCAAAAAAGGATGTCCACACCAATTTCTATCCGAACCAATATTGGCGACTCCTGCCACGCCTGTTAATTGATGATTATCCAAACTGCCATCCATGATTTTAGCGACCGTAGAACCTTTTCCTTTGACATAAGTATCTGATTCTAAGCACTCTTTGAACAATGTTCCACTATAAACCAAATGTGTGGCTTGCCCTAAATATTCATGTGTAATTTGAAATTCAGGCATAATCGGTGTTTTAGGCATTTGCCCAAAAAGAGGATGAAACGGTTCACGCGGTTGAAAATCAATTGCCCCATTTTTTACTTGAATAATCACATTTTTTCTAAACTGACCGTCCAACGGCACGAACTCATTATTGGCGTGTTTATGCCTATCTTCATTTATATCCGCACTATAAACAAACGCCCGCCACATCACGATTCCGCCATGAGGCGCAACGGCATCTGCCAACATATTAGCACCGTCGGCATGGTTGCGCCCATAGTTTTGCGGGCCTGGTTGTCCTTCTGAATTGGCTTTGACTAAAAAACCGCCAAAATCTGGGATATAGGTATAAATTTCATCTACTTTGTCCTTCCACCACTTTTGTACTGAGGGGTCAAGCGGGTCAGCCGTTTTGAGTTTTCCAATCTCAATCGGTGCGCTGAAACGAGCTGTTAAGTACATTTTGATGCCATAAGGTCTAAAAACATCTGCTAAAGCCTTGACTTTCGCTAAATACTGAGGGGTCAGAGTTTGAGCATTTGCATTGACATTGATAGGCGAAACGCCGTTGATACCGATTGAAGCATTCGCGCGGGCATAGTCTTTATAACGTGGGTCAATATAGTCAGGCAAGCGATGCCAATCCCAAATGGATTGCCCGGCATAGCCGCGTTCAACGTGTCGATTGAGGTTGTCCCAATGATTCAAAATGCGGTGTTGAACTCTTGGCTTTTCGATAATATTTATATCATTAATGCCTTGGGCCGTTTGTATCAGTCTTAAAAAATGAAAAACGCCATACAAAACGCCAATATCTGTATTAGCCGTAATGAATGTATTGCCATTTTTTGACAAAATGATATAACCTTCATTTCCAACACTTTGTAGTGTTTGTTTAGAAATTAAAGCATAATTCAAAGCCACATTTTGAGCCGTTCCAATGATGATATTCCCCGTTTTACTGAGGGGTACCTTTTTACCTAAAAGTCCTGACAAACCGCGATTCAGTTCTTCAGTTGCCGCTTGGATGGTAGGTGAATTGCCATAAATCGCAACGGTTTTGATGTGTGTTTTGTATTCTGCCAAGCGTTTGGCATCTTTGACAGGCACATAGCGCAACCACAAATCATAGCCGTCTTCTGCATACGTTTTTACAAAAAGAAAAAGGAAAAAGAGGGTGAGTAGTTTTTTATTGAAATTCATATCTTGTCGTTTTACATTGTTCTTAACAAAAATAATTTAAGTCTAAAATTAAATGTAAAATTGACAATTATCGAATTTCCATCATTTTTCTTTAATAAAATTCGGTTTTATGTAGAGAAACAAGGACAAACATGTGTTTTATCTTTTTTTTAGACCACAGATTGAGCTGATGAGATTGATTTCTAAACTGTTGATTAAAAACACTGTTGCGGTACGAAATCCCGATTTTTTCGGAGAGAGGGTATATTAGACAAATAAGTATGTTTATATTGTGGCTGTTCGTACCTATCATCTTCTTCAAATTTCATCTTAACAATAAAAATGAATATTCTATTTTACTTCTTTCTCGTCCTAATTGCTGCGTTTTTTATCTACGCTGGTTATTCGCATTTCAAGAAGCCTTGGTTTTTTCATAAAATAACGCCACCATTTTTAGTAGAATGGAAAAAACCCATTAATACGATTGTAGGTATTGCCGAGATTACGGGTGGTGTCGGTCTACTGATTCCAATGACCCGTGTTTGGGCAGCTTGGGGCATTATTGCTTTGCTGATTGCTGTTTTTCCTGCAAACATTTATATGCTGACTTCCAAAGGTTCGGGCATGAAAATAAAAATGTGGTTTTTATGGCTTCGGATACCTTTACAATTTGCAATGATTGCTTGGGTTTACCAATACACTTAAGTAATGATGAATTATAAATGATGAATGATGAATTTTTCAATGCATTGATTTGCAATGCTTTGAAAAAAGTAAGTTAAGTTGAACTAAGTAGAAGAACGGATATAAACGGGAAATTAATTTCTCACAACTGTTTGAAATTCAATGTATTGCATTATTCATCATTCATCGTTTATCATTCATCATTACTTACTTATCATCGCTTCCAAAGCCGTCAAAAAGTTCTTTTTTGCATCAGGATAATAATCGAAATACAAATCAGGTTCTATCAATTCCAATTCCATCAGCAATAATTTACCGTCTTTCAAAATGCCATCTACACGTGCATACAACAAATCACCGCCAAAAGTTTTGATGATGTTTTGAGCCGTCGCTAATATTTCAGCATCGGGTTCAAAACGTTGATACTGTCCACCGAACTGTGATTGTACCCTAAAATCACCATTTTTAGGCTTTTTCAAGATAGCATGAGAGAATTTTCCTTGGAAAAACAATAATGACAATTCTCCCATCTCTTGGATTTCAGGCATAAAAGGCTGCACTAAAAGGTCGTTTTCAAGGGAAAATGACATATATTCCTCTACAATTTCTCCCATTTCGCTTTGGGAAAAAAGCCTTGTCAAATATGAACCACCAGAAACAGCGGGTTTGATTATGGCTTTATCCCAATTATTCTCAATCAAAAAAGACAAATCCAAACCCGTATTTTTAGGCATAAAAACGGTTGGAATGATGTCAATGCCTTGTCTTTCAAGGTCTTGCAAATAGAATTTATGCTGATTCCTTTTGATGATACTGAGGGGGTTCAATGTCTTGATATTTTGACTTTCTATCAAATCTAACCAAGCATCAAACTCTTTTGGCATTTCAAAATAATCCCACACCGTTCTGAAAATCAAGTAGTTATAATCAGACCAATTTACTGAGGGGTCGTTCCAAATGACAACTTCGGCATCTATGGACTCTGGAAATTCTAATGCAAAAGCCCGTTCTTTTTCTAAGACATCGGGCCAATTTTTACAGCTTAAAAGAGCTATTTTCATATAAATATTGTGTTCTATTTTGCCAATTCAATTATGTCTTTCACTTCCAAAACCTGTTTCCCATAACCTCTGTTCACACTGTGAATCATCGCACGACCCATTTCCGTCAATGTGGACATATATTTTGAAGCAATAGGGCGCAAAATAGGGTAGAGCCAAGTAAAATATTTGTAGTAAGGTAGTGTGTTTTTCAAACCTTTAGTCGGCTGCATATAACCTGGACGGAAGTTGTAAACCCGTTTGAAAGGCAGTTTCATCAAGTCATTTTCGGTTTTTCCTTTCACTCTTGCCCACATTTGACTGCCTTTTTCGGTGCTATCGGTGCCTGAGCCTGAGATATAACAAAAGGTCATATCAGGATTCAGCTTTGCCAATGTTTCGGCAACGTGCATCGTCAAATCGTAAGTGATTTTTGTAAATTCTGCTTCGTTTTTGCCGATTGATGTCGTTCCTAAGCAGAAAAAACAAGCGTTATAGCCTTCCAATTCACTTTCAATGGCAGATAAATCGTAAAAATCACTGTGATTGATTTCTTTCACACTGTGGTGAACGATGCCTGATGGTTTCCGATTTATCAATAAAATGGAGGAGACGGCAGGGTGGTGCAGACACTCGTGCAAAACGCCTTCGCCGACCATGCCTGTTGCGCCTGTGATAATGGCTTTGATTGGTTCTGTCATGTTTCTATTTTTAATTCTTTTTAAATCAGTCGTCTAACTTAATTTAATATTGTCGGCATGACTTTCAATCGCACCGACAATCGCAACGTTAGCTTATTCAGGAATATTTCTTTCCTTTTTAACTCTGCTCTCGCATGTTTTACAAAGTTCAGAAATCCCCTTTTTTTCAAACGATTCTTTAATCGTTCCATGTGTAATGACATCTCTACCTTTAATATGTTGACAGTCTTCATAGATGTGATATTTGTTTCCAGACGCAGTCCAATAAACAAGATCGTTACCTAAATTGAGTTGTTTTAATGTCTCTGTTTGTTCATTAATTTCTTTAGTATATTTTTCAACAGAAGGCGGATTAAAATCAATGCCTGTGATACCTGCTGCCAGCATCGCTATAACTGCAATTGAACCTGCAATACCTTTTGTTTTACCATCCAAATCTTTGTTCGTAAAAATGAGAATTACCAAAGGCAAAAATGCCAATACACCCATGATAGCACCGAGCTGATTTTGTACAAAGAACTTCACTTTGTCTTTTTCTGATGCAGGGTCTAACTTGTTTGCTTTTTTCCAAAGCATTGACCCAGTGATAGCCAAAGCCAGAATGACCACGATGGCAACAATCAACCATACGAGGGTGTCATTTTTGATTAATTTAAGAATGGCAAAAGCCTGTCCGCCCATAGCGACAAACCATGCTAAAAAAGCAAACAGCCGTAATTGTTTAGCCTTTGCGACACTTTCGGCACTCGCTACGAATCCTTTTTGATCTGACATAGTTTTATTGTTTTTTATGTTACCTTGATTGTTTGGCTATCAAGGTACGCCCCGTTTTTTTTGAGTGGTCTCTGGTCTCCACTTTCAGATAGTTGACTATTCGTTTTTAAAAATTCACCGATAAATAAGGAAAACACGAAAACCATTTCAGGTCTATCACTTATAGACACAAATTTATTATTTTCTAACAAAAAAGGCCGATGCCGAGCGATAGAATTACCACTGTTGATTGCTCCAATATCGAGCCCGACTTTGGCAACACCAATGTTAAAAATAGTTTTTCTTATGTCAAAGGGTTTGGCTGATTGCCAGAATGTTTCACTACTTTATAGAGCATAATAAAATTTATTATAGCCTGTAAAAACATTGGAATCCTTCTATAAATGAAATCGGTTGATATAAGTCGTTCAATTAATTCTAAAGAAAACATTTTATCGAGCTCAATTTGAATAGGGATTTGAATAGTTATAGTTGAAACAAGGGTTATAAAATTAAAAAGTAATGCCAACCAAACTAACCACTTGGGTATAACCATCGGTCGAAACCAAAACAATAAAATCTGAGGAATGAAGGATAAGAAAAAGAAAACAACAAATAGCGGAATAATGAGCGCACTATCAATATGATGAAATTCAGGAAATTCATTTGCGCCTACCGCACGCCATGTCCTGTAAGCAACCATCGAATTGACTATACCGCCACCAAAAACATAGAAAGATAGCAGAATATAGACTGAAAATACAATAGTTGATATTTTGTTTTTATTAGCCATTTTATAGTTTTTAATGCTCTTTATGAACGATGCTCTTTCTAACGAACTTTCACTGACTTGCCGCTAACGTGGCGGCGGCTTAGCTATCTGGTGTATCAATCTTTCTTAACCATGTAGAATGTGGTCGTTACACCTGCTTTGGCTGAACCATGATCGACTGTCCGAATGACAGAGCCTGTTATGGTTTGCAGTTGATTGATGCTATTGGACCATTTTGGCGTAATATAACCCAAATAGTCATATATCCATCCAGCAGTGGGTGTGTTGACAATGCCTTTTCCTGTTAGTCTAAGAACGAATGCTTTTCCCTCTCCTGAAACAGCCCCTTCTAACTTCATCACGAAACCGCCACCCATGTCAAAATTACCTGTAATCTGTCCTTGTTTATTTTGAACTAAGGTCATTAAACCTGCGCCAAATCTTAATTTCGAGAAATCCTCACCCACAGCCGTATTATTCATTAAACTTCGATAGACAAAGTGTCCGTTTACATCTGGTAATGCCATATTGTTTTAAATTTAAAGTTGATAAATAAAAGGACAAAATAGGTATTTTATTCATTCTTCTTAAAATTTTGTTGCCATTTTATACACAAAAGCCTTGAAAATCCAATGTTTTCAAGGCTTTTGGTTGTTTATACTGAGGGGGTGTGTTTTGTTTTTATTTCGCGGGTCTGAAGACCATAGCCGTCAGGCTATGGTCTTCAGACCCGATGAATAGTTGAGTGCGGTAAAAACACCTAACCCAGCGTCGTTGTTCGTTCGTTGAATATTGGAAGTTAAATGAAAGGAAGATCCTTAGCCAGCTGGGTTAATTTTTTAGAATTCTATTTGTTATCTTTAATAAACAAAAGCTGTTCTTTGATTTTTGGAATATCAGACATTGAAGAAGACCAAATCATCGGAATTGAAACGCCGTAATATTGATGAATCATAATATCACGCATACCCGCCAATGCACGCCACGGCACTTCGGGATACTTGTCGCGCATTTCTTGAGGAATATTTTTGACGGCTTCACCAATGATTTCAAATCGCCGAATAATGGCATCTTGCTTTTCGACATTTGATTCAAGTTGCTTCTCCGTCAAACCGTTTGTGTATTGCTCAATTCTTTCACAGCTTTCGATAATATCATCTAAAAAGACTTCCGTACTTCTATTTTTAGCCATAAATCGCAATTTGTTCCTTTAAAATATTTGCTTTAAGTTGAGGTTTTAGCGTACTCAATTCTACTAAATCTACTTTTTTACCCAGTAAATCTTCTAATTCAAGTTGAATATTTACGAACTGAAGCAAGCTGATAGTCGAAGAAAATTCCATTAAAATATCAATATCGCTTTCGGTATCGGCTTCTTGCCTTGCATAAGAGCCAAATATGCTTGCGCTTTTGATGGGATATTTCCATAAAATGGGTTGGATGATTTTTTGAATTTCCGCAATATCTTTTATATTGAAATTATTGTTTTTTGTTTGGGCGACCATGATTTATTGAATTTAAACTGTTTAGATAAACAAAATTAATCTTTAATCTTGATTTGCTTTTGTCTATTTTTGAGAAGTGAAAAGTTCGCCGCCTTCGGTAGCTGCTTTTCTTTTCAAAGGTATGTTAAAGTTTGGCACTTTGTTGCAAAGTTATCCCAAAAAGCCTTTTAAAACAAACGTTTTCAAGGCTTTTGGCTGTTTTTACTGAGGGGGGGCCTTTTGCTTGTATTTCGCAGGTCAAGAGACCCACTGAATAGGACGATTCGGTGAAAACACCGAATCAAGCGGCGGCGTTCGTTGATTTAACGTTGGAGATGAGTTAAAAAAAAACATTCTTAGCCAGCTGGAATCCTATGCCGAACGGTATATCCTTAGCCAGCGGGTCAAGCGGCGGCGTTCGTTGTTTTTAGGGTAGGGTAAAAATGAACATCCTTGCCGAGCGAGCGGGACTTTGCGCCATCGGATGTTTGTTTAACTTAGAACAAGCTTATTCGTTAGAGACTTTTTTTTATCATTTTTCCACAATAACGTAAGCATTATTAATGTATCTTACAAAAATTAATTCCCTACGCATATGTTTGTAATCATCATATTCCTTATTTTCTGCAAATGGAATCAATACATCTTCTCGAACGTCAAGAATTTTCCCTTCAATCTTTCTTGTTTGCTTATTTACAGTTTTAACTCTTAATTCGTATATATTACCATTTACCAAATTAGTCGTTTGTTTAATGACTTCTGGCTTGAAGGTAATTTCTTTTAAGTTAGCTCTAATACTCTCAAATGGAATTGGTTGCCAAGCACTATAGCCGCTATAACTAAATCCAAGGAAAAATTTGACAACTTGGTTGTTTTCATATTTTTGGTCGTCAAATCTACAAGAATCTAATTGCCCTTCAATTAGACCGCCTTTTATTGGAATAAAATGTGCGGTATATCGTTTTCCTGTACTTCGGATATTAAATTCGTAACTGCTTAGGATAATTTAAATAGGAAAGTTTTTCGAGCGAAAATATCTTTAATAGCGTCAAAGACATTCATCTTATGTTTACGGCAAGTAGAGACAAACCCTCTAATCCGAGCGAAGATTTGAATACCTTCGAC
>JANLQI010000262.1:0-17131 GCA_031367705.1 Saprospiraceae bacterium | reverse complement strand
ACGCAACCGTATTGTTTCATCGGGATTGACTAAGGCAGATGAAAACAAAATTTCAGGCATATTTGGCACATAGTTTTTTGATGCACCATCGGGGTCAGTTATCATTTTATCCGCCGCTTTACCTATTTTTTCAAGCGATTTGGGCTTGCCAATTACAAAATTGTGTTGCATTGCATCGGGATTTTCAAAAACAATTTCAACCGTTTTTCCTGCTTTAACCGTAAAGGTTTTAACATCAAACTGCAACATTTCACGGATAGACTTGATTTTTACCGTTTGTACTGTGGGGTCATTGTCTGCTTGTTTTTTCAAAATATCCCAAGACTGCATCAAACGGGTCAAACGGTCTTTATTTACACCCGAAGTCGTGGCTAAAAGTGTGTTCAAATAGGTCTTATCTCCATCCGAAACGGTTACTTTTTTCTTATAGTCCCAGCCTTCGCCGATGCTTTTTAATAGAACATTGAAGCCTTCTGCGTCTAATTTTTGCGCTTTTTTTAGATATTCAACAACCGTAGAAACGGACGCAATAGACACATGACTTCGAACAGCTTTCGCCATAACATACTGCGTCATGTTTTGAGATAGGGCAATATTGACCTTTTTAGTCAAAATATTATTCGTTTCGCTGCCTTCGCCAATCGTATTGGCTTTGTCAACGGTCGCCGTAAAAGTGTATTCTCCTGCTTGTTCGCCCGATACAACGATATTGCCCGTCCAAGGTCCATTCGTATTTTTTGTAATTGTTACCGTTTCACCTGCTTTGACCCCCTCAGTATGAACATAACTAACCATGTCTATCAACAATCCTTTACCTTCAAAACGAATATCCAAAGGCAAAACCGTACCTTTTGGCACTGCTACACCGCCTTGATTCGTCACGTCAATAGAAACGGTAATACGTTCACGAGGTGTTGGATTAACAGGTTCAATTTTGATATTGCTCACCACCAAGTCGGGCTTATTTGGAGAAATAGCAGCGGCTTTATCTTCTTTTTTAGGCATCATAGCCATGTGGTCGTGGTGGCTGGTGCTGTGATTTTCTGTTGTTTTAGCACTTTTAGCGGCTTTTTCTACTTGCTGATTCAATACCGTATTCAGTATTTTACCTTCATTTTTGGCTAAAATACACGCATACGCATCGGGCAACCATCGGTCATTGATGTCTTTTGATTTTCCTAAAGTTTCTAAAACAACCTTTTCCGCTTGTTCTGTCAAAGGCATTTCGCTCAATGCTAAAAGCGTATTCAAGACCACAAGCGGTTCTTTATCTTCTAAAAGATTATTTTTAAGAATAAAATCCACCCCCTCAGTATTACGGGGTAAAATCTGCATCGCTGTTTTCCGAACACCTGAACAAGGGTGTTTTGTCGCTTCAAAAACAGCTTTTAAAGCATCGCCTTCTAAGGCATTTAAGCCTTTCAAAGTCCAAAGCGCATGAATAGCAGGGGCATTTAAGCCGATTTCATCAACAGATTTATCGTTTATCAAAGCCAATAATTGGGGTACAATATCCTTTTGATTGCGTTCAACCAAGAGCCTCTGGGCATGGCTGCGCCAAAACATATTCGTGTTTTTGAGAGCTGATACCAAGTCCTGGGGTCTGTCTTTTGACAACGTAAGGGGTTGATATTGAGGGGCTTCGTTCCAACCCACTCGATAAATACGTCCATGTGTATAATCCCTCAAATCCGTTTCATAAGCATTGCCTGATCCCATGACAAAGCCATCGGGACGCGGATTGTGTTGAATGATGAAACTGTACCAATCGGCAACCCAAACTGCACCATCAGGCCCTACCTCTGCAAAAACAGGGGAAAACCATTCATCTGCCCCAGCCAAAAGATTGAACCCTTCTGTATCGCTGTAATTTGTGCCGTTTTTAGTCAATATATTTTGATGCAAAACATGCCCTGTTGGTTCAGCAACAAAGGCAATATTGTTCCAATATTTTTTTGGAAAAGCCCTTGCCGTATAAACATTATGCCCTGCGGCAGCCGTAAAACCGCCAAAAACGTCCACTTGACGCACTTTATGCGTAATGGTTTTCATGTCTTTATGGGTGTCTGTGTTGCGACTCCCATTGTCCACGCCATTTGTAGAAGAGTAATAATGATTCGGAATTGCCATATACCAACCATGTGCGTTATTAGCAGTCGAGCCAAAAACATCGCCCGATTCGTTGAAACCCAAACCCCATGTATTGTTAGAAGTGCTGGTCATGTATTCCAATTGGCTGCCATCGGGTTTGAAACGGAAAAAACCTTGACTGAATTTGATGGTATCTTTACTACCCACAACCCCTTTAAAACCAGAATAACCGACACTGCCCCACAACCAATTGTCAAAACCATAATGCAAATTTGAGGGCCCTGCATGGGTGTCAAACGTACCAAAACCCGTAAAAAGCACTTGTTTCACATCGGCTTTATCATCGCCATCGGTATCTTTTAAAAACAACATATCGGGTGCTTGCGACACCACCAAACCGCCATTACTGAAAACCATACCTGTTGGAATACTCAAACCTTCGGCAAAACGCGTGAATTTATCCGCTTTTCCGTCCTTATCGGTGTCTTCACAGATGAGGATATAATCACTGCCGCCTGTCGGTTTGCGCTCATTCGGATAGTCTTTTGTGATGAGTACATACATTCTGCCGCGCTCATCCCAAGAAAAAGCAATCGGGTGCATCACATTGGGTTCAGCCGCAAAAAGCGACATATTAAAATCAACAGGCACTTGAATATGCTTCATGGACTCCTCTGGCGACAAAGGATTTTGCCGATATTGAATGCCTGTACGCTTTTCATAATTCGGTAATTTGGCTTCGCTGTACGCAAACGGTTCGGGCTTCAAAGCAGCATGTGCTTGTCGCGCCGCATCATCCACAGCCCAAAGGATACCCCTCAGTATCAAGGCATGAAAATCTTCATTTTGCCATGTATTTTCGTCATGTCCATAAGCGGTATAAAAAACACGCCCTTTGCCGTAGCTGCGTGTCCACGTGTAAGGCTCTGTTTTGGTGTTCGGTTTGTCTTTAAATTGGTCGGCTTTTATCTCTCTGACGGCTAAAATGTTGTTGTCTGCTTGCAATTTGGTGTGCAAATAGGTCTCATCATAAGCCCTAAACGATTTCAGACCCGCCATAATCGGGTGTTCGGGCTGCACCGTTTGCGTTTCAATCGTATCCTTGGTATGTCGCCAAAACTGTCCACCGACCATTTTGACATATTCGCTCGAATTGCGAAAGCAATACGAGGCGCAATGAATCGGTAAAATGCCTTTGCCCGATGCCACATACGCCAATAAATCCCTTTCTACTGAGGGGGGTATGCTGTCCCAATTGGCATAAATCATCAAGGCATCGTACTTATTCAAGTTGGCTGAATTGATGTCCTCCAACTTATCGGTATAAGTGAAATTAACGCCTTTATCGCCCAATGCTGCCATGATTGACGGCACCCGTTCTATGGGGCGATGATGTCCATTGTCTCCTAAAAAAAGGATTTCAAGACGGCGGGCTTTTTGAGCCGTTGCGGTAAACGCATAGAATAATATGAAGAGAAAGAGTAGTTTTTTCATTGAAAATCAATTAGTTAGTCATAAAATATAACTTGCAGCAAGTTTTAAAACTTGCTGCAAGTTGAGGAGAATTACAACGAAGCCGTTTTAAAATCTGGCAAATACAAAATTTTACCGCCCTGCATCGCCGATTCATGCGCCAAAATACCCACTGAAGTCCAGTTTGCCGATTCCCAAGCATTGGGGAAAGGGTCGCGGTCTTCTATCAAAGCCATGATGAATTCATGTGCCAAATGCGGATGCGAGCCACCATGACCGGCGCCTTGTGCAAAACTTAAATGCGTGTTTTCAGCGACATCATACACGCCTTTTGTCGTAAACTGTTGAATGCCTTCGGGCAATAAATGGGCAAAATCGGGCACTGGTACGCGTTCTGGAATCTGATGTTCTTCCTTCTTCGCCGTATGAATAACCGCATCTTCGCCTTCAATCAGAGGCCATTCAAACGATTTTTTGGTGCCATAAACCTCAAAACTCTCCCGATATTGACGCGCTAAATCGAACAATGACCGATAGACATAAGCACTTAAATCGCTGTCTTTAAACTTGATATGTGCCGACTCAACACTGAAAGGCGAATTGTGAATTTTAGCCAATTCCTCCCGAATTGTACCCGAACCAAAGCATGAAACATATTCTGCCTCCAATTTCAACAAACCTGCAACAGGACCCACACAATGCGTCGCATAGTGCATCGGTGGCAAGCCCGGCCAGTAGTCAGGCCAACCATCCATGTCTTGCTGGTGCGAGGCCTTGAGGAATTGCACTTTGCCCAATTCTCCTTTTTCATAGAGTTCTTTGACGAATAAAAACTCGCGGCTATAGACCACCGTTTCCATCATCATATATTTTTTGCCTGTTTGTTTGCTCAATTTCACGATTTCCATGCAATCCTCTACGGATGTTGCCATTGGCACAGTGCAAGCGACGTGTTTACCCGCTTTCAAAGCTTTTATGGTCTGTTCAGCATGATTGGGAATGGGTGAATTGATATGCACTGCGTCAATATTGGGGTCTTTGAGCAGTTCATCATAATCCTTATAGCGTTTTTCGATGTTGAACGCATCGCCTATTTTGTTCAAATTGGCTTCATTGCGTTGACAAATCGCATACATATTCGTATGCGGATGGCGTTGATAAATGGGAATAAATTCTGACCCGAAGCCCAGACCAACGATTGCGATGTTTATTTTTTTCATGAAAGTTAGATTTTAAAGTTTAGTTTTAACACGAATTTTACTGAATAAGTCATATAGTTTTTTACTTATCCTTAAAATTATGATGAATAAAGATCATTTTCAATTCATTCGTTTTTGTATCAAAAGCAAGTCTTATCATATTCTGTTCATAAATTATATCTCCACCATTTATAGATGAATATGAACCAAAAGAAAGTTGTGTTACTGTAACACTACAATTATTTAGTTTTTTTAATTGCTCAATACTTATCTTGTCATTCATGAAGTTTTCAGCAATATATAGTTGCCCTTTAAAAGTATCTTTCAATTCGCTTTGTCTTTCTTGTTGCTTATCAGTGTAAGGATGTAGTTTGATACCTATTGATAATTTTGACGTGTCATGATCATATTTACGAAAAAATAGCCCAAGTTCATAATAAAAAAAAGCCGTTTCGTTTACCATTTTCCCCGTTTTGGGATTTTTCATAAAATTAGATTTTGAACTTTTGGTCTTCCCTTTTAGACCTAAGAGGCTATCCAAAGTAAATTTACTTATTTGGGCATCAACAAAGTAATTATTTACAAAAAGGCTATCGTGGAGGTATTCTACCTTTTGCGCTGTAGTACTGAAACTAAACAAGTTTAAAAAAATTATCAAAAATATTATTCGCATAATTATTGTTTTTTTTTTTAATAAAGTTTACAAAAAACACTGAACCTGTAATTTATAGACCCCTCAGTATTTACATCAATTCTTTCAAATATTGGATACTGTCCTGCATCAATTGCGTTTCTGATTCAAACATCGGTCGCCAAATATTGGCGGCAGGTAATTTCATACTGAATGCTTCAATACTCACCATACCTTTATAATGCATTGATTTTAAAGTTTTTATAATTTCATCAAAATCAACATGCCCTTTGCCGACTGTACTTCTATCGTTCTCAGACAGTTGTACATGAACGAGGTACTCACCACATTTTTCAATGGCGGCGGCAATGTCTTTTTCCTCAATATTGGCGTGAAATGTATCGAACATAATTTTACAATTCGGATGGTTCACGTCTTTTACAAACCGCAACATGTCGTCGGTACAAGTGAAAAGGTAGGTCTCAAAACGGTTCAGATATTCGATGCCCAAAGTGATGTTTTTAGTCGCGGCATACTCCGATAAAGCACGGATATGCGTTACGCCATATTGCCATTCTTCGTCCGTAGCGGGTTTGCCTGTAAAAACACCCAATGCGGAATGAATCGGTCCCATGAGCAAGGTTGCGCCTAAAATTTCGGCACAATCCAAAGCTTTTTTGTTGTTTTCTAAGGCATGAGCGCGCATAACAGCGTCCATACTGAGGGGGTTCGCATCAGGTCCGTTGATGGCAACAGCAAGGCGTTTCAAGCCCAAATCATCTAATTTTTGGCGCCAAACGTGCCAATCGTCCGGGTTCAGGTTAAAAATAGGCACTTCTACCCCATCAAAGCCCTGTGCTTTAATTTCGTCTAAAACAGGAAAAAGCGATTCGTCTATTTCTGTTCCCCATAATAAAAGATTCATTCCAATTGTCATACGTTGAATTTTGAACAAAATTAACCCTAACAGATAAGGTAAAAAAGGTGTTTTTTTACTAATTTTGACTGTATTTTGATTTTTATTTTTTATAAAAATAAAATTTCTGTCAATATTCAGTATAATTAACAATGAAACCATTACTCAAAAAGTCGCTCGAAAGCCTGAATCAATCTTATATTGTCAAGACGTTGAAAGAACCGCATTTCGACCCTAACTGGCATTTTCATCCGCATTTTCAACTCTTCACCGTTATTGAAGGCACAGGAACCCGTTTCATCGGCGACGATATTCGGCATTTTGAAGCGGGCGATACGGTCTTTTTAGGACCCAATATGCCGCATTTATGGCGCAGCGACCGCGCCTATTTTGAGCGTGATTCGACCTTGCAAACCCAAGGCATTGTCGTCTATTTTACAGAAGACTTTTTAGGAAAAGATTTTTTTGAAAAACCTGAAATGTATGATTTGAAGCAACTCCTAATAAAAAGCAGACAGGGTTTAGAAATTCAAAACGACCTAAAACAAGTCATGGTTAGAGGTTTAACAGAATTGGAAACGATGAGCGGTTTTGATGGGGTTTTAAAACTGCTTTCGATGTTGCATACATTAGCACAATCGCATGATTATCAATTTATTACGAGCATAAACTATGAAAACACGCATAAAATATCAGAAACAGAACGGATGCGTTTGGTGCATGAATATGTGATGAAACATTATAAAGAAAAAATCAGTTTGTCAGAAGTTGCTGCTTTGGCAAATATGGCAGAAGCGGCTTTTTGTCGCTATTTTAAAAGCCGAACCAATAAGACTTTTTCAGATTTTGTGAGTGAAATTCGCATTGGACAGGCTTGTAAACTATTGATGGATACCAAAATGTCAATCGCCCAAGTGTGTTATGAAAGTGGTTTCAATACGGTGTCCAATTTCAATTGTCAATTCAAAGCGATGAAAGGCACAACCCCGAAGCAATACCAAAAAATGTATGTTCAAAATTGACCCTCTCAGTAAAAACTTTGAAAAGAACAGTAAAAAGTCGTAATTCATAGCCCTAAATTTTCAATAAAAAAAGAAGTGCCGATGAACAACACTTCTTTTCATATACTTTGTTATTTTTTAAATAAAAAGCATTTTGCCTTTAACTCTCCTTGTGATTGGCAATAATCTCTTGTACTTTACTGAGGGGTAGGTTTGTAATCGAAGCGATAAGTTCAATATCTAATCCTTTTAGAAAGGCATTGATGACAATATCCTCTTTTGCTTCTTCTTTCGCTTCTTTCATAACTTCTCCTCTCAAGTCTTCTTTCAACTTGGGCGTTAGCTCCGCTTTCAACTTGGGCGTTAGCTCCGCTCTTACTTCTTGTAAAACTTCACTACGCACATCTTCTTTAGCGTCTATACGATACATAGCCATGTATGCCCGTTCTATTTCAAGATCTTCTAAGGCGCTTCGTTCTTCGTATTCAAAATTTTCGGTTTTTATCCGTTCAATGACTGCCATGAGCGTTTTATTTTTATAATAATTGACGAAATCTTCTTCTACATTATTTTTATTGTGCGTTTTTTGTGCCAGTTCAAACCATTCAAAATACTTTGTCAGTTTTTTATTTTTAACGATGTTTTTTTGAAAGGCATAAATCATTCTATTTCGTGGCAGAAAGGCTAAATCTTTGGTATTGTTGTTCAACAAAGTTAAGATCTTTTCGCGTTCCATGCTTAATTTTTCAAAATCTTTTGATGCCCACAAAGCATCATTTCTGAAAAAAGCGGCTGTTTGTTCTGGAAATGGGGCAAAGGCAATAAAATCATCATCAAATCCAAGACAATCGTCGGTCATCCAAATCAGCGTAATTGTTGGCAATAAATGGCTGTACATTCGTTTATCAATCTTTTTTCCTGCGATATCGGGGAAATTATACTTTGGTAAGTCTTCTAATTGTAGCGCACTGTTGAGGCATTGATACAGATAAAACCGCTTGACAACAAAGGCTTTATACCACTGTTGCATATCAATAATGACATAATGACCATTGATTTTACAACGAAAATCAAACTCGATATAGGCGGCATCATCGGTAATTTTATGTCTTTCTTTTATCCGTTCAATAGATTCAATCTTTATGTCTAAAAAGTCTTCTAAAAAACTTTGAGCGATGTTTAAATCAGAAAAGACTTTCTTGAAAAATCGGTCATAATTCAAAGGTGCTAAATACATGATTGTTACTTTGTTTGATAAAAAAATGGATTCAAAATACAAATATTGTACTTTGAATCCATCTTTTCGCAAGCAAATAAACATTTATTTTTATAAAATAACAATAAAGAAACAAGCTATTTTACTTCACATAATTCTTTCCGTCATAAGTCAATACCATGAAATCAATACCTGCAACGGTTCTATAATATTTTAAAACGTTATTCAATTGCTCTTTTGTTCCTGTTTGACGAAGGATAAAACGACGAATCGTTGGCTTTGTCGTCGTGAATTTTGCTGCAATACCAATATCTGTGCCTGTATAGTTGAAATAACCATAGTCACCCGCTACAATACTGAGGGGGGTCGAAATGGTTTTCAAACTGTCAATCATTTGTGCATAACGTGCATCTTGCCCATTATCGGTGGCGATGAAACCCCACATTGCGGCTTGTGGCACACGAAGTATCTCTTTTTTGGGCATCGAAATGCCGTTTTCTTTTTTCATCTCAAACGTATATCGTCCGTCTTCGACGTGTAAAATGCCATCATTAATAATGACATCTTTCAGGGTTATCCGAAAAGGCAAATCGCTTTTTTTCAACAGCGACAAGTCAACTGTATCGCGCGCAGGTTCTGCAAAACCATTGCACGTCAATGGATAAGCAAGGCTATTGATAGATACAGTTAATTGATTGTTGAGTGCATTCGTTGCATAATTAATACGTGTGCCGCCACATTCTTGATTTTGAATGGTTGCAAGACGCAATTGGAGCGATGTGCCTGATTCGTCTAATTTTTCCCAAGGAATGATTTCAAATTCCTTGTCAACGGCGATAATGGTCTCTTTGTCACCTAAGTTTTTACGACAACTCATGGTGAACAAAAATCCGATAGCAAGCATAAGTATTGGTGTCAATCTCTGATTCATACATTCTATTTTTTAAGTTATGAGTAGAACGATTCGGTTGAGGTATTGCTGCCTAAGTTTGGAAAATGGTTATTAGGGATTGGGGATTGGTTTATAAGAATAACCAATCCCGATAACCTTTTTATTACTGAGTATATTTAATTTTCACAAAAAACTTTTCATCTTTTGCGCCCAACAACTTCGCTACTGAGGGGGCAACAATGACGACCGTTTCAGAGCCATAAGCGTTTTCTGGAATTTTACCAATGACTTTGGCATAAACCGTTCTGTTCGACATAGTACTGGTCACAGCAACGATAGAGCCGACTTTTGCCATACGGTGCAAGCAATATAAGTCCGTTTTTGAATTGCCTTTGGCATTCCAACACGCTGCACCGCGCTCTTCGACAGTTTTATTTTGTTTTTCAAAATACGCACTGAGCATCTTTGAACGTACATCAATAGCACCTCTTCTCGCGTTGCGCACGTCGTCAGGCACACCGCTAAGGCTCATCCAACCGATTTGTAGCACTTGCCCAGGTCTGATATTGGTATTAGTCAAATTATTCCATTTCATAACACTGTCAACGGGCATGTGGAACATTGTTCGAGCTATTTTGAATAAATTATCGCCTTGTTTGACCATAATCATAATCGGTGCATATTCCCACTGCTTGAAACCTGCCCCTTTAAAACGCTTGATAGCGGCATTCGGAATAGGCACTCGGATAATTTGCCCGATGCCTACAAGGCTACTTTTCAAGTTCGGGTTGTAAGGATACAACTCCTCTTCGTTGAGTCCATAGAAACGGGCAAGGGAGTACAAAGTCTGCCCAGATGCGATATGATGTTCAAACATTTTTTCCCCAGTCGTCCCGTCAAGGGTGATAAAAAGCGTATCTTTCGCCGTCAAATACGTTACAGGATCTTCTGTGGAAGACCGCAAAGTCGTTGATGCAAAAAACAGAAAGACAATACTAACGGCACGTCCCCATACTTTTGGGCGAGAAATATTAAAGTGCCGAAAATGCGAAATTGAAAGATAGTTTATAGTGTGCATAGCTAAAAAGTAAGATTAAGTTTACTAATAAAAATTTATAATTATTTGACAATTAACTTTTTGCAAAGTAAGAACTTTGTTCGTACAAAAATAGGGCTTCGCATCATTTTTTCAAAGGATTCTATGATATTGACCTTACTTTTTTGAAATTGTCACTCATTTACAGCGTTGTTCACATACAATTAACTAATAACCAATTAACTAATAACTGAATATTGAAAGTTCTCGGTATCATACCCGCTCGTTATAGTTCGACTCGTTTCCCTGGCAAACCTTTGGTGGACATCAAAGGTAAAAGCATGATTCAACGTGTTTATGAACAAGCTAAAAAAGCAAAAAGCCTTTCTCATGTTGTTGTTGCAACCGACGATGAACGTATTTTTGAACACGTCAAAAACTTCGGTGGCGAAGTGATGATGTCTGCTTCTGAACATCAAAGCGGGACAGACCGATGTGCAGAAGTGGCGGCGATGTTGAATTTAGATGTCATGACCCAAGCGAGTGTAAAGGCTCAATCTTTTGCCTTCGATGCAAAACGTACATTGCCTTTCAATGCGGTTGTTAATATTCAAGGCGACGAACCTTTTATTGACCCTGAACAGATTGAAAAAGTCATCGAAATACTGAGGGGGGGTATTTTTCCAATTGCTACATTGGCAAAAGTCCTTGATAATCAAGAAGATATACTCAATCCGAATATCGTCAAAGCTGTTTTTGCTGCCGATGGTCGCGCCTTGTATTTCAGCCGCAGCCCGATTCCGAACCTTCGGAACACCCCTCAAACAGAGTGGGCGAGCAAGGGTGAAATCTTCAAACACATTGGTTTGTATGGTTATCGCCTTCAAACTTTGCAAGAAATTGCCCGCCTTGCACCCAGCCGTTTAGAGCAATTGGAGTCGCTTGAACAACTGCGTTGGCTCGAAAATGGTTATGCAATTGGTGTCGGTCAAACGAATTTGGAAACGATTGGTATTGATACGCCAGAAGATTTAAATAAAATTTAAGTACGCGAAAGGCGCACTTTTCTCTTATCACTTTTCATTTTTCACTTAATTATGAATTTCTGTTCAAACTGTGGTCATAAAGTTCAATTTGGAGATATTCCTGACGACCATCGCCCTCGTTTTAATTGCCCAAATTGCAATACCATTCACTACCAAAACCCGCGTGTGATTGTCGGTTGCATCCCAATTTGGGAAGATAAAGTCATGTTGTGCCGACGGGGTATCGAGCCGCAATTTGGTTTGTGGAATATTCCAGGTGGGTTTATGGAAAACGAAGAAACTGTTGAAGATGGTGCTGCCCGAGAAATGTTTGAAGAAACGCATGGTCGGGTTCGCATCATCGGTTTGCAGTCTGTTTTCACAGTTCTTCATGTCAATCAAGTTCATCTTCATTTTTTAGCAGAAATGCTTGACTTGAACTATGCTTTAACACCTGAAAGCACTGAAATTAAATTGTTTTCAGAAGAAGACATCCCATGGAAAGAGGTCGCTTTTGCTTCCAATTATTTTGCTTTGAAAAAGTATTTTGATGACAGAAGAAATGGCGAACAACAGACTCACAGAGGCAGTTTATCTTTAAAAGAGGGAAAATGGGTTGTTAATCAAGAGAAATGGGAAGTAAAAAACTCCGATTATTGACCCCCGACTCCGAAGGGGAGTTGCTATCCCAAAGGGGAGTTCTACCTATTCATCACTCATCATTTATTATTCATCATTAAATATCACCGTCTAATCTAAAAAATAACGATGCAAATAGATAAGAATCTAATTTTGAAACTTGAAACTTTGGCACGACTTGAATTGAGCGATGCCGAGCGCGACAAACTACAAGGCAGTTTGAATGACATTTTACAAATGGTTGAGAAACTTGACGAGTTAGATACTGAGGGGGTCGAGCCTTTAGTCTATATCAACGAAGATGTCAACGTCCTGCGTGAAGATGTGGTTAAAAACGAATTGAGTCGCGAAGATGCGCTCTCAAATGCCCCTTCTCAAAACGGGGTGTTTTTCAAAGTGCCAAAAGTTATTGACATTTAAATTAATGATGAATGATAAATAATGAATGATAAATATCTAAAATGTTGTCAATCATTTATTTACGCAATTATTCATCATTTATAATTCATAATTCATCATTATTATGCAAGCAATTATTTCGGTCAAAGACCTACGGAAAACCTACATCATGGGCGCAGATACCATAAACGCCTTGAAATCCATCACCTTAGATATTCATAAAAATGAGTATGTTGCTTTAATGGGGCCGTCTGGCTCAGGCAAATCTACTTTGATGAACCTTTTTGGCTGCCTCGATACGCCCTCAAGCGGCACATATATACTCAATGGAACAGATGTCAGTGAAATGACCGATTCTGAATTAGCGGAAGTGCGGAACAAGGAAATTGGTTTCGTTTTTCAGACATTTAACTTGTTGCCACGTATGTCGAGCCTTGAAAACGTGGCTTTACCGCTTGTTTATGCAGGTATGAAAAACTCCCTCAGACTTGAAAAAGCTCAAAAAGTAATGGAATCTGTTGGTCTCGGCGACCGTATGATGCACAAACCAAATGAATTGTCAGGTGGTCAAAGACAGCGTGTTGCCGTTGCGCGTGCACTCGTTAATAATCCAGCGATTATTTTAGCAGATGAACCAACGGGGAATTTGGATACCAAAACGTCTATCGAAATTATGGGTTTATTTCAAGAAATTCATCAACAAGGCAACACAGTTATCATAGTGACGCATGAACCTGATATTGCTTTACACGCCCACCGCATCATCCGTTTGCGCGATGGCTTGGTTGAATCTGATACTAAAAACGAACATGTTATCAGTGCTTTTGACCCAAATCACCCATTTTTGGCTACAAAAGAGGTTTTGTAAATATGAAGTATGAAATATGAAAAAAGCGACAATCACTAAGAGGAGTTGTCGCTTTTTTCATATTTCATACTTCCTATTTCATCATTCAATCTCTGCTTTCCACGTTATTGTGGCTGATTTTTCAAGCATAACCGAAACGGAGCAATATTTTTCCATACCGAGTTGAACAGCTTGTTCCACTTTTTTTTGCGACAAATTAGGGCCCCTCAGTATAAAACGCACTTCAATGGCTTCAAAAGGGGCTGGAACGGCTTCTGCATCCCGTTTGCCTTCAATGACGATGCGAAAATCGGTAACGTCTTGTCGCATTTTTTTCAATATCAAAATAATATCAATCGCTGCACAACTGCCGAGACCCATGAGTATCAACTCCATAGGTCGAGTCCCTTGATTTGAACCGCCAATCGCCGCCGCTGCGTCAATATGTGTTACAACTTTATCGCCGCCGAGTGCTTCAAAGTGAAAAGCGTCGTCCACGCGCGTCATTTCGACGGACATGGTTTTGTATGTTTTTTCTGTTGTCATTATTTTTTATTAAGTATTTTTCTTTTTGGAAATCCAAAACTCATGGTTTTTATCAAGAAAAACAATGTGAAAGATATTATCCTCAAAATGCCCAATGATACATTCTTTACCTTGAATGTGCATACTTGCCCATTTTACACCATCAGGTACATGTTTAGGATATTTAAAACCAGAATCAGGTGGGAAATCAACTTTAGTATAAAGTTTTATTATTTGCTGACTCGTAACTTGCCCCACGGTTAAATGAGAGATACCTAATAATTTTTCACATAAGGCAGCCAGTAATTCGTCTTCTTGCCATTCTGCAAAATTTTGTCCTTGGTTTCTATCAAAATCTCTGAAACTAAAAACAATAAAAAGTTCTCTATTCGGCGACCTATCATCTAACTGTTTGGACTTCCTATTATATTTAGCCATGTATCAAATCAGTTAGTTTATTGTCATCAAAAAAAGGTACAGCTCCATATTTACCTTCTATATAATTTTTGTCAAATGCAGACTTATTCCTGACTTGTTCACTTTTAAAATCACCTAAAGAGTACATTTCAGAAACGCCAAATTGATTTTTATCAATAAACCAAATTTGATCACGTCTCAAATGGTCTTTTGATAGAAGATTTGTATTATGAGTGACAAATATTAACTGTGCATTTGAGTCGTTTGATTCATGAAAAAACTTAACTAAATATTTAATAAGATTTGTATGTAATCGAGAATCTAATTCATCAATAAATAATATTTTACCTTCTTTCAATGTATCATACCAAGGTCCCAACAGATAAATCAATTTTTTAGTGCCTTCTGATTCATCAGCATCAAGATTGAATGGAATCGTATCTATAAGAAAATTATTCGCGTCATACTTTCTATGCCAGGTAATGATTTCATCAGGCTTACTTAGCTGTTTTGATTGAATTCTTTGAATATTAGATAATATATCCATTAATTCATCATCCTGGATAGTTGTTCTAAATTTTTCAATATCTCTATATTCCTTTTCTTGGGTTGACAATTTTGTTATTTCTAAGAAAGTAGCAAATCTACTTGCCCAAATTTGAAAATTTTTATCTTCTTTAAATCTTTTAATCGTATATGATTTATGTGAATTATCATTAATACCGTTAATTGCATTAATTTGTTTGAAAAAATTAATAATTAAGTTAGAAGTAGTTCCTACATCATGAGCAATTCGAGTTAAAAATAAAACATTTTCTTTCACTTTAGATTCAAGACCTACTCCTTCTTTGAAAGAAGATTTATTAACGACAATCTTGTTATTTTCTCTTATAAAAAGAGGAACTTCTTTTGATGTTGTATGATAAAGCCATTCTTTACAAACAGTTTCTTGGTCTAATTCAAAACCATAACGATATATGACTTTTCCAATGATGAACGATAGCTCAAAATAGGAAGGCATTGTTTCGCATTCTGAATTGAGTAAAAATTTCTTTATAGGAATTTTTTTATTACTATCTTCAATTAAAGCATCTCTAAATGAGTTTAATACAAGTCCTTTCATAAAGCCTATGGACTTTATAAAATTACTTTTACCGCTTCCGTTGTTACCGTATATTGTTGCTGATTTGAGTATTTTAAGTTTGTTATCAAACTCAATCACATTATTAGGTTCATGTTCTTTAAAAGACCGCATACCCACCATTGAAAAAGTGGTCAAATCCTTAAAAGACAGATAATTCTTGACTTGATATTCGATTATCATAATGATTTTTTTTACAAAGATAAGAGTTACCTTTTCAACAAAACGTAAAATTTGCAAAAAAAGTTCATTTTCTCGTTTTTGATATAGAATACAGAGAGGTGTCTTTAGCTAATAACTGATTCCATTACCAAACGAATATAGAATAATTACGCATCAATTTTCAAAGACCACTGATAACGAACTGCCATATACCGAATAATTATCACCACCAACATCGCTATCAACATATTGTACATACTACCTTTGACAAAACTTTCTAAAACTAAAAAAACAATGCCGCCGACCAAACATGCAGTGGCGTAGATTTCTTTTCTGAAAATAAGCGGTATTTCGTTTGATAAAACATCGCGTATCACGCCACCAAAAACAGCGGAAACACTACCCATTAATAAGGCAACGACAGGCGACAAACCGACATTTAAGGTTTTTTGTAAACCTAAAATAGTGAATAAGCCAATGCCAATCGTATCAAATAAAAACATACTTCTTCGGAATTTGAGAATCACATTTTTAAATAAATAGGTTAACGGCAAGGCTGCAAAAATGACATAGATATAATTCAAATCCTTCATCCAACCAACAGGTGTTTCGCCAATCAAAACATCTCTCAATGTTCCACCGCCCACCGCCGTTACCAAGCCCAATACAGAAGCACCAACAAGGTCAAATTTTTTATCCACCCCTGCCAAAACGCCAGAGATGGCAAATACAAATGTGCCGATTAAATCAATACTATATATCCAATTCATAGCTTAAACTATTGATAATCAACATTTACGAAATTTTAAAAATTTCGTAAATGTGTCGTCTCATACTAATTTAGTTGCCGCTTCCAACGCTTGAAAAATATCCGCCTTAATATCATCCAAATGCTCCAAACCCACCGAAACACGTATCAAACCTGCCGTAATATCCACCGCAGCACGTTCTGCTTCGCTTAATTTTGAATGTGTTGTCGAAGCGGGATGTGTGGCAATGGTTCTTGAATCGCCTAAATTCGCTGAATGTGTTATCATTTTCAAATTATTCAAAAACGCCCGTCCTGCTTCAATACCGCCTTTGACTTCAAAACAAACGACACCGCCGCCACCATTTGGCATTTGCTTTTTAGCCAATTCGTACTGCGGATGTGCAGGATGATGTGGATATTTAACCCACGATACTGAGGGGTGTGTTTCTAAGATATACGCCAATGCTAAGGCACTTTTGCAGTGCCTGTCCATACGAACAGCCAAAGTTTCAAGCGATTTTGACAATAACCACGCATTCATAGGTGACAAACTGGGACCTGAATGACGGGCAAAAAAGCGGATTTCTTTTATCAAATCTTTACGTCCAACAATTGCCCCTGCAATTGTACGCCCTTGTCCATCTATGAATTTTGTCGCTGAATACGTCACCAAATCTGCTCCGAATTTTATCGGTTGTTGCAAATAAGGCGTTGCAAAACAGTTGTCAACGTTCAAAATGATATTGTGTTTTTTGGCTAATTTGCCGATA
>JANLQI010000221.1:0-8924 GCA_031367705.1 Saprospiraceae bacterium | reverse complement strand
AAGTATAATTTTAAATCTTAACTAAGAATATTAGTTTCATACAAATTAATTATAATTTTCACTTTAAATGTTGTTTTCAAAAAACGTAATGTTGTATAATCTTATTGAAGTTTCAAAATCAAATATAATTCTTGATATGGCAAGTTTTTAGGTATATGCAGATAGATACAGGTGAGATAAGGTTTTTAACTAAAGTTGCTGAGAAATCACCAAGAGGTCTCAGGTTAGTTTTATTTAAAGAAAAAACAAGTGGTTTTCCATGGTTTGCACAAGCTGTTGCGGATTTTATTTCTTTACAAGACGGAAAAACAGCTGATTTTCTTCAAAATAAAAAAAGACCCTCTGAAAAAAGTGCTGAAATGGTTCGTGCCATTTCAAAAGAAAAGAATAATTTAATTAAACAACTACTTATAGCTAACAAAATGGTTAAATACTACGAGTATCTTTTCCCTTTTTTGACTGAATTTAGAGATGCTGATATAGATGATTTACTCTTGGCAGTTTTAGATGACAAAAAAAATGAAGCAACTGAAAGTGATGACCCTATTAAAATCTATATTACAGAAGGGGAGTACCAAAAATTATCAAGTTCAGAGAGAAATCAAAAAGCTTTAGATAGATATGTGGCTTCTTATACGAAGTCAAATGCAAGAATTGGAAAAGATTATGAACGATACGTTGGACATTTGTACGAACAACAAGGTTATAAAGTCAAATATCAAGGGATAGAGGAAGGTTTAGAGGATTTGGGACGAGATTTGATTTGTAAAAAAGATAATAAAGTGCTAATTGTTCAATGCAAATACTGGGCAAGTCATAAACAAATTCATGAAAAGCATATAAATCAGCTTTTTGGAACGACTGTTAAATATTTTATAGACAACGTTTTAGGGAAAAGTTATAGTATAAATTTAGCCTATTCTTTAGATGTAATAAGGCTCGGAGATATTAAACCTGTAATCTATACTTCAACACAATTGTCTGAAACTGCAAGAAGTTTTGCTAAAGCATTAAGCGTTGAAATATTTGAAAACCAACCGATGAAACCATATCCAATGATAAAATGTCATATTTCTAAGCTAACAGGCGATAAAATTTATCATCTTCCTTTTGATCAACAGTATGATAGGACAATAATTGACGATAAAGGTGAATTTTATGCAATGACAGTTAAAGAAGCGGAGGATAAAGGATTTAGAAGAGCGTGGAAATGGCTTGGAAATAAATGACCCCTCAGTATAAAACCCAAAAAAGTCTTGCAAACCCACCGTTTTGCAAGACTTTTTTAATTCAAGAAAAGATATTTTATTGCGCCACAGAAAGGCGATTGGCTTCAATTATTTTAGCACGGCTTTTTGAATTAAGCAACTGTCATGCCTCTAACGCATTCAAATGTTTCGCTAATACGAATCCCATACTAAAGCAGCCTTGTAATAAATAACCTCCCGTAGGCGCATACCAGTCTAACATCTCTCCAATAACATAAGAATTAGGTATTTTTTTAAGCTGAAAATGGGTATCTATTTCGGCCAAATCAATACCACCTAAAGTTGAAATCGCTTTATCCAACGCATCGGCAGAATGGATAATAAGCGGGACGGATTTAATTGTTTCTGCAAGTAGATGAGGGTTCAAAAAGGTGTCTTTATCTGAGAATTGCTTTAACAGTCCAATCGAAATGGGGTCAAGATTCAAATCCTTTTTTAAAATATCGGTCACCTTAGATTGTTGAGCATTTTTGTATTTAATCTTTATTTGCTCAACGGTCATTGTCGGCTTTAAGTCCAAATAGAGGACAACCTTTTCTTCGGTCAGTAGCGATTCTTGTATCTCTCGACTTAGGGCATAAATAGCATTGCCTTCAAGACCAAATTTGGAAACGACCAGCTCTCCTCTAACAAAATGATCCTTGTAAGTCAATGCAATATTCTTTAAAGGTTTCCCTTCATGTATCGTTATAAATTGCTTATCCCAATCTACACCAAAGGCACAATTTGCTGCTCTAAAAGGGCGTACTTTCACGCCTCGTTCTTTAAAGGTTTCACGCCAAGCACCATCAGAACCCGTCACCTGCCAACTCGCGCCGCCCAAAGCAAACACAACAATATCAGCCGCCACATCTTCGGATTCCTCAAAACACAAATCTCCTTCGGCGTTCCAACCGACCCATTTTGTATCTAATTGGCATTTTATTTTTTTCGTTGCTATATATGCGACAATCTTATTGAGTACCTCAATCGGCTTTAAATCCAAATCAGGAAATACCCGATTACTTGACCCAATGAATGTCGCAACCCCAAGCGTATTAAGCCAACGCCTCAAATCTTCATTCCCAAATTGACGAATGATGGGTGTCATAAATTCACTTGGAAAATAATGCTTTATGAGTGCTTCTGAGGAAGCGTTGTAAGTCAGATTCAATCCACCTTCACCAGCGACCAAAAATTTACGACCCACTGTCTTCTTCTTTTCATAGAGTGTCACTTGATACTTCTCCGTGTCTAACTGTGCTGCGAGCATAAGTGCGGCAGGACCTCCGCCTATAATTGTTACGTTCTTCATCTAAAGGGTAAGCGATTTTGTTGCAAAGTTATACCCAAAAGCCTTGTAAATCAAACTTTAAATAACCTCTAAACTTATCATTTCATTCACAATTGTCAGTCGATAGTATTATTTCATTTTGAGAAAAATAGTATTACTGTGAATTATTTGCTTATATTACGATTTAGCATTGAATATATGCTGTCATATCAGGGTAATTCTTCCTGATTTTCACAAAACAGCATCAATAGCCATACTGCAAGGATAATTTTGTCCAAATTAACAAAATGCAATTATTATGAAAATTACAAAAGACAACATTGACATCAAAATGGAGATTCCTGGTGCTATTATCCGTCAGAAAACGGAATTTGGAGACGCTACTGGATTAGGTAAAATGAGCTGTGAGTATTTTAGTCTCTCTGCTGGTGTAGATACAACACCTTTGTTTATGGGATTAGAAGGAAACTTGTGTCAGTGCCCTCATTGGGGATTTCTTATGAGCGGCCAACTGACGGCAACTGACGCTAAAGGAATCGAGGAAATTGTAAACGGGAATGATCTATTTTACTGGCCTCCAGGGCACAATGTAAAAGTCAATGCTGATGCGGAGATTGTTATGTTCAGTCCTCAGCACGAGCACACCAAAGTCATCAATCATATGATTGAGATGACTAAAAGCTAAAACAGAAACTTTAAATGTGCTGATAGGAGACATTCTAATTGAGTAGCAACATAATGGTCAAAATGATTCCCGCTTGATAGTGGGCTTCGGTTTCTTAACCGAAGCCTACTATGTTAAGGGGTATGCACCCATATCGTTGCGCTTTCTTTATGTATAAAAAAGATGAGCGATTTTATTGCAAAGTTATACCAAAAAGCCTTGTAAAACAAACGTTTACTCCACAGGAGTCCTTGGGACAAGGCTTTTGGTGCTTTTATACTGAGGGGGTGCGTTTTGCTTTTATTTCTGGGTCATGAGACCCCGCTTGATAGTAGGTAAGAGACAGAACCCAGCGCCGCCGTTCGTTGTTGTTGGAAAGTGGGGTGTTTTGAGGAAGACCGTTCCCAGCGGTTATTTATATTTTATGATGACTATTAATAGCATTTTATTTTTATTTTTATTAGAATTAAATTATACATTAGTGAAACTATTCAGAAAAAAAAATACTAAGGATACGTAAAATACAATTTCGTTGTACCTAATTTTGCCAAACTTAAAACATAGCCCTTTTGAAAACAATTCAAATACTCATTTTTTTGTTGCTATTTTCAACACTTCTACGCGCAAATGACACCACGACCATCCATAAAAAATGGATTTTCAAAAAAGGGCATCATCATGCGACACTCTTATTAAGCGACCGTTTTTTATCCAAACCAGAATTATTACGCTGGCGGATTCGTTTTGATACAACTTGCCGCTACATTTTACGCGATAAAAATGGCAAAATTGAAGAAGACCAATTGGATTGGTTGAAATTGCCTGGCATTACTTTTACACCGTGGTTTACGCATGGCAATACCGCGATGGTTGGTTGGCGATACAATATGCAGAAAGATTCTTTTGAGTTAAATACGTATTTTCACCAACGCGGCGGCACGTTTTTCAAAGACAATCCGCACCTGTGCGTCGCGCCCAATGAAACTTTTGAAACAGAAATTAAACTTGATTATGCCACAAAGGGCATCACCACCTCTATTATTACGCCTCGTGGAACGCTTTCTGAAACACGGCGCTATCATTTTAAGCGATTCCAATCTTGGGCGGTTTTTATTCATCCATTTTTTGGCGGTACGACAAAAGCACCACACCGCGTTGTGTTGTATGCGGAATTGATTAAAAAAGTAAAATTCAAAGGAAAAAGATAAGTTGTAAGTGAAAAGTTGTAAGTGAAAAAAAGTGACTTACGACTAATCACTCACGTTTCAATGAATGGTCAAACTAAAAATCTAAAGTTCAGCAATCTCCTCATACAAAGCGATATACTGCCCCGTCGCATATTCCCAAGAATTATCAATTTGCATGATGCTGCGGCGCAAAGCCATGAACCCACGTTTGTTGTCCCACCAAAGGCGCATAGACCGATGCAGCGCCGTCATGGCTTCATCAATATCAAATTCATCGAATCGAATACCTGAACCGCCTGTCGGCGACGAAATATCCGTTACGGTATCCTTCAATCCGCCAGTGCTGCGCACAATCGGCACAGTACCATAACGCAAAGAATACATCTGGTTGAGACCGCAAGGCTCGACACGACTCGGCATAATCAGAAAATCTGAACCTGCATACAATTGATGCGACACTGCCTCATTATAGTCAATCATCACACCCATTTTTTCAGGATATTTCATTGCCAACACCTTCAATGCATCTGTTACTGAGGGGTCGCCCGTGCCGAGGAAAAGGAAGTTTGCACCGCCGCCCATAGCGAGATAACGTTCGTACAAAATAGGCAATAAGTCTGCGCCTTTTTCACCAACAGCACGTCCGATGAACGTGATAATGGGCAATTCAGGATTGACATTGAACATCCTTATCAAGGCTTCGCGGTTTTTATCTTTGAAAGCATCCACGTCATCGCCAACTAAATTATAGGACAACATCGGGTCGGTCGCTGGGTCCCAAACTTGTGCATCAATGCCATTGAGAATGCCCGATGCTTTGTGCGCTTCGGTGTTTATCAACCATTCTAAACCGCCACTATTGGCTTTCAATTCTTGGAGATAACCCGTCGAAACGGTCGTAAATCGCCAGGCGCATTTGATGGCTGATGCCATTGGATTAATCGTTTCTTGCCAATCGAGTAAGCCCACCGCTTCGGCGCGATAAGAAGGCATGATGCCATTTTGTTTCCAACTAAAAGCCCCTTGATATTGACCATTGTGGATGGTAAAGACAGTCGGAATGCCCGCAAGTGCTTCATATTCAGGGCAATATTGAATCATAAACGGCAAAAGTGCTGTATGGTGGTCATGACAATGCAAAACCTTAGGTTTAACCACCATGCCCAAAACCCAATGGATAACCGCTTGTTGAAACAGCAAAGAGCGTTGGTCTTCATCCTTGAATCCGACACCAGAAGCATCGGTATAAATGCCTGACCTATCGAAATACTGAGGGGCATTGACGACGTATAAATCATAACCTAAAGTGTTGTTTAAGCACTTTTCAATGGCATAAGGTTGCCATTCCCAACCTACACGGACGGTGCCATTCATCAAAGGTTCAAACGCTTGATTGGCGAGCCATTTTGTTCGATGTTTAGGCATAATGACAGCCGTTTCTACGCCTGCATTGTTCAAATATTTAGGCAATGCACCTACAACGTCGCCTAAGCCGCCAGCCTTTGCTGCGGGATAACATTCTGCACTGATGTGTAATATGGTCATATATGTCTAATGATAAATGATGAAATATGAATGATGAATGGTGAAATGCGAATGTATGAAAATTCATCATTTATCATTCATCATTCATCATTTTTTAAAGAATATCTACAAAAGTAAAACCCCAAAAACCTTGTTTGATGGGCAATTCTATCTCTTGACCCGCTTCCATGCCTTTAAAACTTTGGCTTTTGGTGCGGATTCTCTCGATTTCGCCATCTTTTGCAAAATAGAGATAAAAAGCATCAACCGTCACAGTTGTATTTTTGGCAATGCCAAAACGACTGGTTCTTAAAGGTTCTTCTTTCTGAAAAAGGGCTTTTATACTGAGGGGGTCGGTTTTTGCTAAAATATGGTTTGAACTTATAGCCAAAAGTGGAAAGACCGCCATACCCGCTACCAAACTGAATAAAATGATGGGCGCACGGTCGCTTTTGTCCGTCGCTTTTTTGCTTAAAAACCAACCGACAATGCCGCCAATCGCTACACCTAATAGTAGGCTGCGAAAAAAGAGATATTTTATCTCAAATGTATTGGAAAAATAAGGCACTTCATGGACATAGCCCAAGATGATGCTGCCAATGATGGCGATGACGAAAATGGATTTTAAGAATATTTTCATAATTGTTAATGATTTTTGATTTTTTGACCACTGATTTGACTGATTCGACTGGTTTTCACTGATTTTCTGTTTAATCTTTTTCAATGTAAAAAAAGAAATCAGTGAAAACCAGTCGTATCAGTCAAATCAGTGGTCAAAGAAAAACTAACTTCTTCTAACCTGCCGTGTCGCTATCGCCAAACCAGAAAACCGATAACCAATACCCAATTCTGCTGTTGGCACAAGGTAGCCAAAAGTTTTGAAGGGCAACATCGAACCGATACCAATTTTGCCATAAATTACCAAAGGCAAACCTGTTCGACGACCACCACTCAATGCAAAATCACGTCCAAAGCCCACAGATAGGGATGGGGTAACATACCATTTTTTTTCAAGTAAAGGATGGCTTGTTGTACCACTTGAAGGCGCAGCGACCTCTGTACCAAAAGGCGGAATTACATAATTCGCACCGACACCAATAGGCGTAACTTGCCAAAACCAACCATTTATACCACTCAAACGACGATACGTTAATTCAACCGAAGCTGAGAAGTTTTCAAAATCATTTTTGCGGTGCATCAAACCTGTTTCGGCAGTGATATACCATTCAATAAAGTTGCGACCAGCTCGAAAGCCTTGAAAACCGCGTTTTTCTATGATTTTCAAAGGAATATCAACGCCTAATTTGCCGCCCACATAGACCAAAGGCGCAAAGCCTGAAAGGTGAATTGCCATCGCTTCTTCACCCATTTTACTGGCTCGAAAGGGATTGTCTTGCTTCTTTTGGGCATTTATACTGAGGGGGGCAATGAAGTAGCAAATTGTTATAAAAAGGAAAAGAATTGATTTTTTCATTACGTGTTTTTGATTTTAAACGTGCTGTAAAGATGATAAATTTTGTATTTTTAAAAAAAGTAATTATTTGCTGACACGAATTTCACCAATTACACGAATGATTATGATTCGTTTTTTCTTTCTATAAATAAGAGTATAAAATGGATTAAAAATCATTCGTGTAATTAGTGAAATTCGTGTCTATCCAAAGTAATGAAAAAAAAAGTAAAAAATAATTCATCGTATATTTGCGATTATTAAAAAACCTATCGTATATTTGCGATATAATTAAAACAACGACAAAATGGCATTCAGTAAAAAAGCAGAATTTAAGGACGATGAGATAGCAATAGCGGCATTTGCCAAAGCCATCAGTCACCCCGCACGTGTTGCGATATTGAAAGTAGTGGCAGAAAGCCAAAGCTGCATTTGTGGCGAAATCGTAGAAGTATTGCCTTTGGCACAAAGTACGGTGTCGCAACATTTAAAAGAACTCAAAGAAATCGGTCTCATTGACGGAACGGTTGAAGGCGCAAAGTCCTGCTATTGCATCAATTGGGTCGCCTTTGAAAAAGTCAATAATATTTTCAAACAATTCTTTGAAAAAACAAACTGCTGCAAAGACGGCTGTTGTTAATGTATAATGGATAGTTGATAATGGATAATCATTATCCATTTTCAACTATCCATTATACATTAATTTTATTTCACATTTTAAATTTTATGCAATGAAAAATTCTGATTGTTGTCAACAAGGCTCTGGATGTTGTGGTGGTTTGACCACAGGTGGCGGTTGCTGCTAATCCATTGAAAACCAAACCGTTCCGTCGTCTGAATGGCGACGGAACATTTTTTAGAAACTTTCTAATAGTTGGTTCTCCAACAATTTAACAATACTAACAATTTAACAATTTAATATTATGAAATCCAATCCCTTTCCACGTATGCACACCAGTTTTTATGTTTCAAACATTGAAAAAACGGTGGCATTTTACAATAATTTCTTTGGACAAGAGCCAACGAAAGTACGTCCTCTTTATGCTAAATACATCCTTGATGCGCCCAGTCTCATCATTTCGTTTATCGAAAGTCCTGAAAAGGTCAACGCTAATTTTGGACATATCGGCATTCAAGTAGAGACACAAGACGAGATGTATCGCCGCTTTTTTTAAGCCAAAACAAAGGGTTTAGAGCTCGTCGAAGAAATTGGCGTGTCGTGTTGTTATGCCAAACAAGACAAGTTTTGGGTCAGCGACCCTGATGGCATTGAGTGGGAAATTTACTATTTTCATGAAGACGCAGAGTTTAATGACCCGCGTTATGACTTCAAAAAAGATGAAGATACTGAGGGGGCGGCTTGCGGCTGTTCGCCAAAGGAAAATGCTGTGGCGGCAACGGCTTTTGCGGCTTTGCCTTTGGCAACAACAAGTTGTTGTTAAAGTTATTGGTACTTTGGTAGGTTAGTTTCATGCCGCTTTTGTCATTCAGGAGGAAACTCTTTGTCTTTAATAAATGTACAAAGAGTTTCCTCCTGAATGACAAAAGCGGCATGAAA
>JANLQI010000053.1:0-2092 GCA_031367705.1 Saprospiraceae bacterium | reverse complement strand
AAAACCTATTTAATTTCCGTCTACTATACCTTAAACAAACGCCGCCAAAGACTTTTCAATAATCGCCAAACACTCCTGTATTTGACTTTCTGTAATCACCAATGGCGGTGCAAGGCGTATTTTATTGCCATGTGTGGGCTTTGCTAACAAACCATTGTCTCTGAATTTCAAGCAAATGTCCCACGCCAAAGAAGAGTTTTTATCGCTGTCAATCACAATGGCATTGAGCAAACCACGACCACGTACTAAGGTAATAATGCTGTTGCGTGTAGCAATGTCTTCAAGCCCTTGACGGAATATTTTGCCCATTTTATCGGCATTTTCTGCCAAATTTTCATCTAAAACCACTTGTAAAGCGGCTTGAGCAACAGCACAAGCGAGTGGATTGCCGCCATAAGTAGAACCATGTTCGCCTGGCTTAATCGTCAACATAATATCATCGTTTGCCAAAACGGCTGAAACAGGGAACACACCGCCTGACATGGCTTTACCGAGTATCAAAATATCGGGTTTTACTGAGGGGGTGTTTTCGTCGCCTTCTGTCGCCAACATTCGACCAGTGCGGGCAATACCTGTTTGTATTTCATCTGCGACAAAAAGTACGTTGTACTCTTTGCAGAGTTGTTCAACGCCTGGGAGATAGTTGTTATCTGACACAAGTACACCTGCTTCGCCTTGTATCGGTTCAACTATGAAGCCTGCAATGTGTGGGTCGGTTGCCAACAAACGTTCTAAAGCAGCTAAGTTGTTGTATTCAACGATTTCCAAACCGTCCATAAATGGACCAAAACCTGTGCGGCTCGATGGGTCAGTTGAGGCAGAAACAACAGACAGCGTTCTACCATGAAAATTACCTGTGGCAAACACGATTTTTGCTTGATTGGCAGGAATACCTTTGACTTGATAACCCCATTTGCGGACTAATTTCATGGCTGTCTCGACGGCTTCAACGCCTGAATTCATCAACAAAACCTTGTCGAAACCAAAGAGTTTGGTGATGTATTCCTCAAATTCGCCGAGCAAATTGCTGTGGAAGGCGCGTGAAGTCAATGTCAACTTCTCCGCTTGTTTCTTCAATGCATCTATAATACGTGGGTGACAATGTCCTTGATTAACAGCAGAATAGGCAGATAGGAAATCGAAGTATTTCTTTCCTTCTACATCCCAGACAAACACGCCTTCACCACGTTCCAAGACGACGGGTAGAGGATGATAATTGTGTGCGCCATATTGATGCTCTCTGTCAATGGCTGTTTGTGTTTTCGTTAAAGGTGCGCCGACTGCTGTGACCTGTTCCATGCTTAGATATTTAATTGATTGAAATAATAAAACGGATTTGTTAAGCACAAAAGTAAAGAAATATTTTGGTGAAACCAAGTATTTTGTTTAAATTTGACTTTTAAATAAATTAATTTAAGTCAAATTTTACTTTTAAGATATTTTATTAAGTCATTTTTGGGCAGCAAGAGTACATTAGGGAAATTATAAAAGTTTCCCTAACGTCATTAGATTTATTTCTTTTACTCTTTTTTCTTAATTCGCAAGGCTTGCCATTCGTTCAATTCAATCAAATAACCGTCTGGGTCAGCAAAATAAATCTGTTTGACACCGCCAAAACGGACTTGAAGATGGTAAGGAATATTGTTTTTTTTCAAAAATACCAATGTTGAATCAATGGATTTGACAAAAAGAGAAAAATGTCCCCCGTTGCGGTCATTGACAACTGGCTCGGTGCGACCTGCCAATAAGTGAATCATTTGTGTGTTCCCCAATTGAAACCACGCTCGAATGCTTTTCAAAGAATCGGGGATTTCAACAGGCGGCAAGCCCAATGTTTCACCATAAAACTTTACACTTGTCGGAATATCCTTGACGTGCAGGGCGATGTGGTTGAATTGTACGACCTCAATATGGTCTGTTTGAGCCATTAAAGAAAGTGGTAGAAAGGAGACGAAGAGCAATAGAAAACGCATGATTTTATATTTTTTAAATGAAAAGAGACGTAAAGTAAGATGAATTTTGGGAAATTTGCAGACAAGGTATAGTAGACGGAAAATGGATGGTTTTTTTATGTTTTTTTTGCAAAAAAAAC
>JANLQI010000193.1:0-5892 GCA_031367705.1 Saprospiraceae bacterium | reverse complement strand
TGGATAATGGATAGTTGATAATGGATAATAACTGTAAATTATCCATTATCCATTATCCATTATCCATTATCCATTATCCATTATCCATTATCCATTATCCATTATCCATTATCCATTATCCATTATCCATTATCCATTATCAACTTTTAACGCTCTCTTTTTCTCTACTCTTTTACTGACAATGATGCCCACTTCAAACAGTGTATAAAGCGGTACAAAGACCAATAATTGAGAAACAACATCTGGCGATGGCGTGATGATACCTGCTGCCAAAAGCAAGACAACAACCATATGCTTGCGGTATTGAGACAACATTGTTGAACTGACTATACCAATCCGTGCTAAGAAAAAGATGATGACGGGCAACTCAAAAACAAGTCCAATCGGTAGTGTAAACATCGTCAAATAGCCAATGTAGGAATCAAGTGAAGCCGTGCCACCGACTCCTGCCATTTTATAATTCGCTAAAAAGGAAACGGCAAAAGGCGTGATAATAAAATACCCGAACATGACACCTGCAATGAACAATGCAGAGCAAATAGTCACAAAACCACGTGCGGCTTTGACCTCTTCTTCCATAAGTCCTGGCTTAATAAAGAGCCAAAATTGCCAGAAAACGACGGGTATTGCACCTAAAAGACCAATAATCATGGCAACTTGCATGTGCTTAAAAAATACTTCACCGATTTCTGTCGTAAATAAACTTAACGAAGGCGGTGCGAGGCATAGATCCTGCATGCCCGTTTTCTGTGCCAAATCGCACATAAATTTATAGGTCGGAAAATCTTTATTAATCGGCGCGTAAATAATCATGTCAAAAAACCATTCGCCCATAGCAAATACAATAATAACGCCTACTGTAATGGCTATCAAAGCCCGAATGATACGCGCACGTAACTCGTCGAGGTGTTCCCAAAAGGACATCTCATCTTTCTTTTTTACTTCATATTCAGGTTCTTTATCGGACTTGTTGTCAGGTTCATTATCTACATCGTATTGATCTAATGGCATCGTATTATTTTTTATCTATAAAAAACATAAAAAAAGGTTTATCAATCTCCCCCTCAGTATTTTGAGCATTAGGAGATACTAAAAAATGCAAAACTACAAATTTCATCATGCTATAAATGTAAAAGTCTCAAAATTGACCAAAGAAGTACAATTTTCATTTAGGAATATAATTATTGAGTTATGTGTTAACTTTTTATCAAACAAAATAAATGCTGAATCTCTTTACTACTTTTGTCCGTTATAGATAATTGAAATAAGTAAATCGTCTGTTTTCTATATCATAAGTAAATGATTTTCAAATATTTAGACAACAAACTCTTGTTATGTTGTATTTGGCATTCTTATAATTCAATCACATAAAAAACGCAAAGTAATGTTGCAGTTATTGAAAAAAATTAAATTAACAGTCATCGCATTTGTTCTGTGCTTACCCCTCTGTAATGCCCAATTTGAAACAGGCCTATTTCTCGGAGCTTGCAATTATCAAGGAGACCTTGCCGATGGTACACTGCGCTGGCAAGAAACACAACCCGCTTTTGGCGCCTTTTTGCGCTATACGCCCAATCGTTTTCTGACCATTCGAGGCAATTTTATACAAGGAAAATTGACGGGTTCTGATTTACGGTCTTCTGACCCAGGAACGCGTTATCGTGGTTTTACATTCAAATCAACCATTCGTGAATTTTCTGTTGTAAGTGAATACAATTTCTTAGGTCAAAGTAATGAAAACAATTTCCAAGGTGCCAGTACGCTGTTTAATCCCTACATTTTTGCAGGATTGGGCATTGCCTCTAATGACGGCGAACCCACGGCACCACCCGATACACGTCCCTATCCATTTCCAGAAGCTGGTGCTACGAGTATTGTGCCAGCCTTCCCGATGGGCTTAGGTTTTAAAGTGCAATTTGGAGAAGCTGTGTCTTTGGGTATCGAATGGGGTACACGCCTTACTTTTTCAGATTACCTCGATGGCGTGAGTAAAACAGGGAATCCGAAAAAAAATGATTGGTATATGTTTGGCGGTTTTACTTTAGCGTATTGCTTCGGCAACAACGGATATTGAGTCAATAAGTAATTTTTTCTTCTTTTTTAACCGTTTGACCATGATTCGTGCATGGTCAAACGGTTTTCTTTTGCTACCTTTGCGCCGCAAAAAATGATTTATTTGAATTTTGAAACGGTCAATATCCTGTTAGAGACCCCCTCAGTATTCTCCTTCATTTTTTACTGAAATATGTCTAATTCTCATATTTCATCATTCATATTTCATCCTTTTAATAATCGGTTATTCATGCTTACGGTCAATAATGTAGCGTTGCAATTCGGCAAACGCGTTCTATTCGATGAGGTCAACCTCAAATTCACAAAAGGTAATTGCTATGGTGTCATTGGTGCAAATGGCGCGGGCAAATCTACTTTTATCAAAATTTTGTCAGGCGAAATTGAGCCTAATCGCGGCGAAGTCAGTATTGAACCTGGCAATCGTATGGCGATTTTATCTCAAAATCACTTTGCTTTCGACGATGTAAAGGTCATTGACACCGTCATGATGGGGCATAAACGCCTTTATGATATCATGATTGAGAAAAATGCCATTTACGACAATCCCGATGCAACGGAAGCAGAATCTATGCACGCCGCCGAACTCGAAGCCGAATTTGGCGAAATGAACGGCTGGATGGCAGAGTCTGATGCGGCTGAATTGCTCTCCAATTTGGGTATCAAAGAATCGTTGCACGACTCTTTGGTGCGTGAATTAAGCGGTAAAGACAAAATCAAAGTCCTTTTGGCACAAGCCCTTTTCGGTAATCCTGACTGTTTGTTGATGGACGAACCGACCAATGACTTGGACGCTGAAACAACTGAATGGTTGTGTGATTTCCTCGCAGACTACCAAAACTTAGTCATTGTTGTTTCCCATGACCGTCACTTCTTGGACATGGTGTGTACGCACGTTGTGGACGTTGATTTCGGCAAAATCCGTTTATTTACAGGTAACTATACATTCTGGTACGAAACAAGTCAATTGTTAACGCGTCAGATGGCGGATAAAAATAAGAAAGTAGAGCAAAAACGCGCTGAAATGATGGAGTTTATCGCTCGTTTCTCCGCCAATGCTTCGAAATCGAAACAAGCTACCAGCCGTAAAAAGGCATTAGATAAATTGAATTTGGAAGATATGCGACCTTCAAGTCGTCGCTACCCTTTTATCAACTTCAAACCTGAACGTGACCCAGGTGATGTTATTTTCGAATGTGAAAATTTGTCAAAAATTGGGGGAAATGGCGAATATTTATTCAAAAACATCAGTTTTAGAATGAATAAAGGTGAAAAAGTTGCGATTCTTTGTCGCAATGCCAACGTACCAACCGCCTTTTTCAATATCATTTCAGGAGAAGACAAAAACTTTACGGGCAAGTTTTCTTACGGTCAAACCATATCCCCTCAGTATTTGCCCAACGACAATACAAAATTCTTTACTGGCACCAACGACATGAACCTCATTGATTGGCTGCGTCAGTTTTCAAAAGAAAAAGAAGAGTCATTCATTCGTGGTTTCTTAGGTCGTATGTTGTTCAGTGGTGAAGAGGTTTTTAAAATGGCGAGTGTTTTGTCGGGTGGTGAAAAGGTGCGTTGTATGATGTCAAAAGCGATGTTGGCAAACCCTAACTTCACTATTTTGGACGAACCAACCAATCACCTTGACCTTGAAAGTATCACTGCCCTCAATAATGGCATGAAAGACTTCACAGGCAATATGATTTTCACAAGCCATGACTATCAAATCCTTGATACCGTCGGCAATCGCATCATCGAAATCACATCAAACGGTGTGATTGACCAATTGATGACGTATGGCGAATATGTCCACAGCCCACGTATCAAAGCGTTGCGCGAGGAGTTGTACGGCGAGGCAGTTACAGCTTAAATTTTAAATTTCGGAAATAAAAAAAAGGGGTAAAATGGCGACATTTTATCCCTTTTTTGTGCTTTTTACTGAGGGGGTGTATTTACGAATACGCCAACGTAAAAGCATAAAATGCTGCAATCACCACAGCATGAAAAACAAGGACGAAAATATACATCTGTCGCCATGTTTTGAATATCGGCGGTTTTTCATCCCACCATGTTTTTTCTGAATCTTTTGGCTTCATCATTATATAAAAGTTTAAATTTCAATTATTTAGAGTGAGCAGATGACATTAAAATCATCTGCTCACTTTCGTAATATTTTTTTAAAATTTAAGGCAACACCTTACCCAACGACAACAAATTCGCAAACAACCGATACGCCCCCGGCACACCCATCGGCATCTCTCTAAAAAACGAATAGCCTGTATAAACATACCAACCTTTACCATGTTTGGCGACCACCAAACCACCGTCTTCTGGCTTTTCGTTGGTGTCATTACAACTCAAAAGAGCTTCATATTTGCCGTCCCATTCCGAGAGGAAATACAAGCCGCGTTCTTGAACCCAACCGTCAAAATCTTTTGCCGTTATTTTGTTAGGCATGTTTAAAGCAGGGTGTTCGGGTTTCAAAATACGAACGGGTGCATCTTCTTCTGTTGTCCGCCCACGACCGAGCTTGAAAGGATAAGGACCAAACTGTTGCAACTGCAAATCACGCCCAGCGGTATTGTATTGCACAACCATTGTACCGCCATTTTCGACGTATTTCAAGAGTTTATCATTATAAAACTTCAATTTTTCCTTTGTATTGTAAGCCCGAATACCGACCACAATGGCATCAAAACTTTGCAATTTTCCTTCATGTTGAAAGTCAGCGTCCTTGATTTCAGTCACTTGATAACCGATTTGCTCCAAACACGCGGGCATATCGTCGCCTGCGCCCATGACGTAACCAATATTGATACCACGTTTTTTGATATCCAACTTTACAATTTTAGCTTCTGATGGTTGCAAAACGGTCTGTGTTGGTATGTGGTCATATTCGATAATGCGAACCGATTTTGTCGGCACAGCAGCGTAATCATTGCCTGTTTTTAAATAGGCTTTTGAAACAATCGTTGCTTCGCTTTCTCCTTTTGGTGGTGTCAGTTTGAAGGTCAAAGCAGCCTCTTCGCCTTTTAGTTTCAATTTGAAATTTTGAGAAACGGGCTCTAATGACCAGCCATTAGGCACTTCGGGTTTGAGCATACCTTCCACACCATCCGCACCTGCTTTGACGATAAAACCCACTTCTTTGGCTTCATTATCGCCGAAAACAAGGACTTGCTCCATCAAATTGACAAATAGGGAGGGGGTCGCTTCAAACGGACGATACAATTCTCCTTTTGCGGGTAAGTCGTAACGATTCACAATATTCGTCTCATAAGTCATCGGTTGACCTTCCACAACGAGGTTGAATTTAGCACGTATCACACGCGGCGTTTCGGGCAGACCCCTCAGTAATTGATTGTCCACACGATACAAACCGAGCGAAGCCTTTTCGTTGAGCCAATAAGGACTTGTATAGGCAATATCCGTAGGAATCATCATTTTCATACGAAACAATTTCCTATCATTGTTTTTCATGTCAAAATTGAGCGCCGTATCGCGTTTCAAACCCAAAAACTCAATAGAAGTCAATTTCACATTTGCCGCAGAACGATTCACTGCTTCAATCGTAAAATCAACCGTTTGACCTGGCACAGACGAAGCCGAACCTGTTGCAACTTCAAGATAAAGCCCTGAACACCAACGGATTATATCTGTAATTTCACCCAATTTTCTGTTTTTCCAAAAAGGGTCTTTAATTTTTTCAATCAATTTCATAGCTGAAACAAGCGCAGGAACACTCGCCGCAGGATTGTCAAGCCTAAAATTGCGTTCAACATCTGCCAGTATTTTTCCAATTGCATCCCCCTCAGTACCTAA
>JANLQI010000052.1:0-15865 GCA_031367705.1 Saprospiraceae bacterium | reverse complement strand
ATTTTTTTTGCAAAAAAAATAAACTATGTAAATTTTCTGTTTACTATACCTATTCAACTATTTTTTAATTAAAAAACTTAAAATATCAGGAAATACATCTGTCGTTGAATCAAACCAAAAATACGCATCATTGTTTTGAGTTGAGTGTAAAATATAACCTTTTTCTAACTTGTAATTGGTTAAAACTATTGTATCAGAGGACAAATAAACGATAAGTTGATTTTGAATTTTAGGCTGTGTCAAAATATCGCGGTCACCATCAAAGAATTTTGACCCCCTCAGTATAAAAAGGTTTTGAAGGTATTGTTGAAATTCATTTTGCATAAGACGGTATGAACTATTATTGGGAACCCAAATATTGTTACGTCGAACTATGGCAATTGAGTCATAAGCCGACAAAAAACGCAAAGAAATAATGCTGTCTTTTGCGAAATTCAAAAGCGTTTTATCTCTATAATCATCAAAGTTTTTATTGAAAACAGATAATAAGTCGCCTTTTATGCCTTGTAAAGCATTTTCGTTTGGCAACTTTATATATGTAATAAGGTTGTTTGAAAATGTGTCTTTTTCAGTGTAAAAGACTGAAAAAGAATGGTTTTTATTATTCGACTGCGTAACCGTTATTTCTGAATGTTGCTTGCCATTTAGTTGTTCAAACTCCACATCATTTAAGACGTTGATGTTAACAGCGTCCATTTTTTCAAAAATAGATAAATAGGGCTGAACGGAGTCAATCGGCAAACGCAAAGTGACATTGTTTTTGACGACCAACCAGCCTGTATCTGCAAGTGTAAAAGTCATTTCATCGTCTTCTCCACGTCTGATTGTGAAAGAAGAAACGGATGCAGATGGTATCGAAACAACCGTTTTACTGAGGGGTGTCTTTTTCCAAGCCAAGCCGCGTTCAGTGGCATACCGAACACCAAAAAGGAGGAGTGCCAGCATCCAAGTCCAACGAATGAAGCGATTTTTGATGAAAATACGGTAGAAACCTCGTAAAAGTTTACTCATTTTTCAGATTCTATAAATTTTGAGACGCTCAATATCATACCTAAAGCGATGCAACTGAACAAGAGGGACGTGCCGCCCATCGAGACCATGGGCATGGGCAGACCCGTGACAGGGACGAGATGGACGCTGACGGCCATGTTCGCTAAGGCTTGTATCGTGAGAATGAGACACAAGCCCATGGCAAGCATGGCGGGAAAGGTTTTAGGGGATTTGGTGACCAATCGGACGACGCGCATAAACAAAAGGACGTACAAACCCATGATTAAAAAGCCGCCTATTAAGCCATATTCTTCAATGATAACGGCATACACATAATCGGTATAAGCCATAGGTAAGAAGTTTTTCTGAATGGAATTGCCTGGACCATTGCCAAAGAAACCGCCTTTGGCAATCGCCATTTTTGCGAGTTGTGTTTGAGGTTGACCGTCTGAGTTTACGATAAAATCACGAGTCCTATTGACCCATGTTTCAGTTCGTATGGTGCCTGGTTTGACTCTATCAATAACAATAAGACCTGCAAAGGAGACAAATCCGCAAAAAATCAGCAGCAAAATGTATTGCATCGCGACACGTCCGATGAACATCATGAGCATACAGGTAACGAAAATAACCAATGCTGTGGAAAGGTCAGAAGGGGCAATGAGTAAACAAACAATGATAATGGGTACAATAATGGGTATAAAAGCACTCTGGAAATCAGAAATATGGTCTTGTTTGGCTGTTATTGAACGGGCAATATAGGTGATGAGTGCGATTTTTGCTAAGTCAGAAGTCTGAAAAGACAAACCAATTCCTGGAACGATAAGCCAACGCGTGGCATTGTTTATTTCAGTGCCAATGGCTAATGTCAACATTAAAAGAGGCACGACAACGGCAAGCATATATGGCGCCCACATACTATACCTTTTGTAGTTAAGTAGATAGGCAAAATAGGTTAGAGTTAAGCCAACACTCAGAATCATAACTTGTTTTATGAGGTAAAATTCTGTATTGCCACTGCGTTTTTGGAATGCGACCATACTTGAGGAACTGTAAACGGCAAGTATGGAAAACAAAGCAAGCACTGCGACGATTGCCCAAATAACACGGTCGCCTTTCAGTTCTGCGGCTGCACGATTGACTATTGACATAATTTTTTGAATTTCAAAATAAAAAATATAGGTTTCACTAAGCGTCAAAAGTAGATATTTTGAACGAAATGGGCGTAAATCAATCTCAAACTTTTTATTTTCTGCACGTTTGCAGATAGAATAAGGAGATTCATCTATTTTAAATAGGTGAAATCCCTATTTTTTTGCAAAATTGTGACGTAAATGCCTTTTAGGACATTCATCATTTAACACTCATCATTCATCATTACTTATGCACGTCTTACGCGAAAGTTTCAAACAAGCCTTCCAACAATTGATGACCAACAAAATGCGGTCATTTCTATCGCTTTTGGGCGTTATGATAGGTATTTTTTGCATCATCGCAGTCAAATCAGCCGTTGACTCCTTGGAAGACAATGTGCGCCGCAGCTTTTCTAAGTTGGGCAATGACGTTATTTATATCTCCAAAATGCCTTGGAACGAAAACCCTGGGGAAAACTATTGGAAATATGCTCGCCGTCCAAACCCGAATTTTGCGGATTATAAAAATCTGTCAGAGAATCTGACGACTGCAAAGTCCGTTGTCTATTCCCTTTTTGTTGGTGCTACGACTCTAAAGCATCTAAAGAACAGCGTTGAAGGGGCTTATGGCGTGGCTGTAACCGATGATTACGATAATTTTCACAGTATGGAATACGAGTCGGGGCGTTTTTTTTCACCACAGGAATACCATTCAGGTGCCAGACGGGTTGTCTTAGGTTATAAAGTTGCCAAAGAGCTTTTTGGCGATGAAGGCGACCCAATCGGACGTGAGGTCAAGGTTTTTGGACGTGATATGGTTGTGGTTGGCGTTTTGAAAGAATCTGGAAAGGATTTGATAAAAATAATGAACTACGACAATGTGGCAATGATTTCCTTTGAATTAGCACGGTCAATAGTCAATGTTAAACCCAATCGTATGTTTGGTGGGAACTTGCAAATCAAAGCAAACGAAGGGATTACAGAGGAGCGACTTAAAGACGATATTATTGTTACAATGCGTAAAACACGTCATATCAAACCCAGTGAAAAAGAGAATTTTGCGATGAATTCAATGACCATGTTTGCTGAACCTTTAGCCATTGTTTTTGGTGCTTTGAATGTTGTCGGTTTAATAATTGGCGGATTTGCCTTGCTCGTAGGGATTTTTAGTGTTGCCAATATCATGTTTGTATCTGTTAAAGAACGGACAAACATCATCGGTATTAAAAAAGCCTTAGGTGCAAAACAAAACGCTATTTTGCTTGAATTTTTGATTGAATCGGTTGTTTTGTGCTTGATTGGCGGTTTGATGGGACTTGTAGCGGTTTGGGGCGTTTTGAAATTAGTGTCCATGATTAGTGCTTTTGAGATGTATATTTCGTTGTCGAATATCGTTGTCACTTTTATTGTGGCGGTAGTGTCGGGTGTAATTTCTGGATTTATACCTGCTTTGCGTGCTTCGCGTATGGATCCAGTTGAAGCGATTCGCAGTTAAATACCCCCCTCAGTATTGAGGCGAAATATCTGTCAAAATTGGTGGTTTTGTAAGCTTTTAAAACAGCGTTTTGCGAAGTCGTATAGCCTTCTGGCGAATTAAAATTTGGCATTTTACGAAATGTCAAATTTTTTTCACCTAAGTTATCTAAGTATATAGATTTATATATACTTTTGCAAATCATTATAAAACATTAAAATTCAGACTTATGACTAACTTAATAAAATCGTTTGAGCAATACCAAAAAACGTACAAACACAGCGTAGAAAATCCTGAAGGATTTTGGGCTGAACAAGCAGAAGGTTTTGTTTGGCGCAAAAAATGGGACAAAGTCGTTGATTGGGATTTCAATGACTTTAAAGTCGAATGGTATGCAGGCGCACAATTGAACATTACAGAAAATGCTTTAGACCGCCATCTTGAAACACAGGGCGACAAAGCTGCCATTATTTGGGAACCCAACGACCCCAATGATGATGGCATAACATTGACCTATCGGGAATTGCACGCCAAAGTATGCCAATTTGCCAACGTTTTGAAAAGTTATGGCGTTGTCAAAGGCGACCGTGTGTGCTTGTATATGCCCATGATTCCTGAATTGGCCATTGCGACGCTCGCTTGTGCACGAATTGGAGCGATACACTCCATCGTTTTTGGTGGATTTTCAGCTCAAGCACTCGCTGACCGTATCAATGATGCCGAAGCTAAGGTTATTGTTACTGCAGACGGTGCTTTTAGAGGCAATAAAGAAATGTCTTTGAAAAATATCGTTGATGAAGCAGTTGCAAAGACCCCCTCAGTATCCACCGTTATTGTGTTCAAAAGAGTAGGCAATTTCGTCAACTGGAAAGAAGGACGTGACAAATGTGGACACGACGAAATGGCTAAAGCCTCAACCGAATGTGAAGCTGTGACCATGGACGCAGAAGATATGTTATTCATCCTTTACACTTCTGGTTCGACAGGCAAACCCAAAGGTGTCGTCCATACGACAGCGGGTTACATGGTTTATACGCATTATACTTTCAATCAAGTTTTCCAGATGGAAGCCAACGATGTGTTTTGGTGTACCGCTGATATTGGTTGGATTACGGGACATTCCTACATCGTTTATGGCCCTTTGTTGGCAGGTGCGACAACTGTTATGTTTGAAGGTGTACCCACCTATCCTGACGCTGGACGATTTTGGGAAACCATTGACAAATTAAAAGTGACTCATTTTTATACAGCACCAACCGCAATTCGCGCTTTGATGGGTGCTGGTTTACAATATGTTGCGCCTTATTCGTTGAGTACATTGAAATTGATTGGGTCGGTCGGGGAACCCATAAACGAAGAGGCTTGGCATTGGTACAACCGCTACATCGGCAAAAGCCGCTGCCCATTAGTGGATACTTGGTGGCAAACGGAAACGGGTGGTATTATGATTTCGCCCATTCCAAACGTCACGATTTTTAAGCCAACGATGGCAACTTTACCGCTTCCAGGTGTTCAAATGTGCTTATTGACACCCGAAGGAAAGGAAATTGAAGGCAATAATGTCGAAGGTCTTTTGTGCATCAAATACCCTTGGCCAAGTATGATTCGCACGACTTATGGCGACCATAAACGCTGCCAAGAGGTGTATTTTGGCCCTTATAAAGGCTATTATTTCACAGGCGATGGCGCAAAACGTGACGAAGACGGCTATTATCGCATCATAGGTCGGGTAGACGATGTTATAAATGTTTCGGGACACCGTATCGGTACCGCAGAAGTTGAAGATGCCATTGGTAAACATCCTTTCGTTATTGAATCCGCTGTTGTGGCGTATCCACACGATATTAAAGGACAAGGCATTTATGCTTTCATCATTACGGATAGACATGTAAAAAGCGTGCAAGCATTTAAAGATGAGGTTTTGATTGAAATTACCAAACAAATTGGACCCATTGCTAAACCTGACATCATTCAGGTTGTTCAAGGTTTGCCCAAAACCCGTTCAGGTAAGATTATGCGACGGATTCTAAGGAAAATTGCCGAGGGAGATGTCTCTAATTTGGGCGATATTTCAACCTTACTCGACCCCTCAGTAGTGGAAGCGATTATGGAAGGTTCGCCAACTGTAAAGAAGTAAAAATAGTAAATTGTCTATATCTGAATCACCTCGGGCTTTGTAAAAGTTCGGGGTGATTTCGTTTTAATCAAACCTTTTTTTAAGTTTTGATTTTTTAGTTAGATCATTTTAAAGTAATTTTATGTTATAATTGCAGCATTTTAGGCGTATTTTATGCTTAATTTTAAAGTTTAACTTTTTAGTTAAATTTCTTTTCTTTGCTAAATAAAATATTCAATTATTCATCAACACCTACATTCATCATGAAATCAATTTTTACAAGTCTCATTCTGCTTTTCTTTAGTCCTGTTTTTGCACAAAACAAAATCACTCAACAAGATGTCTCCATTGCTGAAAAACTTATTGACATCGAATTGACTGACGCAGAACGTGATTCTCTTATCACCCAAGCCCAAAACTATTTGATGACTTATAAAGTCATGCACGCTCAAAAATTGGAAAATGCCGTTGCGCCCGCTTTGTATTTCAACCCCTCAGTAAAACCCATTGATTTTTCTAAAAAAAACCTCAAACCAACTGTTTGGGACATACCTAAAAGTATAAATTTGCCTCAAAACAAGGCAGATTTGGCTTATTATTCTATTCCTCAATTAGCCAGTTTAATCAAAAACAGGAAAATGACCTCTGTTGAGATGACTCGTTTTTTTATTGACCGCCTGAAAAAGTACAGCGATACGCTTCATTGCGTCATCAGTTTGACAGAAGATATTGCTATGAAAGAAGCAGCACAAGCCGATGCAGAAATAGCCAAAGGCAAATATCGCGGTATGCTACATGGTATTCCTTATGGTGTAAAAGATTTGTTTTCTGTTAAAAATACCCTAACAACTTGGGGTGCAGCACCTTATAAAGAACAAAAATTTGATGAAGATGCCGCTGTTGTTCAACGATTAAGAAATGCGGGAGCTGTTTTGATTGCTAAAATGTCTATGGGTTCGCTCGCAATGGGCGATGTTTGGCATGGGGGCATTACGCGCAATCCTTGGGATTTGAAGCAAGGGTCGAGTGGCTCGTCTGCGGGTTCGGCTTCGGCAGTGTCGGCGGGTCTTTTGCCTTTTGCTTTGGGAACGGAGACGCAAGGCTCGATTGTTTCACCATCAACACGTTGTGGCACGACGGGTTTGCGCCCGACATTTGGTCGTGTGAATAGGGCAGGAGCGATGACATTGTGTTGGAGTTTGGACAAAATTGGACCCATTACACGCTCGGCTTACGATGCGGCTATCGTTTTTGAAGCCATCAATGGCGGTTCAGTGGAAGGTGACAAAGCGGCAGTCAATGTGCCTTTTGCCTACACAAATACGATAGATTTATCAAAATTACGCATTGCTTACCCTAAAAACCTATTCGATTCCTTGAAAAAAGACAGAAACGAATGGCGTACTTTAGAAACTTTTGAAAAAATGGGTGTCAAATTGATACCGCTTGAATGGAAAACGACCGTACCGACTCGCATTATGGGTGTTGTGTTGCAAAGTGAAGCTGCTGCTGCTTTTGATGAAATGACGCGCACCAATTTAGACGATGAACTAACAAGCCAGAGCCGTTTTTCTTGGCCCAACAATTTTCGCGCAGCGCGGTTCATTCCTGCCGTCGAATACATCAATGCCAATCGTTTGCGCACTAAAATGATGTTGGAAATCAATGATTTACTGAGGGGGTACGATTGTGTGATTATGCCGAGTTTTGAAGGCGATATTTTAGCGATTACCAATTTGACGGGGCAACCTGTGGTGGTTGTACCCAATGGTTTTCAGAATGGACACCCGATGAGTATTTCTTTTTTGGGTAATTTGTTTGATGATGCAACGATTTTATCTGTTGCTAAGGCTTTTCAAGATGCGACTGATTTTGATGAGCAACATCCTATATTGTTTAAAAATTGAGTTTAGGTATAGTAGCCGGCAATTGAATAATAAAAGTCGTTCCTTCACCGATAGGTCTTTCGACACTGATTTTTCCGCCATAATGGTTAACGATTTGTTTTGTGATAAATAATCCCAAACCGCTGCCTTGTGGTTTACCCATTTTAGGGTTATTAATTTGCGTAAATCGCTCGAAAATCATCTCTTGTTTTTCTTTTGCAATACCGATACCGTTGTCGCTGACTTTTAGAAAAATAGTGTCGTTTTTTTGATACAGTCGCACTACAATATGCCCCCCCTCAGTAGGTGTGAACTTTAAGGCATTTGACAAAAGGTTGACGACGACTTGCATGATGCGGTCGCTGTCGCCTTGAAAAAACAAGGGCATTTCAGGTAGAATCAGTTCGTTTTTTATGTTTTTTTCTTGAAAAGCAGGTACGAAACCAGTAAAAGCACTCTTTATCAAATCGGTGAGATTAATTTGTTCATCACGCCAATTGTTTGTGTTGGATTGAAATTTTTCAATATCTAAAACCTGATTAACAAGGCGGGTTATGCGCTCCGTTTCATCAACAACAATATTGAGAAAAGTCTCCCTTTTCTCTTCAGAAATATTTTTATTGTCTTTTAAAATTTTGGATAAAGCCCTAATGGAAGTCATCGGTGTCCGCAATTCATGCGTGACAGTGGTGATAAAATCAGCTTTCAAGCGGTCAAGTTCTTTCAATTGCTGATTTGCGGCTTGCAGTTGTTGAGTTGTTTGCTCCAATTTTCGGTTTGAAATGATGATTTCCTGTGTTTGATCCAGTAATTCCAACATTTCATCAAGGCTAATAGGGTCTTCTTTGACGACTGAAACTAAAATGATGCGCGCCGAAGAAGCGCCCAAAGCACCTGCGAGAATGGTTTCAACATAATTAATCAACTCTGCATTGGCAATCGTTATTTTTGAAAGGTTGACATTGTTCTCTTCTTCAAAGGTTTTGAGCAAAATACGTGTTCGATCCTCACCGAGAAAACGATTCATCAGAAACAGTAAATCATCCATTTTCGCTTCCCTACGTAATACTTCTACCTCTGCGCCCGCATTGATATATTTATAAATATTGACAAATAAATCTGCTTGTGAAGCTTCCAATTTGCTTTGTTTTGTATAAATAGAGACACCAAAATAGAAACCGATATTGAAGAACATGCTCCAAAAAGCAGCGTGAGAAATATGGTCAAAATCTTCGAGACCGAAAAGTGCAAAAGGTTTCAACCACCAAATACTGAAGTACCCTTCAGTAATAATACTTGTTGAAAGGATATTATACTCGGCTAAGGTAGGCAGCGGCAAAGTGATGAGCCAAATAAAAAAACCTGCCAATAGACCCGCAATTGCACCCGATTTGGTCGCCCTTTTCCAGAAAAGTCCGATAAATACTGAGGGTGCAAATTGCATGACTGCCACAAACGAAACGAGACCGATGGAGACCAATTCTCGATTGCTCGCAATGGTACGCATATAGCTGTAAGCCAACATCAATATCAAAAAAATGGTGATTCGCCTGGCAATAATGACCCATTTGGTGAAATCCCCGACGTTTTGATTGTCTCGTCTCGCAAACATGGAGACCAGCGGCGGCATAATGATGTGGTTGGACAGCATGATGCTCAAAGCGGTGGTTTCGACAATAACCATACTTGTTGCGGCGGATAAACCACCGATGAAAACAAATAATGCTAAAACGTTTTGACCATAAAGTATCGGTAATTCGAGGACATAACTGTCAGGATGTATCGCTGTATTGTGCCCAAATTGCAAAATGCCCGCAAGGGCAATGGGCAACACGAAGATGTTGATAATTAGCAAATACAACGGGAAAAGCCACATGGCTTTGGTCACAAAGTTCGGATTGGCATTTTCGACAATGCCAATATGGAACTGGCGTGGTAACAAAATGACCGCCGACAAAGAGACGATACTAAGCCAAAACCATTCGCTTGGCGATGTGCCTTCGTTGAGTGTCAACAGTTTAGCCGTCTGTGGATTGGCAGCGGCTTTCGTGAATAAGTCGCCAAAACCGTTGTACATGCCGTAAGTGACAAAGATGCCAACGGCTAAAAAAGCGATTAATTTGACAATGGATTCAAATGCCATGGCGACGACCAAACCTTCGTGCCTTTCGTTGGGTTCAAGGTTGCGCGTGCCGAACATGATGGTGAATAATGCCAATGTTAAAGCTGTAAAAAAGGCATTGCTGTAAAGAAAAGAAGACCCCTCAGTATTTCCGCTTTGCAAAGTAGTTGTTGAAAAAGCAAGGATATTGAAACTGTCTGCAATAGCTTTCAGTTGTAGCGAAATATAGGGAATGATGCCCAAAAAAGCGATAATTGTAACCAAAACTCCTAGAAAAGCACTTTTTCCATACCGACTCGAAATAAAATCTGCAATCGAAGTGATGCGTTGAGATTTAGAAATTAGAATCATTTTTCGCAAAACGATAATCCAAAGTGGAGCGAAAAAGGTTGGACCAAAATAGATCGGCAGGAAACCCAATCCCGACCTCGAGGCTTTGCCGACGGAGCCATAGAACGTCCAAGCGGTACAAAAAACAGCTAATGAAAGGGCATAGATGTATGGATTTGCAACCAAGCTTTTACCTTTTTTGGCTCTTTTTTCAGAAAAATAAGCGATGCCAAAAAGCAAACAAATATAGGCAATCGAGCTGCCAACAAAAACGCTGATATTCATAGTTAACTAAATTCAACTATTTCATTAATGGTATGTAGTAGTTCATCATTGTCGAAAGGTTTTGTGATGTATATTTCACCACCGCTGTCATAACCTTTCAATTTGTCTTGGGGTGTGCCTTTTGCTGTCAAGAAAATTATTTGGGTGTTTTCAAAACCATCAATGTGGCGTAAGCGGCGGGCAACTTCAAAGCCGTCTAAGCCGGGCATCATAACGTCTAAAACAATGATATTGGGTTGGAAAGAAGCGGCTTTTTCAAGGGCTTGGTGACCATCGAGTGCTTTTTGGACAGTATAGCCTTCGTTTTCAAACAGAAATTCAAGGGCTATGAGAATATTCGGTTCATCGTCAACGAGTAGTATTTTGCTTGATTTCTTTTGTTTGTTGTTTATATTCATCTTTTTGTTCTAAAAATATAAATTAATTTGCTTTTTCTTTTGCAAGATAAATGTAGGATATTATTTGCAAATCAGGTATTAATAGAACAAAAAATTATGAGAGGCAAAATTATATTTTTTTCAGCTACTTATAAATCGTCTTTTTTGTCTTTTTTACTTTTGGTGATTGTGGAAGATACATTTTGACGCATGACAAGTATAATGATTAACCAAACGGCAAACAAATAGATAAAGACCGAGGGAATTCCGCCAATGGATGAAGGACGTTTGAAAATACCGAGCAAGGGGAAATTTAGCAAGACCATTGCAAGGAGGAATAAACCGATGAGTTTCGATTGTTTGCTTGACATATCAATGAGTCTATTCATTTTGCTCTACTTTTTAACGACTGTAAACGAATATGTTTAAACTAAAAGATGATTTTATTCATTCTTTTAAGTCGTAAAAGTAGATATTTTAAAAGTAATTTTTTAATCAATAATTAACCATTCAAAAGGGTCTTCCATCCATTTTTATTTGCTAAATTGCAGTGTAAATCGTTTATTTACAATACTTTAAGCTATTAATTATAAAAACTGTAAAAAATGAATTTGAAATTATTTTACTTGATTTTTGGTGCCCTATTGACGGTTGGTGCGTTGTATTTAATTTATCGCCGAATAACTGGATTGGACAATGCCAGTACTGAATTTTCAATTATTTTTTGTTCGATGATTGGCATTTTATGCCTTGTTATGTATGCTTTTGTAGATAAATTGAAAGCAAAACAATGATGTAAAAGTATGATTACGCACCAAAAGCGTTTTATACTGAGGGGGTGCTTTCAGTGCATATCTACTATAAAGTCCATGATTTCAGATGTGAAATTCATGGACTTTATTGTAGGTTAAGGTGATAAAACAGCTGGCATCGGAGCGACTCCTTAAAGGCATTTTGAGCCGCCCGATACAAGCAAAAACGGAAACACAACCAAATAGAAATCAAGTCAAAATAGCTATTTATAGACATAGGATTCCTAAGCATAAGACAGTAATTTGTCTTAATACTTAGGAATGTCTATGGATAAGTTATTGATTATTAAGAAGTAACATCTTCAAATTCACCTTTAACAGCATACCATCCAAAAAGGAGTAAGCCAGCCATGACAGGCAGAAAGATGATGATGAGGATGAGCCATTGTGTTGTTGTATTTGTTTTGTCAGCAGGCGCTGCTGCGGCCATTTTTTTGATGCCTTCGCTTGTCAAAAGCCAAGCGGCGACGGGTGCCAGAATCATGCACAAGACACCGACGATTCTTTTGATAATACCCATTTTATTTATATTTTTTTAATATTTAAATTATTATTTTTATTACAATACTGAGGGGGCTGATTGCTAATCATCATGTGTGGTATTCGTTGCGCCATTTGGCAAGAAGACTACGCCGATGATGAAACACAACAAAGCCACGCCCAAAGGATAACTCAAACCCGCATAAATATCGCCAGAAGGCATTGTAGGCGTTACGGAATAGGCGACTAAAAGCGCACCGACAAAAGGTACAAGCCCACCAAACACACCATTTCCGATATGGTAAGGTAAAGACATAGATGTGTAACGAATACGTGTCGGGAACAACTCAACCAAGAAGGCGGCAATCGGACCATAAACCATTGTGACATAAACCATTAGTATAAAAATGACACCAATGACTGACCACATATTTGAATCACCCAATTTCATTGATTTTGATGCCACTTTAGGAGCCATTTTAGCTGATTTTCCAATCGAATCAACAGGTGCTAAACGGTCTGTTTTGGTCATAAACACTGAACCATCTGCAAATTTGCGGGTTGTTTCTATGGTGTAAGTCGTGTCATTAGTTTTAGCATCAATTTTAAACGTAGCTGGTTTTTCTACCTTTTGGTCAACTAATTCTTGTTTATTAGCAGGATCTGAGATGGCTTTAAGTTGTTGGAACAATGATTTGGTTGTCAGAACAGCTAAAAGCATACCTGCCATCATTATCCACTTACGACCAATTTTATCAGAAAGACTTGCAAAAACAAGGAATAGTGGTGTTGCCAAAATGAAAGCCCAACCGAACCATGTTTCTGCTTGTTGAGCATCAACGGCACAAGCACCTTTGAAGAATTGGAGTGACAAAAATTGACCTGAATACCAGACCACTCCTTGTCCCATTGTTGCACCAAAAAGAGCTAACAAAACCATTTTGAAATTTTCTTTTTTACCAAAAGACTCCGCCAATGGATTGGCAGAGGTTTTACCTTCTGCCTTTAATTTCGCAAAAACGGGCGACTCATTCATACGCAAACGGATGATGACCGAGATGCCAATCATGATGATGGACAGTAAAAACGGAATCCGCCAACCCCAATCTGCAAAATCTTCTTTTGATAACATGGAGCGACAAGCGATGATGACGACTAGGGAAACAGCCAAACCGACAGTAGCCGTCATTTGAATCCAGGAAGTCCAGAAACCGCGTTTGTTTGCGGGCGCGTGTTCGGCAACATATGTTGCAGCACCGCCATACTCTCCGCCCAGTGCCAAACCTTGCAATAAGCGCAGTATCAAGACCAAAGCAGGCGCTAATGCCCCAATCGTTTTGTAACCAGGAATCAAACCAATCGCAAATGTAGCACCACCCATGACAAGTAGAGTTACTAAAAAAGTGTATTTCCGACCAATTATGTCACCTAAACGACCAAAAAACAAAGCGCCAAAAGGTCGAACAATAAAACCAGCCGCGAATGTTGCTAAAGTCGAAAGAAACGCCGCCGTCGGATTGTCGGACGGGAAAAACTGGACCGAAATTTCTTTAGCGAGCGAGCCAAAGATATAGAAGTCGTACCACTCGATGAGAGTACCAACGGAAGAAGACGCAATCACCGTACCGAGCGCACGGGTTGACAGGTTGTTTTGTGACATAGAGCTTAAGTTTTTTTAATTTTTTATAAAATTAGATTTTGCTATTTAAAGTGTGTTTTTCTTTCGTTTTACTGAGGGGGGTATCATTCGTCAGTACACCCCCTCGGTATTGTTTTTAGGTATCTAAAATTGTAACCGTAAATTAAACATTAAAAATTGTATTGACCAAATACGAGTAAGCGTACGTTGCTTGTTTTTGAATCCGCCACCAATTCTGTAATTTTAGAATCACCAGCCTTGTACGTACCCCGAGTGACTTGTGTGTATTCGAGTTCAACACCAATTTTTGTTTTGTTCTGTTTCCAACCGATACGCGGTGCTATGCGGACAGCTTTTTTAATATCTGTCAAAAAGCCGCTCATGCCTGTTGTCGTTTTCAAATTGTCTTTAAAACCTAAGTTGGTAGAATAGCCTGCGAAAATACCCCATTCGAGCTTAGCATTCCCACCTTCAATTTCAGCCCAAGTTGACGAACTTGCCAAAGGTGTGTACGAAGGGTCTTTTCCAACGCTGTCTTTGATGCCATAACCACCAATCATCAACATATCGCCAAGGTCTTGACCATAAATGGTTTGTACTCTAAAAGTCGTTGTCCCTTTTTTGTATCTCAAATAAGCATGAGCAGCCATACTGCCGATTTTTGCATCTGTTTTCAAACCAGAGCCATTGGCTAAACTTGGCTTAATCGTTTTGTAGCTGATTGTTGCACCCATTGCTAAACCGCCAAGAGTATGAGAAACACCGACATTAACTTCAGGCAAACCTGATAAACTCAAACCACTAAAACTATTTGTGGCTATAGTTGTGTTTGTAGGATCTGTACCTGCTCCTTGATTTTTGAAGTCCCTTTGTGTAGCTAAGACAACAAAAACTTTGGTTTTGCCCATTGATGACAACCGAAATTGCGGAACACGATTAAACGTCGCAAATGGCGAACCTGTGTTGAAACTGTAAGTACCTGGGTAACAATCTGTTGAAAAGAATGGGTGCCATGTTTGTCCCATCGTAATTTGTGATTTAGTGCCTGTCAATTGCATAAACGCATGGCGCAGTCGCAATCCATTGATGTCACCATTGGCAACCCCTAAAAATTCAGCTTCAATAGCTCCGGAAGTTTTATAACCAAAAAATTCAGGACCTGTAACACCTACTTTTAGGCGCGATTGAATAGCCAACATATTGATTTGTGGGTTGGCATTGATGTCGTTGCCATTCAAATCTTTCTTGATAGATGATGGCACAAAAAGAACGTGACCTTCACGCGCATTTACCGTTTGGCGTGAATCATAAAAATAGTCAGCTCGTACAAAACCTGACAGAGTTACGACTGTTGGTGTTGGTGGAGGAGCTGCAGTTTCAGGCTTTTTGTCCTGGGCTTTCAAGGAACTTATGCTCATCAAGCATAGAAAGCACATTGAGAGTGCGTAAAGAATTTGTTTCATAATTTAGAAATTAATGTCGTTTAGAATAGGATGTAGTGTTAGATTTAAAATCTGATGCGAAAGTATATAGATATCTATATGTGTCAAAGTATTTTTCAATTTATTTTTACATTATTTTCAAAAAATACAAAATGATATTCTTTTGTAGGGCAAAAGAGTCGAATTATATACGTTACTATTCAAGTAATGCCTAATTTATTTGAGGTTACAATTTTTATATAAATTGCATATACATATAGATATATGTATGTGAATCTAGGAAATAAACCTCCTCCTCACCAACCATGAAGTTTGGCAAGGACGAGGTTCAACAAAAAAGTAAGTTTTTTTATATGCAGATTCTTTCTTCTTGAGGTCAAGAAAGGGTCAGTAAAGATGCATTTTTTGTATGTGTGCCTGTGAAATTATTGTTGAATAATGAAGGCTTTTTTACTCAAATTCAAAACATCATCCGTTATAAAGGCTGGACGATAATCCTTTTCCAACAAACGCAACGTTACGCGTTTGAAATGTACCCCCTCAGTATGACGAAGGAAAAAGCCCCAAGCGGGTAGTTCGCCAAACATCGAAAATTCAGGATATTCTTTGGGGTGTTCCGGTATGTTGTTCAAATCTTTGGGCGCAATATAAGCAGTGTCTTTAGAGCCGCCACCGCCGAAAGTAATGTTTATATTTTCCAAATGCACATTTTGAATACGATGTTCGGGCAAACCGACAATAGAGGAGGGGAGTAGATTGGAAATAGAATCGGCTGGCGG
>JANLQI010000162.1:0-1527 GCA_031367705.1 Saprospiraceae bacterium | reverse complement strand
TCTGAACGCAGTGAAAGAAACTGTTTTTGTCATTCCGTAGGAAACAGTTTCTTTCACTGCGTTCAGAATGACAAAAAACAGCTCAAAAAAGCCGTGGATACTGAGGGGTCAGTTCACGGCTTTTTTATTATTTTTAACTTTTTTCAAAAACTTCTGTAACAAACTCGCAAGGCGATTCGTCGTTGTGTTATAAATGCCTAATAATGAATTTTGAAAAGCTTGCCATCAGTGTTAAAGACAAACTCTATCGTTTTGCGCTCCGCATGACGGGCGATGTGGCAGAGGCGGAAGACGTGGTGCAAGAAGTTTTCATAAAAGTATGGAACAAGCGCGCCGACATGCAAGAGATTCTGAATCATGAGGCTTATTGCATGACTTTGACCCGCAATTTATCGCTTGATAAAATACGTTCAAAACATCGGCGGACAACAGAAATCGGTGACGCTTTGCAACTAACTGATTCAGAATCAACACCTTATGATGCGACAGAAACAAGCGATGCAATAGATAGAGTCAGAAAATGGATGCAGGATTTGCCCGAAAAACAACGACTGACGATGCACTTGCGAGACATTGAAGGTATGACTTACGACGAAATTTCAGCCGCTTTGGAAATGACAATGCCACAAGTAAAAGTGAATTTACATAGAGCAAGGCAATTTATTCGAGAAAAAATGTTGGCGGCAGAAAGTTTCAGATTAATGGATAATGGATAAACACAAATTTAAAAAATTTAAAAAAAATTGATACAATGACTTTTAACATCATAAATGAATTGATAGAAAAATACTTCACAGGCGAAACGAGCCTTGAAGAGGAACAAATACTGAGGGGGTACTTCAAAGGTTCAGACGTTGACACTCGCCTTCTATCTTACGCGCCGCTTTTTCAGTTTTTTGAAAAAGAAAAAGACATCGTTTTCGATGATTCTAAAATGCCAAAACTTCAAAATACTGAAACGGGCATACCAAAACTCAAAACCCAAAACTCAAAACTCAAAATACTGTTGAGGAACGAAATCCCGATTCTTTCGGGAAGGGGGGGATATTTTTGGAAAATAGCGGCAACATTAGCGTTTTTAGTAGTTGGTAGCGTTGCCATTTTAAAAGTTTTTGAGCAAAAAACACCACAAATTGTTGAACATCGTGGCGCAAAAATGATTATTCTCGATGGCGACGACGACCCCGAAGTGGCTTACGAAAAAGTGAAAGAAGCTTTGTCTTTGGTCTCGAAAAAAATGAAAAAAGGAACAGACGAAACGACTGATGGTTTAATGAAATTAAAAGATGCTACGTCAGTTTTGAATAACTAAAATTATGTAAAAGTATTCTTTTACAATTTCAATAAAACAGGTTTTGATTTAATTTAAAAATCAAAAATAGATTTGTCAATTTATTTTAATCAAAAATTAAGATTATTTAAAAATAATTAAAAACCATTTAAAAGCATACAATTTGATACTAAATTATCTCAAAAATAACAATTTTATGGTTCTTCATGAATCATAATGGGAATAAATAATGTTGA
>JANLQI010000509.1:0-4227 GCA_031367705.1 Saprospiraceae bacterium | reverse complement strand
TTCAAATGCAAAAAAACTATCTAATCTTTATGCGGTATTTTGATAGGAAAGGCATATAAAATCCTGTTACAAATTTTGAATAATGGTGATTGTCCGATTACCTTTGCGTTATCAAAAAACAACAACATAATTTTTTAGCATTTTTTCAGACATTATTTTTTAATCGGACAAGACAATTTAAACAAACATACACACTATAAACGCTTATTACTTTTACTCCCTTTACCCCCCACTCCCCCTTTTTTTTAACTAATTTGGAAAAATTTAAAGATAAAAAAGCTAACTGTCTAACAGTAAAACATAGCCATAAGATTAAAAAGGCGCGGAAAAGTATTAACTTTGCCGCGCCTTTTTAATTAAAAAAATTTAGAAATTATATGGAACATCACCATTGCGTTATTATTGGTTCGGGTCCTGCGGGTTATACAGCAGCGATTTATGCCGCCCGAGCAGGTATCAAACCTATTTTATATACAGGTCAAGAACCTGGTGGTCAGTTGATGATTACAAACGATGTCGAAAACTATCCAGGCTATCCAGAAGGGATTCATGGTCCTGTGATGATGGAGGATTTTAAAAAACAAGCAGAGCGTTTCGGAACAGATATTCGCTACGAACTTATTAGTAAAGTAGATTTTACAGCAACGCCACACCGCCTTTTTACTGAGGGGGGTGTTGAAATCAAAGCCGATGCAGTTATTATTGCCACAGGTGCCAGTGCGAAATGGTTGGGCTTGGAGTCAGAACTGCGTTTGCAAAACAAAGGCGTTTCTGCCTGTGCGGTTTGCGACGGTTTTTTCTTTCGCAATCAAGAAGTTGCCATCGTCGGCGGCGGCGATACGGCTGCCGAGGAATCCACTTACTTAGCGAAATTGTGTAAAAAAGTACATCTCATCGTTCGTCGTGACGAAATGCGGGCTTCGAAAATCATGCAAGAACGCGTTTTAAATACGCCCAATCTCGTTGTTCACTGGAATACAGAAACAGAAGAAATCCTTGGTGAAGATGAAGTAAAAGGTGTGCGTATAAAAAATAACAAAACAGGAGAAGTCACAGAACTGCCTGTCACTGGTTTTTTCGTTGCGATTGGTCACAAACCGAATACCGATATTTTCAAAGATTGGTTGACGCTTGACAACACGGGTTATATTATCAATAAAGCAGGAACTTCTCTAACAAACATCGAAGGTGTTTTTGTCTCTGGCGATGCTGCCGACAAGGTTTATCGTCAAGCGGTCACGGCTGCGGGCATGGGCTGTATGGCAGCTTTGGACGCTGAAAGATGGTTGACTGAGAAAGGGATAGTATAGGTATAGTAAACAGAAATTTGAATGGTTTTTATTTTTTTGAAAAAATAAGAACCATTCAAATTTCTGTTTACTATACCTTCTTCTAACAAATTATCAAACTATTAAACAATATTAAATGGCTACTAAATTCAGAAGCGGTGTGCTTCACGGTCAAGAAGTGACCGATTTATTCAACTACGCGAATGAGAACAATTTCGCGCTTCCTGCGGTCAATGTGATCAGCAGCAGCACGATTAATGCAGTTCTTGAAACAGCAAAAGCGGTTAATTCGCCTGTAATTATTCAATTTTCAAATGGCGGCGCATCGTTTAATGCGGGTCAAGGCTTAAGCAATGAGGGGCAAAATGCCTCTATTTTGGGCGGTATCGCGGGTGCGATGCACGTGCATACGATGGCAAAAGCGTATGGCGTTCCTGTCATTTTACATACAGACCACTGTGCTAAAAAACTATTGCCTTGGATTGATGGTTTGTTGACTGCAAGTGAGGAGTTTTTCAAATTACGTGGTTTTCCATTGTATTCTTCGCACATGCTCGATTTGTCAGAAGAGTCAATCGAAGAAAACATGGAAATCTGTGTGAAATACTTTGAGCGCATGGCAAAAATGGGCATGACCCTCGAAATCGAACTTGGTGTAACAGGCGGTGAAGAAGACGGTGTTGATAACACAGATGTTGATTCATCTAAACTTTATACACAACCTTCTGAGGTGTTTTATGCTTACGAAAAGTTATCTGCCATTTCACCTAACTTTACTATTGCAGCTGCTTTCGGTAACGTTCATGGTGTTTACAAGCCAGGTAATGTGAAGTTGCAACCTGTTATTTTGAAAAATTCACAAGAATTTGTCAAGCAACAATTGAATCTAACATCTGATTTACCTATCAATTTCGTTTTCCATGGTGGTAGCGGTTCGTCTCGTGAAGAAATCCGCGAAGCGATTGGATACGGTGCAATCAAAATGAACATTGATACGGATATGCAATGGGCATACTGGGATGGTGTTCGGGCTTATGAAGCGTCAAAACGTGGCTACCTTCAAGGACAAATCGGTAATCCTGATGGCGAAGACAAGCCAAACAAGAGCAATTATGACCCACGTAAATGGTTACGTGCAGCGGAGAAATCTTTCGTTGACCGCTTAAAAGGCGCGTTTGAAGATTTGAACTGTATTAATCGTCACGTATAAGAATTGAAAAATAATATTATCAGTGACGGTGTGATTTGATTCGCATCGTCACTTTTTTTATAGCATCACTATTTTTTAGAGAATCGTCTGTTTTTTGATACGTGGCAAGATCTACAAGAGTCACTGTATTAGAGACCAAGCCCCATAAAGGGCTTTTTTGTTTTAAGCACCCCCTCAGTAAAACGCTGTTTTATCCTCTTAAAATAGCCGCCACTCGTACATCATGTAACGCTCGCCCCAAAAACTTCTTCCGACTCACCGCTTCCACTGATTTGCTATCTACCTTCGATTCGAGCCACGAAATGATGTCGAGATAGACAAATGACCGTCGTTCGAAAGGGTTTTGTGCCAATTCTTCTAAACGTCTTTTGAGTTCTGCAAATTCATTTTTCAAATCTTTTTGCTTCATAAACAAGGCGCGTTTGAGGAATTTCAGGACTTCTTGCATCACGCCCGACATGTCGCCATTTTTTGATAAAAATCGATAAACGGACTTAATAAGGTATTCCAACAAAGCAAAATGTCCTTTTTCGTAATGGCAGATTAAGTGCAACATACGTGCAAAACATTGAATATCCGTGCGTAAGTTACCCGTTTTTAGGTTGATGATTTTATTCAAATAATCAATCGCTTTATCAAAATTGCCGCTGCCGAAGTATAGGCAAGCGATTTTATAATAGAAAATCAAAATGCGGTGTTCGTCCAAAGTTTTTGAAAACTCTTTGAGTTGTGCCTCAATTTTTGGAATCAATTGCACCCCCTCAGTAAAAGAGCCTTCGAGAAAGTGTTTATTGATTTTTGCAGAATAGAGATGATGAAAAGCCAGCGTCCGCGTGTTTTCATCTAAGACGTGGGCGTGCCTTGTTAAATATTTTTCGGTATTATCTAAAATTTGTGATAGGCGCGTATGGTCGAGTGCCATGTACAAGGCATTGAGCAAATTATGCACACCTTTGAGGTATAAAGACGTGTCATTTATTTTCATAATCGGTTCATTTTCAAAGAGTTCTACCCATTTGTAGGCGTACCGATAGTAATTTCTCCAATTCTGTGCGATATAACTTTGCCAAACGTGGCATTGATAAAAGTAAACTTTTTCAAAAAAGCCCATCATACTGAGGGGCGGCAAATTGGCAGTATTGGTCTTCAAAAAATCATTGACCCGATGCCAATCTTCCTCGTTTTTAGCATGACCCATTTGTAAATACATGCCATACAGTTGGAGTGACAAATTCGACAAATGACTGGTATTCATCAACCGTTTCATCGTGTGTGCGGACTCAATAGCGAGTTCGTTCGCACGCCCTTCATGTGCGCGGGTGATGTGCCGACTTTCTATCAGTTTTTCAAATTCAACGATTTCTAACTTCAAAAAATACTGGTGATTGACATTCGCCATCTCTTTGGCTTTGTTCAGAATGCGTAGTGACTGAATGTATAGTCCTTTGTTATACAATACTTTAGCGTAATCAAGGTGTTCTCGAATGTCAATATCTGCGTTTTTATTCTTATGTAAAAGACGTAACGAAGTGAGCAACTGTTTGTACAAATGCGCTTTCAGATTGGACAATTGTTCCTTTCTGATTTCGGGTACTTTCTTAAATATCGTTGCTTCATCATATTCTTTCGATTTGTCGAGTACATCAAAGAGGTGCAAAAATTTGAGGTCTTCACTCGACTGATTACGGGTGACGTAGAGCCGAAAATTGCGCTTTTCGGCCTTCTCCA
>JANLQI010000158.1:0-29440 GCA_031367705.1 Saprospiraceae bacterium | reverse complement strand
CGTTGCTTAAAAAAGTACCTGTTGTCATGTTCACAACTTCGAACAGCAAAACAGATATTTTGAAATGCTACGAACTCGGTGCAAAGGCGTTTGTCTGCAAGCCGCTTGATATTTTTGAGTTTAATCAAGCCATTCGCTCCATTGTTGAGTTTTGGACGGGTATCAATATGTTGCCTGCTTTCGGGTAAGTTTTTAAGGTAAAAATACTGAGGGGGTCTAAAATGTTCATCGTAGCATTTTAGACCCCCTCAGTATTTTTGGACTTATTTTCATTCTCTCCGAATAAAGCCGTAATTTTGCCCCCTAAATTTAAAGAAAATGTTTCCAAAATACGATGTCATAGTAGTTGGTGCAGGTCATGCAGGTTGCGAAGCGGCTGTTGCGGCTGCCAATATGGGTTCAAAAGTCCTTCTCGCAACCATGAATATGCAGACGATTGCCCAAATGTCGTGCAACCCCGCCATGGGTGGCGTTGCCAAAGGGCAAATAGTTCGTGAAGTAGATGCTTTGGGCGGTTATTCAGGTATCGTGACCGACCATACAATGATACAATTCCGCATGTTGAACCGTTCAAAAGGCCCTGCTATGTGGTCGCCACGAGCGCAAAGTGACCGCAATTTGTTTGCTCGGAAGTGGCGTATTATGATGGAACAACATCCCAATATTGACTTTTGGCAAGAGATGGTATCGGGTCTCATCGTCAAAGATGGCCGTGTCGGTGGCATTCGCACACCTTTGGGCTTAGAAATTGAATCAAATGCTGTTGTTTTGACCAATGGTACTTTTCTAAACGGCATTATACATATTGGTGAAAAACAATTTGGTGGTGGACGCATGGGTGAATCGGCTGCACGTGGCATCACCGAACAATTGGTCGAATTAGGCTTTGAATCAGGACGTATGAAAACGGGTACACCGCCACGAGTGGACGGACGCAGCCTCAACTTTGACCGTATGGAAGTTCAAGACGGTGATGAAAATCCTGCTAAATTTAGTTTTACAAATACGCCCCCCCTCAGTAATCAACGCCCTTGTCACATCGCTTATACGAATGACAAAGTGCATGAGATTTTGAAAACAGGTTTTGAGAAATCACCTATGTTCACAGGGCGTATTCAAGGCTTAGGCCCTCGTTATTGCCCTTCAATTGAAGATAAAATCAACCGTTTTGCTGATAAAGACCGCCATCAATTGTTCATCGAACCGGAAGGTTGGGACACCTGTGAAATTTATATCAACGGCTTTTCGTCGTCGTTGCCCGAAGATGTGCAGATGAAAGCTTTGCGGAGTATCGAGGGTTTTGAAAATGTCAAAATGTTCCGTCCAGGCTATGCAATTGAATATGATTACTTTCCACCAACCCAATTGGAATTGTCTTTGGAAACAAAATTGGTCAAAAACCTCTTTTTTGCAGGTCAAATCAACGGCACGACGGGCTACGAAGAGGCGGCTTGCCAAGGCTTGATGGCGGGTATCAATGCCCATTTAGCAGTAAATGAAGAAGCACCGTTTATCCTCAAACGCAGCGATGCCTATATCGGTGTTTTGATTGACGATTTGATTACAAAAGGTACGGAAGAGCCTTACCGTATGTTTACAAGCCGTGCAGAGTTCCGCATTTTGTTACGTCAAGACAATGCAGACGTGCGCCTGTCACCTATTGCAGAAAAATTGGGTATGTCAAATATGGATGAACGGATAGCACGTGTAAATCAAAAGGTAGAGGGGGAACAGGCAATTATAGATTTTATGAAAGAATTGAGCGTTTCGCCTGACTTAATAAATGGTTATTTGGAAAGCATCGGCACAGCGTCTATTGACCAAAGGATGAAATTGCATAAAATTTTGTTGCGTCCACAGGTTGATACTGAGGCGTTGCGTAAGGTCATTCCGCAACTCGACGACTTCTTAAAGCCCTACGATGCTGAAATTACTGAGGGGGCCGAAATCACGATGAAATATGAGAGTTATATCGAAAAAGAGCGTGAAATGGCAAATAAAATGAAGAAATTTGAAGAATTGCACCTTTCAGACAGCATGGATTACCACTCTTTCCCAGCTCTTTCAATGGAAGCACGCTTGAAATTGACTAAAATCAAGCCGCGTACTCTGGGGCAAGCAAGCCGTATTTCAGGCATTTCGCCGTCTGATATTTCTGTTTTGTTGATTCATTCTGGACGTTAAAAAACGGTTGTTGAGGAGGAGAGAGATTATTCAAAATGTTAAATAATAAATATATTTTATTTTTTTTATTAAAAGGCACTACTTTTGCTTTTTTCCCATTGAACAATATCTCTTCACCTCAACAACCGATTTTTAAAAATGAAAAAAACGCTGTTTGCCCTTGCCGCTTTGCTGCTTACGACTGCTTTATTACAAGCCCAAAATGATGCGAAACCACTTAAAGTTAAGTTTGGTAAAATCTCAGAAGAAGAACTCAAAATGACCCAATACGACAAAGACCCTGGCGCAGGAGCCGTGGTTTTGTTCGATAAAGGTTACTGTTCTCTCGGAAAAAACGACCTTTATACCCGTCATGTGCGCATCAAAATTTTCAAAAAATCTGCTTACGACCAAGCCAATATTCAATTTCCTTATGCTGCTAAAGGTGTCCATGTAACATCTATAAAAGGGGTTTGTTATAATGTCGAAAATGGGCAAGTCGTTGAAACAAAAATGACTAAAGAAAACATCTTCGATGAGGTCATTACCAAAAATTTGTCTCTTAAAAAACTGACCATTCCCGGTGTTCGTGAAGGCAGCATCATTGAGTATCAATATGAAATTGATGGTGGTGTATTGGCTGATTGGACTTTCCAAAGAGATATTCCAACGATATGGAGTGAATACGAGATGAATATCCCCGAATTTTATCAGATTTCAAAAATCGGCCAAGGCGACACCCCCTATTTTGTTAACAAGCAGGATTCAAAATCAGAAACGATTGGGTCTGGAGCGGATGCTTTTTCTTTCAGAATGAACCAAAACCTTTGGATTCAGAAAGATGTGCCTGCCTTTAAACCTGAAAAATACATCACATCGGAAGCAGATTATTTGACTCGCCTCACTTTTTATCTCGAAGAAATTCGCCCGACCGCAGGGTATGGATTGGTCAGAAAAGTTATCAAATCATGGGACGAAGAAGCTAAAGAACTCTTAAACGACAACGATTATTTCGGTATTATTGATAAAAAAAGCTCGATGAAGGACGAATTGGCAACAGTAGTCAATGATGGTATGAAACCCAGAGAAAAGGTTCAAGCCATTTTTAACTATATCGGAACCAATTTTGAGCAAAACCAAAGCCGGTCACTTTTCTTAACGGGTACGGTTAAAGAGTTGAAAGAAAAACATAAAGTAACTGCTTCTGAGATGAATCTGTTGATGATGAACATGCTCAGAGCATCGGGTGTAGAAGTACGTCCTGTCTTGATTAGTACCCGCGACCATGGCAAAATCGGTACGCCTTATGCCGTTTATAGCCGTTTTGACCGTGTTATTGGGCATGTGCTCATTGAAAATGATACTTTTTTTGTTGATGAAGCCTCTTTTCCACACCCTATTGATTTGTTGCCGTTTGAAGACCTAAATGGTGGGGGCTATGAATTTTGGGGTAAAGATAGCTATAGCCTTGTTGTACCAACCAACAAATCAGCAACACGACGCATGGCATTGGCTACTTTGTCGCTCAATACTGAGGGGGAGCTTTCGGGCAATATCGCTATGACGACAACAGGTTATGACGCAGTCGCTCATCGCAAAAAAATTAAGGAAATGGGTTCTGATCAATTTGCCCACAGCTTGTTAAACGGTTTGCTCATCAGCGGCAAATTGGAAGAACACAAGTTTGAAAAACCCGAAGCTTTTGAAGAAAATAATCTGAAAAGCACGTCAAAAATAAAGACAACTGACTATGTCTCAATGGCAGGTGACAAAATGTATATGAATCCGTTGCTGTGTTTTGGCGATAAAGAAAACCCGTTTTCTAATCCTGAACGGTATTATGCAATTGATTATGGCGCACCAAAAGACGAAATGATAAACCTCATTTTGGCGATTCCAGAAGGGTATAAAGTAGAAGAGTTGCCTAAAATGACCCGTTTTCAATTAGGTGAAGGTGCCATAAAATACGATTATTTGATTGAAGCCAATGAAACTCAGATAAAACTGAATACAAGACTAAGCATTAGAAAAACGACATACATTATTAGTGAATATGAGTCTTTACGTGATTTTTATGGTAAAGTCATCGCAAAAATGGGTGAACAAATCGTTTTGACAAAAGCGACGAAATAATGGATAATGGATAGTTGATAATGGATAATAACTGTAAATTATCCACTATCCATTATCAAAACCGACATTGATGACTGTTCTTTTTCAACCACTTCTCCTTCTCCACATAATCAGGCATCGCATCAGACACCAATTTCCAAAATCGGTCTGAATGATTCAACTCCACAAGATGCGCCAATTCGTGAATAATCACATAATCCTGCACATCATCGGGTGCAAAAAGCAAGCGGCTCGAAAAATTGAGGTTTGTATCCCTTGAACAACTGCCCCAATTGGAGTGATTGTACTTGAAATTCACGCTTTTTATCGCTTTTTTGAAATATTGAAAATTCAATTCATTGACACGACGTATAAATTCAGCGGCATTGTCATTGGCAATGGTGCGACTTAAAAGCGTTGAAATTGCTTTTTGTTGCCCCCCCTCAGTATCCGCAGCTGCCAACTTCAATTCTATCCAACCATTTTTCAATAACTTCGCTGCATGTGTTTTGCGGTCTTCCAAAGTGATTTTCAAGGAATAAATGCGCTTATTGACTTCCAATGTATCGCCATCTCGATAGGTTTTGGTATCAAAAAACTGGAGCATTTCGGGCTTCTTTGTGGCTCGTTCCGTCAAGGCATTTTTGACAGCAGAAAGGATTTTGGCATCCGTCGCTTTATCCACTTTTGGCAATCGCACTATCAATTTACCTCCTTTTGCAAACGAATAACGCCACGACTGCCGCCGTTCCCGATGGATTTCAACAGGAATCGGTTGCTCATTGACTGTCCAAACAGTATTTTCAGGTAACGGTTTGGCACGTGTACGTGGTTTTTGCCCCCCCTCAGTACCAGCCTGTTTTTTATGCTTTTCGTTGCTAAACAAATCATTCAAAAAATTGAGCATCCTTTTTTTTATTTAAATGCAAAGTTGAGAAAAGATTTACGAAATTTTAAAAATTTCGTAAATCTTCATAATTAACTAAAAATCAAGCATCTATAAAATTATCCATTATCAACTATCCATTATTCATTAGCTATAACGTAGTTTTACGTTAAAAAACTGGAAGAATAGTTGCAGGCTTAAAAACTATAACGTAGTTTTACGTTATGAAAAATAACAAGTCATAAACTTCCAATAAATGATAGATAAAAAATTAACGAAAGCCGAAGAAGACATTATGCAAATTCTTTGGCGATTGGAACGCAGCACGGTCAGCGAAATCTTAGATGTCATCGAACAGGAATCCGAAGATGGTAAGCGACCTCCACACAGTTCTGTTTCGACAATTGTACGCATTTTAGAAGACAAAGGCTTTGTGTCTTACAAGGCGTATGGCAGAACACATGAGTATTTTCCGATACTTTCTAAAAACGAATATGGCAAAAGTTCACTCTCAAAATTGGTCAGCGACTATTTTGAAGGGTCGGCTCAAAACCTTGTTTCGTTTTTGGTAAAAGAAGAAAATGTAGATACCAATGAGTTGAAAAAATTGCTGGCTATGTTGGATGAAAAATAATGCATTTTGAAAAATATCATTAACCAAAATCAATACTCAATATGAAAAATCTATATCGGTTTTGCTTCGTCATTTTATTTTTTAGCTCTGCCACTTGTTTTGCACAAACGAGTGCCACTTATTCGAATTTAACCAAAGAAGGTGATTCATTGTATAAAACAAAAGAGTACTTAAAAGCGGCAAACGCTTTTGGGAAAGCCTTTGCCGTAAATGAGGACAAAGGGACGATTAATGACAGATACAACGCCGCCTGTTCATGGGCTTTAGCCAACCAAATAGATTCCTCTTTTTATCATCTTTTCCGATTAGCTCGCAAGGCGGGGTATAGCAACCTCAAACACCTCGTTGCTGATACGGACTTGAACAGCTTGCATGACGACGCTCGGTGGAAAGAATTGTATGACTTGGTGAAAAAAAATAAAGATGCCGAAGAGGTGAACCTTGAAAAACCTTTGGTTGCCATATTGGATACAATTTATCAAGAAGACCAAAAATACCGCGTTGAATCAGATGAAATTGAGAAAAAATATGGTTGGGATTCTCCCCAAATGAAGGACATTATGAAAATTATCATTCAAAAAGATTCCATTAATCGCCTCAAAGTGATGAAAATTTTAGATGAACGTGGATGGTTAGGTGCTGATGTGATTGGTCGACAAGGTAATTCGACATTGTTTTTAGTGATTCAACACTCAGATTTAGAAGTGCAAAAAAAGTATTTACCGATGATGCGTGAAGCGGTTACGAAAAATAAAGCCTCCTCAAGTAGTTTAGCTTTGTTAGAAGATAGAGTGGCTTTGCGGCAAGGGAAAAAGCAAATTTATGGCAGTCAAATAGGCAGGAAACCAAATGGTGGAGAATATTATGTTTCGCCATTGGAAGACCCCGACAATGTTGACAAAAGAAGAGCCGAGGTTGGCTTAGGTACATTAGAATCCTACGTAAGCTATTGGAATATCAAATGGGACGTTGAGGCTTACAAAAAAATGTTACCTGAAATTGAGGCTTTAGAAAAGAAATAGTCGGATAAAAAGTATTCTCATAGTTAAAATACTAAAATCATGCTCACTTACTTCCTCCAAGTCAACGTCTGTTGGCTACTATTTTATGGCGTTTATTATGCCTTATTGAGCAAAGAGACATTCTTTAAACTCAATCGCATCTGGTTGATTTCCAGTTTGTTATGCGGTTTGGTGTTGCCTTTTGCAGCGGATTATTTTGCTGTAAAAATAGAGCCGACGCATTTGTTTGCTTTGACTTTAGAGCCGTTTGTGGTGACCGCAAAGACTTTGCAACAGAATTTAGCGGCAGATACTGAGGGGGTGGTATTGAAGACGATTACCGTGATTTATGGCTTAGGATTAGCTGTTTTGACGGCTCGATTTGTGGCAGGATTGTTATCGATTTTTAAAATTTTAAAACAAGCAAAAATAGAGCAACAAGACGGTTTTAAACTCGCTTTTACTGAGGGGGGGGTGCCACCGTTTTCTTTTTTCAATTATATTTTTATAAACCCTAATGAGTTTGAAAACTATGATTTTCAACAGATTATGCACCATGAAAAAGCACATGTACAGCAACGGCACTCTTACGATGTGGTGTTTTTGGAGATATTGAACATTGTGTTTTGGTGCAGCCCGTGTATTTATTTTTATAAAACATCGCTGCGTAATGTGCATGAATACTTGGCAGATGAAGCGGTTTTACTAAAAAATGCAAAGGCAGAATATGGTCGGCTTTTACTACGGCAACGTCAATCCGGAATGGCTTTGTCGCTCACAAGCAATATATCTAATCATTTTTTTTCACAATTAAAAAAACGCATTCTGATGATGACTCGGAACAAATCGAAGCGCACTGCGCTCATAAAATACGCACTCGCTGCGCCCATTTTTTTGATATTAACGGCAGCTTTGGCTTCGCCTAAAACGCCTATTTTGGCTAAAACGGAGGCTTTGAGCGACAAGGTTGTTAGAACCATTGACAAAATAGAGAAAGAAAACTTGAATTCTCTCTTGCCACAAATTAATGATAATCAAGGGATTATGGACAATAGTGCTTCGAAAATGAAAGAAGGTGAAATAATGGTGTACCTTGATAACTTGAAATCAGAAGGTTTGATTTCTGAAACAGAAATACATAACGCAAAAGAGTTAAAAGCTATTCAAATCATCAATGGAGAAAAAGTTGAATGTACCATAACGGGTTTCACCTTGGTTGTAGTAAAACGACGAGAAGACCCAATGCAAGCTAACGTCACAGGCTCAAAAATTAATGCCGACGCTAAAAGTCTTTTGGAGAAAGTAAAAACAGGTGATTTTATTCAGTTTTTGAATATTAAAGCATTGACTGATGGCTTGCAAAAACCAAGAGGTATTGGTTCCATATCCTTTTATATAAATGCCACCCCTCAGTATTCTACTACTTCAGACACCACTTTCAAACCTTTATCGGATTTGAAATTGGTTGATGAAAAGCAAATTGCGCAAATGAATGTGGATACGAAAGAGGAATTTAATACGCAAATAACGATTACTTTCAAAGATGGGCATGTTGAACGATATAAAGGTTCAAAAGCAGACATGGAGAAAATCTTTAAAAAAGAAAATGTTGATGCGGCTAAATTGGAAGCAGAAGAAAAAGCGACGATTCAAATGAAACAAAAATTAGATGATGAGCAAAAAGCGAAAATTCAAAATAAAGAAAAATCAGATATTACGACATTTAGTGGTATTGTTTTAAATGATGTTGACGAAAAACCTGAATTTCCACAAGGCACGCCCGCTTTATTCAGATGGCTGGGTGAAAACATCAAATACCCTAAAAGTGCGAGAGATGCAGGTGGACAAGGAACGGTTTATGTCGGTTTTATCGTAGAAACAGATGGGTCAATTACCAATGTCAATATTAAAAGAGATGCGCCTGTTATTGTTCGCGACACGATTACACTGATTGAATCGAATGGTGTGAAAGGCAATAAAATTGTTGAAAGAACGGAATATTCATTAGGAAAAGAAGCGGTACGTGTCATTTCGATGATGCCAAATTGGAAGCCTGGTAAGAAAGATGGCAAAATTGTACGTGTGAGTTACACATTACCGATTAAGTTTAAATTGGATTAGTTGATAAAAAAAAATCCCCGACAGCCAAGCCGTCGGGGATTTATCAAAATATGGTTTAACCTTAATATTTAAGATATTAAAAGTTTCAACTTATTGCTTATTCTCAAGATGCTCTTTCAAAGCAGCTAAGGCAGACAAGTCACCCATTGTGTCTTTTTCAACGCTTTTTTGAACGTTTTCGACATCTTTACGGGATTCAGCATCTTCAGCTTTTTTTGTTTGACGAGCAGCATCATCAGCTTCACGACGAATATCTTCGTTGAAACGTGAATGAGAAACGAGAATACGTTTGTCATCACGATTGAATTCGATGACTTTTACCTTGATAACTTCATCTACTTCTGCCGTTGTACCGTCTTCTTTACGGATGTGTTTCACTGGAGCGAACGCTTCTAAGCCGTGTGGCAAAGTAACGATTGCACCGCGATCATCTTTACGCAAAACAGTTGCTTCGTGAAGTGAACCGATAGGGAACACAGATTCGAAGTTGTCCCAAGGGTCGTTTTCAACTTGCTTGTGACCGAGTGACAATTTACGTGTGTGGCTATCAATTTCGAGAATCATCAAGTCAATCATTTGACCAACTTTTGTAAACTCAGAAGGATGAGCGAAACGTTTTGTCCAAGACAAATCGCTGATGTGAATCATGCCACCAACACCCGGCTCAAGCTCGATAAAGACACCGTACTGCGTGATGTTTTTAACTTCGCCTTGATGACGTGTGCCAACAGCGTATTTTTCTTCAACGATATTCCAAGGGTCGCCAGTCAATTGCTTGATAGACAACGACATTTTGCGGTCGTCGCGATCAATAGTGACAACACGTGCTTCACGCTCTTCGCCGAGTTTGAAAAATTCTTTCGCTGCGATTGGTGTGTTCGCCCAAGTCACTTCACTGACGTGGATAAGACCTTCAACACCTGCATTGATTTCCAAAAATGCGCCGTAGTCTTCGATATTGACGATTTTACCTTTAACGATTGACCCCTCAGTAATTTCAGCATCTAACACTTCCCAAGGATGTGGTAACAATTGCTTCAAGCCCAAGCTAATACGTTTTTTGTTTTCGTCGAAATCGAGTACAACAACGTTGATTTTTTGGTTGAGTTGTAACACTTCGCTTGGGTGATTGATTCTTCCCCAAGAAACGTCTGTGATATACAACAAACCATCTACACCGCCTAAGTCCAAGAACGCACCGAAATCGGTGATGTTTTTGACCGTACCTTCCAATACTTGACCTTTTTCTAAGCCACCGAGGATAGCCTCGCGTTGTTCAGCCAAATCACTTTCAATAAGTGCTTTGTGAGAAACAACCGCATTTTTGATAACTTCGTTGATTTTGACAACCTTGAATTCCATGACTTTACCAACGTATTGGTCATAATCAATAACGGGTTTGATGTCAATTTGAGAGCCTGGTAAGAATGTTTCCAAACCACCTGCGTCAACGATAAGACCACCTTTAGTTTTGCTGATAACTTGACCACGAATGACCGTACCGTTTTGGTGTGAGTCAACAATCGCTTCCCAAGCGCGCAACAATTTCGCTTTGCGACGGCTCAATTGCAATTGACCTTTCGCATCTTCTTGATTTTCAACGTAAACGTCAACGAAATCACCGATTTTCAAATCAGGAATATCGCGGAAGTCGTTGATTGCCAACAAACCATCAGATTTGTAGCTGATATCCAATACAACATCATTACCAGAGATAGCTGAAACGCGACCTTTGACGATTTCGCCAACGTTGATAGATTTCATGTTGGTATTGTAACGCAACATCATTTCATCGCGCTCTTCCTCGTTGTACATGACTTGACCGCGTTTGTCACGATCCCAATTGAAATCATCATGCGCAGAACCTGGAGCAGGTGCTTCGTCAATAACGAGGTCTTCGATTGGTTCTTCTTCCTCTTCTTCCTCTGATACGGCTTCAACAACTGCTGGCGTTTCAACAATAGCTTTAGCTTTTACCTCAACTACTACGGGCGCAGCGGCTTCAACTACAACTGGGGCAACGGCTTCAACCGCTACTTCAGGAGTTGCTTCAACAGCCGCAGGAATTAAAGCAGTCGCTTCTTCTTGAGTATGTAAAGGGAGTGAACGAGCGATTTCTTGACCATTGCCAGCTTTGACAATTACATAAAAAAGGTTGCGAACTTCTTCAGTTGCAAAACGTGCTGGATTTACAGAGTTCTTCATGAAAGATTCTGTACCATTGTCACGGCTACTTACAGAGCTGTAACCTTCTGAACGGAACTGAACAGCCCCCTCAGTATTGACTACTGCAAAATAATGTTTACCGTTTTCATGCGTGAAACGCACGAAGTTGTTCTCGTCGGCTGTGCCTTGGTTGGCATAGTCACCTGGTACGAGATAATCGTCGGAGACGTGTTCAATAGTTTCTTCTACCATTGTAATAAAAAATCTAAAATAGAAACCTGTTAACAAACCATTGATATTCAATATTTTATTGAATCAAGCATGATTTTATGCGTTTACAAATCCTCTATTCTTTAACATGTAAATAATTAGACTCACATCATGCCCGAGTCGTTGGGCAGCAATAAAAGCAATGTACTCGCTAAAATGCGGCGCAAAGTTAGTATCTTTTACGTGAAAAAATAAGTAAGGGTTAATTATTTACTGTTTTTTTCAAAAAAAAGAAGGAAAAATGAACATTTTCTTTGTCTGATAAAGAAACGCTACATTTGCCCTCAAAAATAAAGATGAAATTAGACCAACTCGTTTATCAAGTCATAGAAATTGCACAAGCCGCCAGTGTTGAAATCCTAAAAATTTATCATTCCGCAGATTTACACATTCAAACAAAAAGCGATGAATCACCTGTAACGGCTGCCGACCTCGCTTCAAACCGCATTATTACTGAGGGGTTGTCAAAACTCAATCCGAATCTGCCCATTTTGTCGGAAGAAACGCTTGAAATCCCTTATGAAGAACGCCGTCATTTTGACTACTTTTGGGTCGTTGACCCACTCGATGGCACAAAGGAGTTTATCAAACGCAATGGAGAGTTTACGATTAATATTGCATTGATTCATCAAAACAAACCTGTCTTAGGCGTTGTTTATATACCAAATACTGAGGGGGTCTATTTTGCGGTAAAAAACAGTGGGGCTTTTAAATTGGAAAAGGGTATTGAAACACGCATCACTTGCAGCCGTTTTAGCTTAAGAGATAAAGGTTTAAAAATCCCTATTTCACGCTCACATCGCAATGATGCAACGGATAAATTGTTTGAAGGCTATAATCAACCTGAATTGATACCTTGTGGCAGTTCATTAAAGTTTTTGAAATTAGCCGATGGTTCTTTCGATATTTACCCACGCATTGGTACAACAATGGAATGGGACACAGCCGCACCGCAAATAGTTTTGGAAGAAGCAGGTGGACAAATTTTAGAATGGCACACACGTAAACCATTGATTTACAATAAAATGGATTTAAGAAATCCTAATTTTATTGCTCACGGAAATATCATTTAGTTAGACACAAATTTCACGGATTACACGAATTTATGTTTTACCTTTTTCTTTAAATAATAGCTTCGTGTAATTAGTGAAATTCGTGTCAGAGAAAAATAAAATAATAATAAAATGTCAGCAAATCACAACGATACACCTATCATCAAAGAAGTAACAACCATTTTCAGCAAGCATTTGGAAGTCAGTGGCTTTCGGAAAACACCTGAACGCTATGCTATTTTGGAGGAAATATACCGACGTGGCGACCATTTCGATGCCGAAGCCTTGTATATTCACATGAAAAACCAAAACTATCGGGTTAGTCGTGCAACAGTTTATAATACGCTCGACCTTTTGGTGAACTGTGATTTGGTGAGAAAACATCAATTTGGAAAGAACCTCGCACAATACGAAAAGTCCTACGGCTTCAAGCAGCACGACCATACTATATGTGTGGACTGTGGAAAAGTCGTCGAGTTTTGCGACCCACGCATCCAAAACATCAAAACGATGATAGGAGATTTGTTAAATTTCAAAATCACACACCATTCGCTTAATCTTTACGGTGTCTGTGGCAGTTGCCAGAAAAAACGTGATTTTGAAAGGGAATACACGATTCCAGATACTTTGCTTAATGAATAGATGATAATGGATAGTGGATAGATGATAGTGGATAATGAAAAACGCGACCCCCTCAGTAAATTGAGTAGTCGCGTTTTTCATTATCCATTATCAACTATCCACTATAATCTATTACTTTCCTGTAAAATGCTTCAACATAATGACTTCACGCTCGGTTAATGTCCGATAACCTGCACGTGGCAAGTCTTTTTTCGTTAAACCACCATAAAAAACACGGTCGAGACGTGTCACTTGATAGCCCAAATGCTCAAAAATGCGGCGAACGATGCGGTTTTTGCCGATGTGAATTTCAATCATCACTTCGTTTTTAGTTGCACCACTCACATATTGAACGCCATCAATCTCAGCCAAACCGTCTTCCAACTCAACCCCTTTGGCGATGCCATCAAGGTCACTTTTGGTCAATGGTTTATCCAAAACAACGTGGTAAAGCTTTTTTATCAGATAACTTGGATGTGACATTTTTTGAGCCAAATCGCCATCATTTGTCAACAACAATAAGCCCGTTGTATCACGGTCAAGTCGTCCAACAGGAAAAATGCGTTCTTTAACAGTGCGTTTTATCATGTCAAGTACCGTTTTTCTACCACGTTCATCGCTCACCGTCGTAATCGTATCTTTCGGTTTATTCATCAAAAGATAGATTTTTTGCTCGACAGGTTTGATTTCTTTTCCCTTGTATTTGACCACATCAGAAGGCAAAACACGCAAACCAGGCTCATTGACGACTTTGCCATTAACCGTTATTTCTCCTGCCAAAATCATCTCACCTGCCTTACGGCGTGCCGCAACACCACACATGGCAACGTATTTATTTAAACGTGTATCGTCATCCTCTGAAGGTGTAACTTTTGCAATATGTGGCTTAAAAATGCCTTTTTCGTTAGGTTTAAAAGTCGCAGTTGACTTTTCACCACCGCTTTTTTTAGGACGCATTGCTCTAACTGTTTTGACCGGACCTCTTGAACGGTCATCCGAATTAAAATCGCGCTTTGGGCGGTCATCCGAGTTGAAATCGCGTTTCGGACGGTCGTCTGAATTAAATGTATGCTTCGGGCGGTCATCCGAGTTAAAATCACGTTTCGGACGGTCGTCAGAATTGAATGTACGTTTCGGACGGTCGTCTGAATTAAATATACGCTTCGGGCGGTCATCCGAGTTAAAATCACGTTTCGGGCGGTCATCTGAGTTGAAATCACGTTTCGGACGGTCATCAGAGTTGAAATCGCGTTTCGGGCGGTCATCCGAGTTGAAATCACGTTTCGGACGGTCATCAGAGTTGAAATCGCGTTTCGGACGGTCGTCTGAATTGAATGTACGCTTTGGGCGGTCATCAGAGCTGAAATCACGCTTCGGACGGTCGTCTGAATTGAATGTACGCTTTGGGCGGTCATCAGAGTTGAAATCGCGTTTCGGACGGTCATCAGAATTAAATGTACGCTTAGGGCGGTCATCCGAGTTGAAATCGCGTTTTGGACGATCGTCAGAATTGAATGTACGTTTAGGGCGGTCATCCGAGTTGAAATCACGTTTCGGACGATCGCTTGAATTAAAATCACGTTTAGGGCGGTCATCCGAGTTGAAATCACGCTTCGGACGGTCGTCTGAATTGAATGTACGCTTTGGGCGGTCATCAGAGTTGAAATCGCGTTTTGGACGGTCGTCAGAATTGAATGTACGCTTAGGGCGGTCATCAGAGTTAAAATCACGTTTCGGACGGTCGTCAGAATTAAATGTACGCTTAGGGCGGTCATCAGAGTTGAAATCGCGTTTCGGACGGTCGCTTGAGTTGAAATCGCGTTTCGGGCGGTCGCTTGAGTTGAAATCACGCTTTGGACGGTCGCTTGAGTTGAAATCGCGTTTCGGACGGTCGCTTGAGTTGAAATCGCGTTTCGGACGATCGCTTGAGTTAAAATCGCGTTTCGGACGGTCGCTTGAGTTAAAATCACGCTTTGGACGGTCGCTTGAGTTAAAATCGCGTTTCGGACGGTCATCAGAATTAAAATCGCGTTTCGGACGATCGCTTGAATTAAAATCGCGCTTTGGACGAGCGTCACTCTTAGGTTTGTCAGAACGCGTTGGGCGTTCGTTTCTTTTGGGTTTTTCTGTCCGCTTCGGACGCGGGCTGTCTTTCGACGGTCGCTTTGAACTTTTCATTGTAAAATGATATTTGATGTAACGCCAACTTGCAGTTGGTGTCGTTTTAATATGTCACCAACTGCAAGCTGGTGTAAATAAATAAATGATATAATGATGTCGCCAACCGCAGGTTGACGCTACTAATAACGACTAATAACAATCCCAATTAAACCATGCTTTTGAAAAATTTTTATTTAACAAAGCATCTTTTGGTATAAAAAAGTGGGCGACACCTGAATCGCCTAAGCTTATTTTCTTATCAGAATCTATCTGCAACAATAACACATCGTCTTTAATAGCTGCTTTATATCGAGGGTCATCCTGCGTAAAATGGGCATAACCACTCAATTTGTGTCCTGTTCCGTCAAACAGTTCGTAAAGTGTATTCTCTTGTTCGTCCGTTATGTCCTCTGAACCGATTAACGGTATGATGTTTTGCGTGCGTACATCTGTTGGACTTCCGTAATTGTCCACGAGGCCAAAACACAATTCATGCGGACATTGTATCGGGCATTCTTCAAACAAGTCTTCTGTCAAAAAAGAAAAATCAGTCGTCAAAGCCGTTTCTACTGAGGGGTCTGCCCAAAAGACAATTTTATAGTCTGCCATTTCCGTCCATTCTGTTGACGATTGAAAGAACTGTAAAATACCTTTTTCTGGAAAATCAGGCAATATAGGCATTTCTGAAAAATTGATTTGCGCCCACATCAACATCGGTTGCCCGTTTTTATCTTTTGGATATTCCGCATTTTCAGGCCAATAAACTTTACCCAGAAAACTGCTTTGCGTCCATTTCAAGTCTTCTAAACGACAAGGTGTACTTGTTATTTGAAGACTTTGCATTTTAGCCTTTTCAATATCTGCTTCAAAAGGCTCTAAGAAATCGGGCAATTCCATTTTTTTCTGGTTTTGAGTTACGGGTTTTGAGTTCAGGGTTAACTCAAAACCCGCAACTCAAAACTCAAAACTATTTATGAATATCCCCCGTTTCAAACTTATCATACTGAGGGGGTGCAAAATTTTTCATCAAAGCCAATAATTCAGCAGGTTCGTCAGCAAAAACAGCGTTTGCACGATAAGCTGCTTGTAAAAAACCTTCATTCATCATCTTATCAAGCATCTCAATCATGGGGTCATAATAACCTGCCACATTCAGAAAACCACAAGGAAATTTTCTATCGCCCAAAATAGTGAGCATCAAAACTTCACCAATTTCGTCCAATGTACCATAACCGCCTGGCATTGCAATAAATGCATCAGACAGGTCAATCATTAAATTGCGTCGTTCATACATGGTGTCAACCATGTGCATTTCATTCAGTTTATGGTGCAAAACCTCTCTTTTTCCTAAGAAATGAGGTGCAACACCAATGACATGACCGCCATGTTCTAAAACAGAACTGCCGATAACGCCCATTAAACCGACATTGCCACCGCCATAAACCAAGCGAATGTTTTGTTTCGCCATCAATTCACCGAGTTCTGCTGCCTTTTCAGCATATTTCGGATTGTTTCCTTTCATTGAGCCGCAATAGACGGCGATACTTTTAAATTCCATGGTTGGTTACTCGTTATTCGGAAATTCGTAAAATTCAATGGGTGCGACTAATTACTAACAATTTCAATGGGCGTTACCCATTGCTAACGGATTACGCTCTTTCAGAGCTTTACATCAAATCTAAACCTATGTCTTTACGGAAATATTTGCCTTCAAAATTAATACGTTGTGCATAGTCGTTAGATATAGACAGCGCAGAAGGGATATCGTCACCCAATCCAGTGATTACCATGACACGACCGCCGTTTGTAACAACTTGATTGTCAACGTTTTTTGTTCCCGCATGAAAAATTAATGCGCCGTTACCCCCCTCAGTATTTTTAATCAAATCACCTTTTTTAAAGTCATTTGGATAACCACCTGCGGTTAAAACAACGGTTGTAGCGGTTCGTTCATCTTGTTCGATTTTAACTTCTGATAATTTGCCTTCGCTTGATTTTAGAAATAAATCCACCAAATCATTTTTTAGTCTTGGGATAACCACCTCTGTTTCAGGGTCACCCATCCGACAATTGTATTCGATGACCATCGGTTCATCACCTACTTTTATCAAGCCGAAAAAGACGAAACCGACATAATCTATTGCCTCTGCATACAAGCCATCAATTGTTGGTTTGATGATTTGTTCATCAACTTTTGACCATAAAACATCATTCACAAATGGCACTGGACTGACGGCACCCATACCGCCAGTGTTCAAACCTGTATCCCCTTCGCCAATGCGTTTATAGTCTTTTGCTTCGGGCAGAATCACGTAATCTTTACCATCAGTCAAAGCAAAAACGGAAAATTCGATGCCATCTAAAAATTCTTCAATGACAACTTTGCGGCTCGCATCGCCAAACTGACCGTCGAGCATTATTTTTAAAGCCTCAATCGCTTCATCTAAATCATTGATAATCAATACCCCTTTACCTGCGGCTAAACCATCAGCTTTTAAAACATAAGGCGGGTTCAATGTTTTCAAAAAAGAGACCCCCTCAGTATGTTCCGTAATTTCAGCATAACGAGCCGTTGGAATATCGTGGCGCGCCATAAATTTTTTGGCAAATGCTTTTGAGCCTTCAAGTTGCGCACCGTAAGCGGCGGGTCCGATGATGTTAACGTGTTGTAAATCAGCATCTTTTCTAAAAAAATCAGTCACACCACATACCAAAGGTCCTTCAGGACCTACGACAACGAGTGTTATATTTTTTTCTAAAACAAAAGACTTAATCGCTGGGAAGTCAGTTAGCTGTATAGCCACGTTTTCACCGACTTGCGAAGTTCCTGCATTGCCGGGTGCAATAAAAAGTTGTTCGCAAAGCGGGCTTTGACGCATTTTCCAAGCAAGTGCATGTTCACGACCACCTGAACCGAGTAGTAAAATATTCATAAAAAGAAGGAATTTTCAAAAAACGGTGCAAAGAAACGGTGTTTTAATCGAAATTCTGTTGTTTTTAAAACCTTCTTTTCAATTTTTAGTCCCTACCAATACATAATAATTAAAGATGAATTCGTGTTTTTTCAAAATGACGTTGTCAATCGTACAACCGCGCTCGGTCAACATGGCTTTGTATTCTGCTAAATCGTATTGATGTGGATGCAAAATATCGCCTGGCAAGGCTTGAAAAAGGTGTTTAAGGAAAGGGAAATTATGGGCATCTATGGAGACAATGAGTTTACCTCCTTTTTTTGTAGCGGTCACTAAAATATCGAAACAGCGAGAAAGGTCAGCTACATGATTGATGGCATTGAGACAAAAAACGGCATCGTAATTGTCCTTTTTTTTAAAATCTTCAAGCGGTTGGCTGTAAAAAGTGACATTTGGATAGAGCGTTTTTTTGAAATGTGGAAGTGTCTCTTCGTATTCATCGAGCAAAGGGTCGAGGGCATCCACTTTTTGATTTTTAAAAATCATAAAAATACCTGCGGGACCACAACCAGCGTCGAGGATGGAAAAATTACCCCCCTCAGTATTTAGGGTCGAAAGCCCCATTTCTGCGAGTAATTTTTGCCAATATTCGGTTTTCCAAATGGCATAATCTCTTGTAGGTTTGTTTTTAAGGTAGCGTTGCCACCAACGGATTTCAGCGGCTTGAGCGATTTTCCAACGAAAAGTCATGTGAGAGTGAAAAGTGAAAAGTGAAAAGTTTCAAACTTGCGTCAAGTTTGAAACTTGACGCAAGTTTAGTTTTATTGTTATGATTAAAAATTAAAAACCACCACTCGGCTTGCGTTTATAAAAATCAACACCTGAGCCGTGTACCCAACCCACAGTACCGCGTTTGGTCTGTACTTTAAACCACGGCTTTGTAACAGATGTGCCATTTGCCAAGCGAACAGTTTGGGCGTGTTCAGTGGCTTCTTCAAGGAAATAGACTTGGTCGTTTAGTTTGAGTTTTCCTTTAGTTTTTGACTTTAAATCTGGGCTTGAGCGAATATTTAAGCCATTTATGAGTACATAAAGCATCGTATTGCTCGGTGGCGTAGTCGTAGTTTGAGGAACACCTTTTGAAGTGACAACGGGCTGTGCTGTCGATTTTGCCGTTGCGGGTGAAGTGGTGACGACGCTGTATGGTTGCGGCACGTTGGTTTGCACGGTCGGTGAGGGTGTATTCGTTGGCGTTCCTGGTAGCGGTACAGGCGACTGCTGATACTGAGGGGGTAGCGGTTGTTGCGCTGTAGTAGTCTGCGTTTCAGGTGTGGTTGTAGGCTTAGTGGGAATACGCGCACGAGAAGCCGCTGGTGAACTCAATGTATCCAAAGGGCTGATACTACCTTCAGTTGCTGTGCTGATAGCCGCATCTTCTTTTTTCTTTTTACACCGTGACATGCCCCATAAACCGATGCAAATGAGGAAGACAAAAATGATGGCGGTTTCCATATTCGGAAAGAATTTTTTCATCTTAAATTATTTTTATAGTGATTTCATAATACTAATTGAACTTCAAAATTAAAAGCATTTTTTGAAATCCGCGAAAAAATTATCCCCAAGTGCCTTTATTATTAAGTTTTTTGACATTTAACAAAGAAAAAGAGGTATTAAAAGACTCTAAATAGTCGAAAGTCTTGAGGATTAAGGTTTTAAAAAAAGGCAATAAAGCCTTAGGCATCACGTTAAATTGGTGCGATTTTTACTTGTTTTTTATAAAAGAAATAGGCTGCATAGGTTTTGAAAAACAAAAGGTACGAATAAAAGTCTTTTCAAAAAATAAATGAAAGTCCATAAAGAATGATTGAGATGACAGAACGGAATTTCATCTAACCTTTTTTTTCTATTTTTGCCCGCCTTTTTAAAATGATAAGATTAAACAACTGCATAATGCTGAAACGTTTTTTACCGATTTTTACCTTTTTGGCGATAGCCACTTCTTTGATGGCTCAAATCCCTGAATCTATTGCGCCTGTGCGCCCCTCCGTACAACCGCGTTCCCCATTAGCTTGTGGGGGTATAGCGAATGCGGGTGTGACGACCCGAATGCTTGGTTTTGGGGCTAAAAGCAACGAAAAACATTATTTATGCCTTGGAGATACACTTTATGTTAATGGTTCAGGTGCAAACCTAAGGGAAGACCCTGTGGTTGCAACATCACCTGGCATTGGCTATCTTTTTTATAACTGTATGCCAACAATTGATGGGCAAAGGTGGAGTGATGTGAAACTCGATCCTTGTTTGACTCGTCTGCCGTTTAATGGCTTGAATAGTAGTCCGTATATTGCGAGAGGGGATACGTTAGGACGAGATACATTTTTCAATAATGGGGCTTTGCAAAGGGGTTTTAATGCAGGAAAGCCCATGAAATTCTATTACGCTCCTATAACTGTTTATAATTTCTTTGGACAAGGAACGAATGGGGTTGCCGATTTTGAAAGCGATACTGCTTGTGTCAATGTCAATGTGACGAATGGCGTTCCAGTAGATACCTTCTCAGTCGTTTACCTAAATGCGGTAAAAATCAGCAATTTAAACTTAGTATCTAATGGTGGTAGTTTTACCATCAACGGCGGTTTTCCTGAATACGACGGTACTTCAACTTATACATTTACAATTGCTTTACAAAGTGCCCCCTCAGTAAATGTGGGTAGTGTAACAAGCGGCCCTGCCAGAGATGGTTCGACGGTGAATTTTACTGTTCCTGCCAATGGTGCTTATATCATCACTGCAAGAGATGGTAAGTCTTGCGACGGTATCGCAACAGCTAATTTTCCAGTAATAACCATTCAAATATCGAATGAATCGGTTAATCAAAACGATACGGCTTGTGTAAAAATATCGGCAAAAGGCTTTACGAATATTCTTTCTTGGGAGTGCAATTTTCAATATAATCCTGCTTTATTGCAATTTGTTGGTTTAAAAAATATCACGCTCCCGAATATGAGTAGCGTGCCAAATAGTGGCAATTACAGCATTCCATCACCAGGACTTATCGTTTTTTCTTGGAATTCAGCTACGACAGGTGTTACGAAACCCGATGATGCGACCCTATTTGAAATGTGTTTCAAAGCTGTTGGGGCAAATGGCACATCCTCCACTGTTTGTATGACCGATAGTTTAAATCCAATTGATATTTATAACGCCGCCAACGTTAAATTAGGTGTCAACAGAGCTTGTGGCTTGGTTCGGATTGGCAATGCCATGACGATTCAGCTATCCAATGAAATGGTCGGTCAAGGTGATACCGCTTGCGTAACGGTCAGTGCTAAGAATTTTACGAATATCGTTTCGATGGAAGGGAATTTTCAATTTAACCCTGCCATTGTTCAATTTATAGGTATTCGAGGCATTAATTTACCAAATTTAGGTTCTACGGCGGGCGTTGATTATAGTACTCCTGAGCCAGGTGTCTTAATTTTTACGTGGTTTAACAATCCAGCGGTCACAAGGGCTGACAACGTTGGTCTGTTTCAATTGTGTTTCAAAGCCATAGGCCCAGTAGGCTCAATTTCTCCTATACGTTTTACGGATACATTAAACCCAATAGATATTTATAACTCCTCGAATATACGGATGGGGGTTAACAAAGTCAATGGTTCAGTTGTCATTGGGGCGATTAATTATTCCGTACGCATCAGTGTGGACAGTGTTCGATGTAATGGCTCAAATACAGGCGGTTTTAGAGTTGTACCTACGGGAAGCGGTTCTCCGTGGTCTTATTCATGGCAGAATGCGACGAATCCTGGACAAAGTGGTTCAGGTACTATTGCGTTGAATGATAGTGCGGTTGTCCGTAATTTAGCTGCTGGCAGATATTATGTTACAGTTACAACGGTAGCGGGTAGTGATAGGAAGGTGGACACCATAACCATTTTCCAACCCAACCCTCTTTTCATCAATCCGCCAACAGCCCGCAACCCCACCTGCGCCAATGATACAGATGGCAGTTTGACTTTAACACAATATGGTGGAGGTATCGCTCCTTACACTTTCCGATGGTCAACAGGTGCAACAGGAACGACCATTACGAACTTGGCAAGCGGTGCTTATACTTGTGTCATTACAGATGCCAATGGTTGTAAAGATTCTGTTCGAGCTTCAATAGGAGCTAATCCCTTAGTCATTGGGTCTAAAAACGTGACAGGTGCGACTTGCAAAGGCGTTAATAATGGCTCAATCGTTGTTTCAGGTGTTTCTGGCGGTACGCCTAATAATGGTAATTATACCTTCCGTTGGAGCAATAACTCAACGAATGTGGGAACTAATTCAACAATAGCCAGCCTTGCTCCAGGGACATATCGGTTAACGATTACGGACTTAAATCAATGTGCTAAAATAGATTCGTTTACGGTAGGTGCATCACGTGTGCTTAATTCAGTGGCGACTATTGGACAAATTACCTGTGCCGGACAAATGAATGGTTTCATCCAAGTCACTGCAAGCGCAACGGGTGTTGAAGCACAACCCTACACCTTTACATGGTGGGGAAACCCTGGCGCACCAACCAACACCGCTGCAACGAGCTTACTTCGCAGTTTACCCGCAGGAAACTACCCCCTCAGTATTCGTGACCGTGATGGATGTAGTTTGGATACAGCATTTGTTGTCACTCAACCCGATTCAATAAAAATCTCAGCAGTCATTCAAAACGAAAGTTGTAGAGTCAGTGGTGATGGACAAGTTACCATTACTATTTCTGGTGGCAGACCATTGCCGGGCAATCGCTACACGATTCAATGGAATAGACGCGCGTCAGATACAGCAGCAATCATAACGGGTTTAAGCGCAGGTAGTTATACAGTCACAGTTACGGACTCAACCAATTGTGCTATTGTTAGAACCTATACCATTACCAAACCTCAGCCGCCTATAATTGACAGTATTTCAGTCAGAAATGCCACTTGTTCTGATAAAAGTGATGGCTCAGCAAAAGTTTTTGCACGTGCGCCTATTGGGGCAACAATTGACTCGTTTAGGTGGAGCAATACAGGTTTTCGCGACAGCATAAACAATGTGCTTCCAGGCGTTTATTCCGTAACGGTTACAACAAACCAAGGTTGTACGGCGACCTTATCAGCTACTATTGGTACTCCCGCAGCCTTGGCTATAGATACAGCACGGTCTCGGACGACGAATCCTGATTGCCCTAAAAACGCAACGGGTGTTATTATATTGGTTATGAAAGGTGGTACGGGCCCTTATGTTTATAATTGGTCGGGCGGGCCGACGACATCAAATGCTGTTTTTGCATCTTTGCCAGCTGGGACGTATTCATTTACCATAACAGATGCTAAGAGCTGTACGCCATTGATCACAAGTATCACATTAAGTGACCCGCCTAAAATTGATGTTGCTTTTGGTGGTCTGGAAGCGGTTTCTTGTTTTGCAAAATGCAACCCAGGCGACGGTAAAGCAACGGCTATCGCCAACGGTGGAACGGCTAATACAGGCAAATACACCTTTATATGGGCATCGGGAGAAACAAGCAACAACAGCAATACAAGTAATGCCGTGAGTTTGTGCGGTGGTTGGCAAAAAGTGACCATTACTGACGGCAATTGCGCCATTGTTGACTCTGTTGAAGTCCCGCAACCTCTACCTTTTACTTTTGCAACTCCTATTATCAATCTACCCAGCTGTCATGGCGACCGCGACGGTAGTGCTGAAATCCGTGTACAAGGTGGTTCACCGCCTTACAGCTATTTTTGGAGCAACGGTTCAAATCGGAACACTATTGTCAATGTTGTAGCAGGTACATACAGTGTTTTAATTACAGATTCCAAGTTATGTCCTTATAATTTCTCAGTCAATATAACCGAGCCAGCCGTTGTCAAATTAGATACGGTAGCGGCACTAACGAATAATGTCACCTGTAACGGTTTAGCAGATGGGCAAATCAAGGTCAAAAGAACGGGCGGTAATGGTGGTCCAACCAATTATGTTTGGTCTCCTTCGGTCACTCAAAAAGACTCTATGGGTGGTCTCAAAGCGGGTGTTTATTCGATAGCCGCTTATGATATTAAAGGATGTGGCGATTCGATTCAATATAATTTGACCCAACCTGACCCTATTTACTTCTACATGACACCGCCGATTCAACCACGTTGTAATGGTGAATTGACAACTTTACGCGTAGATACAGCCTTTGGCAGCACTTATAAACGTGCTTTTTCAATTTCTGTTGATAACGGGCCGCAATATCCGATTGGTTATTTCATACCCGTTTTTGCAGGGCCACATCAAATCAGCATCATTGAACAAATAACAGGCTGTACGCTCGATACAAGTATTACGATTACAGAGCCTCCATCGTTGTCTATTCAATTCGATTCATTGACATTGCCTAACCAGACGACTTCAATACTTGTCGGTTTGGGTGACAGCGTTCGGATGTTGAGCGACCCACGTTTTTTCTCACGGTCTCAAATCATCAGTGCCTTGCCTATTGATTCGGTTTCGTGGACACCGAAAACGTATTTGTATTTTGCCAATGGCGACTCATTGCGTCCTTACGTGCGTCCGTTAGACGATGTGACCTATAAATTGACGATTTATGACGTAAACGGTTGTACAACCTCACAGTTCATTCTCGTAGAGCTTGACCGAAATCGAAACGTCTTTATTCCCAATATCTTCTCGCCCAATGGCGATGATAGGAATGACTTTTTTGGCGTTTCCACAGGGCCAGGCGTTAGAAAAATCAATTTTATCCGCGTTTTTGACCGTTGGGGCGAACTGCTTTTTGTTAAAGAAAACATTCCCGCAGGGGCAGACCCTTCCACAAATGGTTGGGACGGTACTTTCAGAAACCGTACCGTTGACACAGGCGTTTATGTCTATCTCATTGAAGCGGAATTTGAGGACGGGCAAAAACTGCTTTATCGAGGGGATATAACGGTTGTGAAATAAGAGCAAAAAGCAACTTTTCCATAAAAATACTGAGGGGGTAAAACGGACACGTTTTACCCCCTCAGTATTTTAACTCGTTTCGAGACAAATGCCGATTTTTAATAGGCCTTAAAAAATTAACGAAAAAAACTATATCACTTCATTGTATTGTTATACATTTATGCGAAATTTTTAATATTTATTTTTAACTTTAAAAACCGTATCTTTATGTTTAACAAACATTTTTCCCAACGTCCCAACGTCCCAACGTCCCAACGCTATTTCTATGCTTACTGCTTAGTTTAGTCGCTTTTTTGAGTGGTTGTAAGAAAGACCTTTTAACTTCAAAAGGTCTTGGTTTGGAAAACCCTATTTCTAAAACACACAAATCTAACATCTCGCTTGCTGATGTCAAACTCTATGTTGACAGTATCAAAGAGTTAAGAGAACGAGCAGGCAACATCAAAGCCCGAACGGCTCAAAACCCTTTTGAGTTTCAATTAGACTTCAATTGGCAAAACTACATCAATGAAAGCTCCTTTACCAACCGCGATTATGTGGTCGTCCAAATCAAAAACGACAAGGTGGCATTTGCTAACAATTTTAGGTTAGATGTTTATGGTGCTTTTACACGCGATAGTGCTAACCAAATTCATGGTTACTATTATGTTTATCATGCGGATAGTGTCTATTTCAAGCGCGTAAATGGTCAGGTTAATGTTAGAACTTTTACGGGCAATTTGATGATTTTTGACATTAATTCTACTTTTATTAAAGGGGTAAAACTGCTTGACGGAAGTCCTATTGGGGTACTTAAGAGTTTTTCATTAAGAACAGGAAGTGTGGGGGTACGCGATTGTGGTTCATTTCCTGTTAGTGTAACGTGGGATGAAGATTGTATGACTGCAAATGGTGAACTAACATTTTGTATATATTATACAACCTATAACGTTGAATATTGTACAGAACCTATTACTTGGTATGTACCACAATCAGACCCATGGGGTACTAATAACCCCAATAATAACTCTAATAACAATACAAATATAGGAGGGAGTAGTACAAATTCAGACCCCTCAGTAGGTTTTTTGAATGACTTAGCCAATCTTATGATGAACAACGATGCATATCTTCGTTCTAAATGGGGGCTATCGGAAGCGCAAAACACCGCTTTGCAGTATTTGAATAATGCAGGTTTTTCTGGAATTGAATTGTACAGTTTATATCAAAACCAATTGTTAAGTCAAGCATTTAATTTTATGCTTGCGAATGACCATAGCGCAACTGCTAAAGAATTGATAGCGTTGTTTTTGCAAAACATCAACGGGCTTAAAGCCAGTAGATTTAGCGAGTATGTGACAACAAATACTATTTCTCCCTATGAAAAACTTCAGAGATTAAAAACGCTTATTAATATTAAAAATGATTTTGAAGCCGAATTAACACAGTTAGCTCAACAGGATGTTACTGCCATAACTTCTGGTGGTGATATGAATATTTTAATGCGTATCTTTACGAAGGTTTTAGGTAAAAAAATCGGACGCGTTATTCCTTTTGTTGGAACAGCTTTAGATGCAGAAGCTGCTTGGACAGCTTATAATCTTGGAAATTATGGCGAAGCAGCTTTTGCATTGGCTGGTATTGCAATAGATTTCCTCCCAGTAGGCATTGTTTTAGAAACGGGTTGGACGATTGCGGGTGTTGCTTATGATGCTTTTAAAGCGTATAAACCGATTATTGCATTGAGTGATTTTTTAGTAACGAATCGAGTACTTTTAGATGCGCTCATAGAAACTTTTGATGATTTGAATTTATTTTCAAACTTAGAGTTATTATCTCAGTGGACACGAAATTCAGATCAGCAATTTAAAGTTGTGTTAGGAAATCGAAGCGTAGATGATTTTCTTTATTCTCTATCGCAACACTTGGGAACATCTTGGCAAAGTACCTCCTGGGGGAAATTGATAGAATTATCTCCAACATTTAAGCTATCTTTTTACCCCGTTGATAATTCTTTTAGTGGCCCAGCAATCACAATTGATATCAATGGTGCAAAATTTAAAATTAGGTTACAATGAAAAAAAAAAATGATTTAGAACGCTCATTGATAACAGAAGAATTGACGACGTTACAATCTTTCATTACACAGAGTGTAGAGCGTATATATGCTCACAAAAACGATTATAAACATTATAATAATCAAGATCTTGTTATTTCGTTTAGTTTTAAACCCAAGATGTTAGTTAAGTTTTCAAATGGGTGCTTTTTATTTCGGAATGACGCAATATTAAATCAATTTAAAGAATTTGTACATAAAATTGCATTTGATGCATATCATTTAAAAGACATTAGTGCAACTTGTGAGTATGATGAAATTTTAGAATCTAATTTTTTTATTGATTTTATTGAGATCTATTCTACTTCTAACGAAGCATATTTGACTGATTACAGCGAAATAAGTGATACTTTGATTATTTTAGTGAGTCACACAGGAAAAAAAATTGCTTTTGTTGCGGATGAAGAATTTCAGGATTCCATTTTATTTTGGTATAACACAGAGACTATTGAATTAAAACTTTTATGCCAAACTCTAAATGATACGGTTACACCTAAGTTTCATAAAAGGATTGAGATAAGTCGAGATAAAATAGAATATCTTTGGTAATACTGATGTACAAGTATTTTGCCATTTAAAAATAGTTGCCGCGATACCCCCCTCAGTATCGCGGCACTTTTTATTTATCATAAAACAAAAAACGTTAAGCTACAAAAAACGCTATACACAATAAATTGATTTTGAATCATTTACCCTATTTTCAACGCCCAACTTACGAATCCCGCAACTCCCGCCGCAATATCTTACCCACATTTGTCTTAGGTAAATCTTTTCTAAACACAATATGACGCGGTACTTTGTAAGCCGTTAAGTTTTTGCGGCAATGCTCCATGACCTCTTCTTCGGTCAATGAATTGTCTTTTTTGACGATAAAAACCTTCGGTACTTCGCCTGATTTTTCATCTGCAACGCCCACTGCCGCTACCTCTAAAACCTTAGGGTGCATCATGATAACGTCTTCAATTTCATTAGGATAGACATTAAAACCAGAGACCAAAATCATATCTTTCTTACGGTCAACGATTTTGAAATAACCGTCGGCATCCATAACGCCAATGTCGCCCGTACACATCCAACTGTCTTTCATCACTTCCGCAGTCGCTTCGGGGCGGTTGTAATAACCTTTCATCACTTGTGGCCCTTTGATTTGGATTTCTCCAACTTCACCAATAGGCATCACGTTTCCTGCATCATCCACAATACGCATATCTGTTGACGGTAAAGGCATACCAATTGAACCCAATTTCCCAGAACCATCAGGTGGATTCGTTGATGCACAAGGCGAAGTCTCTGTCATTCCCCAACCTTCTGCCAAAGGACAACCTGTAACAGCGTGCCACTTTTCAGCGACAACCTTTTGAACAGCCATGCCGCCACCGCACGTTAATTTCATATTGGAATGGTCTAAGGCGACGAAATCAGGGTGATTCAAAAGGACATTAAATAAGGTGTTGATGCCAATAAATGCGGAAGGTTTATATTTTTTCATTTCCTTAATAACCGAAGGCAAATCACGTGGATTCGGTATCAATACATTCGTTGCGCCCAAGCTGAAAAGCCCCATACAATTGACCGTAAACGAAAAAATATGGTACAAAGGCAATGGACACATAGCCACTTCCGAGCCATCATCTTTCAACATAATGCTTGAAGACGACCGCATTTGAAGCATATTGGCAACCAAATTCCGATTGGTCAACATCGCTCCTTTCGAAACGCCCGTTGTGCCGCCTGTGTATTGCAGAAAGGCAACGTCCTCGTTCTTCATTTCAACATTGATTGAAGGCTTTAGTGAGCCTAGTTCAAGCGCTGCTTTAAATGAATAAGCCTGGGGCAACTCGTAGGCAGGGACCATCTTCTTGACATACTTAATCACTGAATTGACCATCCACTTTTTTGGCCACGGGAAGAGGTCGCCGATTTCGGTGACGACGACGGATTCAATTTGGGTATCTTTAATAATGTCCTGGAGGTGTTTTGCATAATTAGCTAAAATGACTATGGCTTTGGCTCCAGAGTCTTTGAACTGGTGGAGCATTTCTTTTGGCGTGTAGAGCGGATTTGTGTTTACTAAAATCAGTCCCGCTCGCAGAGCCGCAAAATCCACAACTGGAAACTGTAAAACGTTTGGCAATTGCACGGCGATGCGATCGCCTTTTTTCAGTTTCAGTTCATGTTGAAGAAATGAGGCAAATTGATCAACCAATTGATCCATTTGTTTGTAAGTATAAGTGACGCCCATATTGGTAAAGCAGGGTCGGTCGGCAAACTCTTG
>JANLQI010000149.1:0-11299 GCA_031367705.1 Saprospiraceae bacterium | reverse complement strand
CTTAAAAATGTAAAAAGTAAGGCTATTGAGTTTTTACTCGGTTTAAATATATTTGAATTAGAATTTAAAAAACAAGATTTACTAAGTAGAAAATTAGTAATTACAGAAAAATGGAAGAATTTATGCTCGCAGATACATAGTTACGCTGATAAAGCAGGTGTTAATGTGAGTAATCTATCATCTTTTCCAGAAATTACGAGTTCATTGACACCAATCTTTTTCTATGTTATTCAAGGTGATAGAAATGTTCCTTTTTTGAATTTTTATGCAGAAGAACAATTAGAGTTAGAGAGAATGGAAAATCAATCTTTTTCTGTAAGTCCTGAAAAAAACATTGAACTTATTCAAAAAAATTTAGCCGATGCGGAAAATAGGCTTAACAAATTATATTTAGCATTTGATATTGTTTCGTCCGAACTAGACATAGATAAAAGGAAAATAAAAATTTATGATCAACAACTAAAGGAAGTAATTGAAGACCTCGAAAAAAACAAAGGGGCAAAGAAGATTTATCAATTAGGCTCGCAAGTTCCTATAACAATAGCATCCAATCTTTGTCCAACTTGTCATCAAGACGTAAAAGATACTTTGCTACCTCAAGGTTTAGAACAGACTCCTATGCGTATAGGCGAAAATATAACTTATTTAGAAGCACAAAAAAAAATGATAGAAGCTTATTTAAGAGCACATAGAAACAGTATTGAAGAAAAGACTAGACTCTACAATAATTATAATCGGTTAATGAATCAAGAACTTAGACCTCAAATTAGAGCCTTTAAGCAAGAGTTGATTTCTGATACTAAAACTTTATCAGAAATAGAAATTGAGAAAAAAATAAAGCAAAGGGTAAGAGTTAAGTTTTATCAAGAAACAATTGATGAACTTTACGAAAGGGTTACTTCACTTACAAATCTTTCAAGCCATTGGGAACAAATCCTAATTGAAGAAAAAACTATTCCGAAAGATGTTTTTACCAAAGAAGATATGAATAAGATTATGCAATTCGAGAGTTATTTCAAAGTATTATTAACAAAATTTGGCTACAAAAGTAAACCAACTGATAATGTTAAAATTTCACTTGATAATTATATGCCTGAAATAGTGGGCGATAGAATGAGATACAATATTAGATTTGATAGCTCAGCAAGCGATTTGATTCGTACAATTTGGGCTTACACTTGTTCACTATTGAAGGTTAGTGATTCTTTTTCTAATACCAATCATCCAAGGTTTTTAGCGTTTGATGAACCAGCTCAACAAAATATGGCTAACTCAGATTTCAGAAGCTTTCTTAAGGAATTATCTTCATATCAAAACGTACAGACAATTATTTTTGCTTCATTTAATCAGTCAGATGATGTATTTAATGACACGACTAAAGATATTCCGTTTAAATTACACTGGATTAAAGATAGACTTATTAAGCCCTCATAATATTAATTTTACAATCAGCCTTCTTGACAAGTTAGATACTATTCCGCTTGCAAAAAGCCTATCGCTCATAAGCCTTTCCAAAGGCACAACAAACGACCATGTACGTCTCTGATGTGAGAGTTAGAAACAGAAGTACCCCCTCAGTAAAAAGCACCACGAACGGCATTAGGGAAAAGAAAACCTGATGCCGTTGATGGTATTAGAAAGATTTATGTTTAATTCAAAAATTTGTGAGCGAAAGAAAAAGGACATATCTTTGTAAAAGTATCAAAAAGGAGGTACAAAACCATAAATTCTAAAACATCTATCAAAACTAACACATGGCAAGAGACTTTTTTCACCAAATAGTTCGCGAAGCATTAGTAGCGGATGGTTGGACAATCACAGCAGACCCGTTTATCATAAAGACAATTGGATTGAGGTTAGAAATAGATTTAGCTGCGGAAGTATCACAAAAAGAATCGTCAAATGGATAGTAAATTAGAAAATTATCGCTCAATCATCATAAATGTTTTGCAAAAATACGCAGACATGCCTTATACGAATCCAAATCCAGAGAATGAATTGGAAGAACAATTGCTGATTGATACAAAACATGACCATTACCAAATCCTAAATATTGGTTGGCAAGGAACACAAAGGGTGTATTATCCTATATTTCATATTGATATAAAAAATGGAAAAGTGTGGGTACAAGAAGATGCTTCTGATTCTGATTTAGTGGGAAAATTAGAGGAACAAGGTATTGATAAAGCGGATATCGTATTGGCTTTCCAAGCACCTTATAATCGTCCATTTACGGATTATGCTGTAGCTTGAACAAGATTTGAAAAACTAAAATCATGTCACATATAAAAGAACCATTAGAAATAGACTTTTTCGTAGAGCCCAAACCGCTTACGGACATAGAACGTAAGCTGATTTCGGAGTACATACAGAATTTTAAAAAAAACAAGTAGGTAAAAAGAAATGAAAAGAAACACCGAAGGAAAAAGAATTAGAAGCAACTTAATAAGCTTCCTTGCGGGTAAACATGTTCACTCGTAAGCCTTAATCTTGAACTTATTTTTGATGAAAACTGAAATGTCCAATAAATTTCCACTATGAAAAAACCGAAAAAAATAGGGCTTGAATTTGAAATTGATAAAAAAATGAAAGCTAAAAAGTTAGACTTAGATATTGATGTTATAGGTGGCGAAGGGCCTTTAACCATTGCGGAAGAAAAAGCATTAAGCGATTTTTTCAAGCAACGAAAATTGATGAACGTTATCAAGAATAAAAAAATGAAAAGGACAAAAAGCTCCAAAGTAAATAAGGATAGTCTTGCTACGGTTTAAGAGTGAATAACAATCTACTGGCACAACGTGTTCGCTTGTAACCCCTTCCCGAAAGAATCGGGATTTCGTACCTCAACAGTAAACGACCCCCAAAAGAGAAATGGTTTAGGCACTAAAAGCGTCTAAACCATTTTGATATTCAGAAAAAAAAGAGACATTTGAGCAGAAGAAACAAAATCAAAAACCACTGCCTTTCCGAAAGCATCGAGATTTCGGATCTCAACAGTAAAAAGCAAACCACAACGATATTCGAGCAAAAAGGCGTTCATACTGAGGGGTGTTAAAAAGCAGACCAAAGATTATGTGTTTTATTAAAAGGCTTATCTTGCGCCAAAAAAGAGAGCAATATGAAATATCCAAGGAAACTGTCATCGGGCGCAAACAATACGGTCATTGTGCTATCAGACACCGAAGTCGCTAAACTATTTACGGAAGATACGCGCTCGGATATAGGCTCAGAAGCCGAAAAGTTGATATTTGCGAATGGTATCAATGGGCTTGTCGTAAAATTCATTCGAATGGCGTATAACGAAGAATTGGCAGCCGAGATGTTGGTCATGGAACGCTTAAAGCCGCTTGATTTTCGTTCTTACGAAGTAGAGATACGCGCCTTATGGTGGTCTGTTTTTGAAGACGAGTTAACGCAATTGCATAAAGCTGGTTTTGTGCATCGAGACCTCAAACGTCCGTCCGATATAGGTGGTGCAGCTTTTGATAATATTTTACTCACCGAAAATGGCTTAAGATTGATTGACGTGGGAATTTCCGCCCTTCGCTCAAAAGTAAATACCACAATATTTGATAAATACCTTGAAATAGAACGTCAGGAAATGATGGTATTTAAAGATTACTTTTTAAATAGATGAAAGATTTAGCTCAAATTCAAAGTGTCACGAATTTTCAAGACCTTGTTTCAACGCCTTTTCAGGGAGAAATAAATGCGCTGTGTTGGACGCGTCAGCTCATAGGTGATTTCGCTGAAATTGTTAAAAGGGTAGAAGGGGACGAAGATATAACGGTATTGGATGAAGCGGCGCTTCGTGAACTTCAATTGAGTGAAAAGGGGCAATTGGCTCGGGACATTCTTTTAAATGACTTGAAGCAATTGACCGCACATGGTGCTGCGCCCGTCCTTAATGTAATCAAGTGTTATGACAGAGACGAAACTTACCCGTTTTTCCCAACAGATGTTTATTCTTTTCATGTAGATCGGTCTCCGATACCGACGGATACCTTTTTATGTACATACTCAGGCGAACCGAGTGAAATATTGCCCAATTCAGAAGCCATACAAAAAATACAGATTCCCGAAATACGTGATGCACTCAAAAAACTATATGAAGGACAAGATGAAGGACAAGAAGAAAGTTTTGAAGCCTTTTTAATGGACAATTTCTTTGATTTACACTACCAAGCAAAACCGAATGCCCTTCCTATCAGCTTAGGTCTGGGTCACATATGGCGGTTGGCGATTGATCATCCGGGAAGTAAAGTGCTTCCTTGTGTTCACCGTGCGCCAAAGGAAACAACCAGCCGTTTGTTGCTCATTTGTTGAGAAGAAAGCTGTTCGCGCTAATCAAAAGCCCCCCCTCAGTAAATCACCAAAAACAACGAAAAGGTTTAGGCACAAGCAAGTGTCTAAACCTTTTTGATATGCGTATGAATAGCTGAAATACCCAATCGTCCAAATTAATGCCACGGCTTCAGAAAAAATTCTACATTTGTCATAAAAGGAAAAGGTTACCGCCTTGTCTATTGTATTTCATTCATTTCAAAATTTAACAACTAAACAATGAAAAGTTCATTATTTTTTAAGACTTTCTTTTTTCTCATGGTGGGATTGACGGCTTTTGCACAAGCACCACAAAGAGAATTTTATCAAATCAAAATTTACACAGTCAGCAACAAAGAACAGGAAAAGCGGATTGAGCAATACCTAAAAGATGCCTACATCCCTGCGATGCACAGAATGGGTATCAAAAAGGTGGGCGTATTCAAACCTGTTACCACTGATACGGCTTCTTTTGGAAAGTTGGTTTATGTATTAACGCCAATCAAGAACTTAGACCAGTTATTGGTGATTCCAGTAAAACTCAATGCCGATGCGGCTTATCAGAGTGCGGGAAAAGATTATATTGATGCGGACTATAAAAATCCACCTTATGCACGCTTTGAAACCATCATTTTAAAGGCATTTCCAGAAGCACCGATCTTGAATCTGCCCAAATTAAAAGGTGCTAAAAGTGAAAGGGTTTACGAATTGCGCAGTTATGAAGGGTACACCGAAAAAATACATCAGAACAAGGTGAAGATGTTTAATGCGGGCGGTGAAGTAAAATTATTCTCAAGACTGGGTTTTAATGCGGTGTTCTACGGACAAGTCATTTCGGGAAGCCACATGCCCAATCTGATGTATATGACGACATTCGAAAACAAAGCAGACAGAGATGAACATTGGAAAGCATTTAGTGCTTCACCTGAATGGGCGAAACTGAAAGCAGACCCGCAGTATCTGAACAATACGTCAAAAAACACCAGTTATTTTATGTATCCTGCGGAGTATTCTGATTTATAATGTTTTTTTTTTGACTACTGATTGGGCTGATACGACTGATTTGCGCTGATTCTTTTTCTTTTCTAACAAAATGATTAAACAGAAATCAGCGTAAACCAGTCGCATCAGTCAAATCAGTGGTCTACATCATCCATAAAATCACAATCAATGAAAAAGCTATCCTTTACCTTACTCGTTTCCATCCTATTGTTAAATCACACCCTCCAAGCCCAAGCTATTACAATAGGCGATAACAATGGCAAACTCACATTTGAGGAATATGAACCCAAATCAACTTTAGTTGTGCCAGAGCATTTGTTGAAACGGGCGAAATTTCCTTTTATTGATGTCCACAACCATCAATTTGAAATGTCAAAAAAGGAAAAAGTAGCGCAATTGGTCTCCGAAATGGATGAACTGAATATGCGTGTTCTTGTCAATCTCAGTGGTCGTGGATTTACCAATGACGAAGCGGCGAGCGATAAAACGCTTTATGGACAAATTGAAAACACACAAACGAATTTCCCTAATAGATTTGTCATTTTCACCAATGTTGATTTCTCAAAAATCAGCGAACCTGGCTGGAGCGAAAAAGCGGTCGCCAAACTGACGGACGATGTGAAAAATCATGGTGCAAAAGGTTTGAAAGTGTATAAAAGTTTGGGCTTTAATGTCAGAGACAATGGTAAAATCGTTCCTGTCAATGACCCGCGCATTGACCCGATTTGGGCAAAATGTGGAGAATTGGGTATTCCTGTCATCATTCATACAGCAGACCCTGCGCCTTTTTGGCAACCCATGAATGGTTTTAATGAACGTTGGCTGGAATTGAAAACACATTCGGGTCGCAAAAGAGATGCGTCAAAAGGCGACTTTTCTTTTGAAGAATTGATGGAACAACAGCACGATATTTTTAGAAAACATCCTAAAACGACGTTTATCAATGCCCACATGGGTTGGTATCCAAACGACTTACAAAAATTGGACAGTTTGATGGAAGTCTTTCCGAATATGTATGCCGAAATCGGTGCCGTTATTGCCGAACTGGGACGTCAACCACGTGCGGCTAAGAAGTTTTTTGAAAAACGTCAAGACCGCATTTTGTTTGGCAAAGACTCTTACGTCCCTGAAGAGTATATGACTTATTTCAGAGTCCTTGAATCAGAAGACGAATATTTTCCCTACCACAAAAAATACCATGCCTTTTGGCGGATGTATGGTTTGGGACTTTCTGATGAGGTTTTGAAAAAAGTGTATTATAAAAATGCGATAAAAATCATTCCAGGGATTGATGCGAGCCTGTTTCCGAAGTAGCAATTGCCCCCCCTCAGTAAATGGCAACACAAACGGCATTAGGCAAAGAAAAGCCTAGTGCCGTTTGTGGTTTCGATGAGGATAGCGTACCAAAAGACAGGATGAAGAAACCTACTGGCAAACTGTATACGCTCGTGAGTCGCTATGGATGATATACTGCGATGCGTTCGACGGTACAAACACGACCTTTCTGGACTCGCCTTTTTCATTCGTCTATAAATACGTAAAACAAATAAATGTAAATTGGGCAATTAAAGAATTATCGTCATCTTTGGGATTATTGAAAAATAGCGTTTAATCGAACAATCATTAAAAATCTCCTTATGAATGACCAAACTAATGGTATTGCTTTGAATGACAGTGCAAAGGGTATCTCTTTTGTACAATATGGCAAAGAAAGTGCGGTGGCTGCAAAAGCAGATCCGGCAACAGTTGAAGCCTCTCTCGCAACAGTTTACAACCAGTTTTTGAAAGAAACCAAGTTAGACAGTGAAGGGATTAAACAACGCATTTCTCGATTGGAAGCAGAAATCTTACAAAAGAAAAATTCCAAAGAAAATGCCTTATCAGACATTGTATTAAAGGAGCATCAACGCGAAGACAAAGAGAAAAAAATTGAAGAATTGACGGTTGAACGCATCCGATTGAAAGAAGAAGGTGCGACAACTGAAGACTATGTACCCTTTGTTATCGGTGCTTTTATCACCATTTTATTGACGTTCTACCTTTTTGTTTTTTATTCTTCAACAGGTTATTCCGCTTTTTATGGCATTCAAAAAGGCATTTCGGTTGGTATTATCAATCCAGATGTTTTTAGTCATGCTTTAGAGCGGGGTGGCGGTATTATCGCAGCGATTATCCTTTTTCCAGTTATTTTCCTTGGATTAGGTTTCCTTATCCATGATGCACTCGACAGAAAACAGTACGGCATGATTTCAATTCTGTTGCTGTTTACCCTTTTAGCCGATATTTTGATGGGCTACAAAATTTCCGAAAATCTATATACATTAGCCTTTAACGAGGGACGTGTCAATGAGCAGTGGCAGTTTTCGATGATATGGTCTAATATCAATTTCTATCTTGTTTTGATGCTGGGATTTGTGGTGTATGTCATTTGGGGCGCATTGCTCCATTACACTTTGTCTAAATATAGAGACATACAACCCGACAAAGTATTGGAGTTGAAGTTAGAAAATCTGGATGGAAAGATTTCAGAACAAAAAATTGAATTACATGACATCATGACTAAAACCAACAGCTTAAAAGCGACCGTCAATACGCTCGAAAATGAGATTGATCAAAAGGAAAGAGATGTCATTGGCTATAAAAATGGTGTTATTCCAGTTGATACAGCGAAATTGCGTTCTATCGTTGGACAATTTATGAAAGGGTGGTTTGAGTATATCAAGTTTATGTTCAAAGACGACGAAAACAAAATTAAAGAATTAACTGAGCAAGTCGCTGAAACCCAAAAGGCTTGGATTGACAATAAAATTAAAGCATTAGAGCAAGAACAATGAAAAATAACGCAAAAAGGAATAGAAAACCCCTGTATCTGTTAATCGGGTTTTTAGGTGTTTTCGGCTTCTTCGTCTATTTAATTACGCTTCCTTCGGAGTTAATCAAAGCAAAACAGGAATTAAGCATGAGTTCCAGCATTGATGATGTCAAAAGGTGTTGGCAGAAACACCAAAGCATACTTTCCGAAAACGAAGAATTTGTTGCAGACATACGTGCCAAACTGGATCATTTTGGTTTAACAGAAACACAAGTTACAGAGATAAAACAATGGCTGCCTAAACCGCCGACACATCTCAATTTGATTTTAGTGCCAGACTTATCTCGTCGTATCGTTCAAGAGTTCAATAACCCCGAGCAGATAAAAAATGATACAACCCTTTTAAATGCCATTTGGACGACATTTGAAGATGTTGTTAAATTCAAAACGGATTCAAAAGACAGGTTGATTGTTGATATTACAGACCCAAGTCAAGCCAATGGCAACTTTCGGATGATTGCCAATAATCTGATTTTTGACTTGAGTACACATAAAGGAAAGAGCAATAGACTCTTCTTCACGGAACAAGGCAACAAATTCCAAAGAAATATTGACAGTCTATATGCCATGGCAAAAACCAACCCTTTGGGCGCAGATTATCGTTTGTATTTTAATAGAGATTTGAGTAAACACATCCGTAAGAATACGCTGTTTGACAACTATCGCAATTTAATGATTATCATCACAGACGGATATTTAGAAGCAGAAAAGACACTTTATACAGGCAATTTGGCTTTGCACACTCAAATATGTAACGACATCAAACATGGCAAAGGTTTGAATAAAATTTTTTCAGAAAGAAACCTAAGAATTGCACCTTGCGATATTGATTTATCAAATCTCGAAATTCTGGTATTAGAAGTCAATGAAAGACAAATCGGCATCGGTTGTCACTACGATATTCTAAAAAAATATTGGACGGATTGGTTCAAAGCCATGAAAGTTAAAAATGCCGATAGCGATTTTTTTATACAACGCAATAATGCCACTGATTTGACTAAAAAGACGATTGATGTTTTTATAAAATGACACCCCCTCAGTAAAACAAACAAAAAAGCCTTGTGGAACGGGATGTGTTCTACAAGGCTTTTTACTTTTTCAAGCTTCTAAGAATTAAGGTTTTATGCTCTTTAAATGTTAATGGGCCACAAAGATTGAATAATAAGCTTATTTTTGTTTCTCAGTCACTATGTTAAATTCGTTTATACTTCAGATTAAGCTTTAAAACTGATATTGTTTCCTCAAAACACTGCAACGATACCTTCCTTCTACAACACTTCCCATTATTGATTCAACTGTATTAACATTTTAAAAAACCCACAACCATGAAAACCAATGATGACACTATCCAAAAGATTGCACGTGCTTTATGGATGCTACTTGTGCTTTCTTCTTGTCAGAGCCAAAATGAACAGTCAAATCTTGTCTATCATAATCCCAAAGTCGTTGAAACGCGCGGTTATATTGTACCTGTTGGTAGCATTTCAGAGCCAAAAGCTATTCCCGCTGGAAAACCTAAAATTGTAGAAGCGGGGCAACCTAAAATTGTACCTGCTAACACAAATGTCGTCATCGCCGGCAAACCAAAAATTGTTTTAGCGGGTGTACCCAAAGTAAACATGCCCGGACAAGGTTCTTATTCAATGCCTAAAACGCTCCCTGCCTTAGAAAATACTTTTGACCCAGGAAAACCTGAAACCGTCATAGTCAAAGATGCCAGTTTCAAAGAGAACAATCCATCCAATTTCAGTTCATACAGCAAACTACAAGGTTTGAGACATGGCAATATTCGCTGCATGATGGAAGACAGATTAGGCAATCTATGGCTTGGCTCTTGGGGAGGTGGGCTTTCAAGATATGATGGCAAGTCTTTCACGCATTTCACCTTTCGAAATGGTTTAAAGTATGTCTATATCTGGTGTGTTTTGGAAGACCATAATGGCAATATATGGTTCGGTACGGCTGGTGAAGGATTAGCTAAATTTGATGGAAAAAAATTTATTTCTATCACAACAGCCGAAGGCATCGATAGAAATGGTATTCAAAGTATCATTGAAGACCATTTAGGTAATATTTGGTTTGGTACACCTAAAAACGGCGCATTCAAATATGATGGTAAAAACATTACTCATTACTCCGAAAAAGAAGGATTGTGCAATAATACAATTACCAGTATTTATCAAGACCATTTAGGAAACATTTGGTTTGGTACAACTAAAGGTGTTTCTAAATTTGATGGCTCAAGCTTTACTAATTTTTCAGAAAAAGAAGGGCTACCTAATAATTTTGTTAGAGATATAATTGAAGACAATAATAAAAACATGTGGTTTGCTACTGATGGTGGCGGCGTTTCAAAGTTTGATGGAAAAACTTTTTCTACCTTAACAATTACTGAGGGGTTAACTGAAAATAGAATTCGCAAAATGTTGCAAGACAAATTGGGTAATATGTGGTTTGCTACAATTACCAAAGGTGCTATTAAATATGATGGTAAAACATTCACTGATTTCTCTAAAAAAGAAGGACTAACCGATAATGGTGTTGCTTCTCTATTACAAGATCGTTCAGGTAATATTTGGTTGGGTACTGTTAATAATAGACTTGTTGTAATTGATATTCAATATTTTAAAGATAGAGAAAAATTCCATAAGGCAGCGCAAACACCAATTATTTGATTGATTAAATATCTTGATTTTATTCTTAATCTATTGGCTAATATCTTAAAACGTTTAAAGCCACCTATAGAATGTTCAACATAAATACGTTCTTTGCCAAGTTCTTTATTTTCTTCTTTTTGAATATCTGTTAATTCATTCGATTTACCTTTAGCCACTCTTTTCTTTTTATGTGGAATATGGATTTCTTTAGCTTTATATTTATCAACAAAGCTTTGAAAACCTAAATCTATTCTAAATATTTTCTTTAAAAACCAAGATATGGCTGGCGGAAATTCTTTTTCTAATATTTTTATATCCGCCACTGTACCTACATGAATTTCGCTTACAAATAAAAGCTTGCGCTTTTTGTTGCTAATGACCAATTCTTTTACCGTATGCTGTTTTTTCTTCCACTATAATGCGCTTTTTGTTGTATTTTATCTTT
>JANLQI010000145.1:0-32954 GCA_031367705.1 Saprospiraceae bacterium | reverse complement strand
CCAACATTGCCCAATGACAACTTGACTTGGGAGACAACCACACAAAGTAATGTCGGTTTAGACTTTGGCATGTTGAATGATAAATACCGCATGTCAATGGATTTTTATGTAAAAAACACGACTTCGCTCTTAGCTACGGTTCAATTAGCACCTTCTACGGGCTATAATACCATTATTGACAACGTTGGTGCAGTTGAAAATAAAGGATTTGAATTAGAATTGGGAACGGATATATTCACTACGCCTACTTTTCGTTGGTCAATTGATGCCAATTTATCTATCAACAAAAACAAGGTGGTTGCTACTAAAAATAATATTCCGTTTAGTTCGGGTAACTCAAGGGTAACGCCTGGCGACCCGCTTTCCGCTTTTTATGGACCCAAAACAAATGGTGTTGATGCAAAAGGCGAATTAGCTTTTGTAGATGTCAATAGTGATGGTATTATTGATGGTAGAGACAACCAGTTGATTGGTAGTCCTTATCCGACTTCAATTATCGGTCTAACCAATAGTGTGAGTTACAAACAATTTAGTTTTTTGATGACTTGGTCGAGTATACAAGGGAATGTCATTGACAATCAAATTTTATTCAGCTCAGCTACGCCTAATCCTGCCTATAACCGCTCGGCTGATCTTTATAAGTATTACCCAAATCCTAAAGCATCGGATATTCACAGACGGTCAGATATATTCCTTGAAGATGGCTCATATATTCGTTTGCGGAATGTAAGATTGGACTATAGAATACCATTTAAATCTACTAAGGTATTTAAAGCAGCGAATATTTATGTGGCAGGTCAAAATTTAATTACCATAACAAAATACAAAGGTTATGACCCAGAAGTCAATGCTTTCAGTGGTAACTCTTTACAACAAGGGGTTGATAATGGTGCTTACCCAGGTGTTAAGTCTATCACATTTGGTTTGTCATTAAGTCTATAAATTATGCTTTAAATTTCACCACTCGAAGCTCAAAATACTGAGGGGGTGAATTCTAAAACTTGAATAATAACATTTTAATCAAAAATATAAAATGAAAAATATAAAATCAATATACATTATATTAATCCTGTTGATATCAACAACAGGCTGCAAGGAGTTTTTAGATGAAATTCCACCCGCTAAATACCAAATTGCGACCCTCAACAAGCCTTTGCTCGATGCGTTTGTAGTTGGTGCTTATGAGCCGCTTTCACGTTCTCGTGGGAGACTTTGGGAGTCCACATTAACCCGAGATATTGAAGGTTGTGCAGAGTATGCTCAATTGCCTGCGGGCGGAGGTACTAATTATATGAATTATAATTTTGAGCCACAAAGAGGTGACAATACGGCTCGGTGGACGACTTTTTATGAAGCCATTGGCAAAGCAAACTTAATTCTAAAAACGATAGGGGATGATAAAACATTGGCAGACAATGTAAAAGCGCCCTTTAAAGGCGATGCTTATTTCATTCGGGCAACTTGTTATTGGTGGTTGGTGCGTATGTTTGGGGCAGTCCCCTTTCGGACAACACCGATTGAAAACTCGGATAATACCGCACTTGCATTGTCAGACCCCAAAGTCATTATTGACCAACTCATCAAAGATTTGACTTTTTGTGAAGAAAATCTACCTGTAAAAGTCGCTGAATCAAGCACAGGAAGAGCCACACAAGGAGCAGCTAAAATGATGTTATCCGAAATTTATCTTTGGAACAAAGACTATACAAATGCCCGCCTAAAAGCCAAAGAGGTCATTGATAACAAAGCGAAATACGGTTATGAACTGGTGAAATCATTGGAAACGCTTTATTCGCCTACATCGCCGACGAATTCAGAAGAAATATTTGCCATCAAATTTTCTCAACAAAAGGCATTGGGTTCATTTTTACCGACTTATGCTTTTGAAGGTCGGGCTTTACAAGCGGGTCTTGCAGCGCGTGGCATTTCTGCCATTATGTGTAGAGATGCCCCTTTAATTAAAACTTGGGACAAGACGGATTTGCGAAGAACTTGGGATTTGATTGACACCATTACCATCAACAATGTTAAAATACGTGCCAATTTAATACCAAGTTCAGCCTATATGTTTGGCAAATATCGAGACGGAGCTGCACCTGAAGAAACCGCTTCAGGCAATGATTTTTATCTTTATCGCTACGCCGAAGCCCTCTTAATTTTTGCTGAATGCGAAAATCAGTTGAATGGGCCTACAGCTGCGGCTTATGATGCTATCAATCAAGTGAGAAGACGGGGTTATGGGGTGGATTGGACAAAACCGTCAACCGTCGCTGATTTACCTGCGGGTTTAACAAAAGTAGATTTTGATGATATGGTTTTCAGAGAACGTGGCTATGAATTTATCTATGAATGTAAAAGATGGTTTGATATGATACGAACAGGTAGAGCTGATGCTTTGGCAAAAGCAGCGGGTAAAACACCTACAGGTGGTAGTATCGCCCGATTTACATTCTATATTCCTGATGTTGAATTGGTTAATAATCCGTTGATTAAGTAAAAAGGTACCCCCTCAGTATAAACGCCTTTTTAAAAGGGAAACAACGCCTGGATGTTCGTTCTATCTGGGCGTTGTTTTTAAATAATTTCAACCTGAAGAAACATGAAAATACTTCTAAAAGGCAATTCTTTGGAGCTATCTCTTGTATCAAACCTACAAAGCCACATCGAATTAAAAATACTTAAATGCTGCCCAAAAAGCCTTGACATGGTGCACCAATAATCAATACGACAGATCCGATTTGCAAGCCAAAAGGGGCATTGTGGGCATCACTTTATTTTTAGCCTTTGGCGCAGCCTTTAGACCATAGTATCCTATTACGTGTGCTTATACGTCTGCCTTTTTTTTATTGGCTTTGATGGAGGAATTGAAAATTGGTAAATAGATGAGGGCTGCATACCCCCTCAGTATTTTCACCTTTTTTAATGTTAAAACCAAACGCTCTCCTAAAAACGTGGAATAAACCTCTTATTTTCTGTCTAATTTTTGCATTTCATATTCGTTGAACCCCTATTTCACTTATTTTACAGAACTTTATAACAGAACTGCATTATGAAAAATCAAACAGCAAGAAGAAATTTTATGAAATCAATGATGTTCGCACCTGCGTTGACGTCTTTTGGTATGAACGGCACAACGGATAGTGCCGAAAACCCTAAAAAGGGGTTTTTAAAAACCAGCTTAAACGCCTATTCATTCAGCACGCCTTTGACGGATAAATCCATGAATTTAGATGATTTATTGGATTTTTGTGCAGAACACAATTTTGAAGGCGTGGATTTAACGGGCTACTTTTTCCCTAATTATCCGCAAGTGCCAACCGATGAATACATTTATCACATCAAGCGTAAAGCGCATTTATTGGGCATTTCCATAAGTGGAACAGGTATTCGCAACGATTTTTCCAATCCTGATGCCGCCAAACGCCAAGCAGATGTTCAATTGATTAAAAATTGGATTGAAGTGGCTTCAAAATTAGGTGCGCCCGTCATTCGCATTTTTGCGGGCGTTATGAATCCTATAAAAGAATATTCGTGGGACACAATTGCGGCGTGGATGGTCAAAGACATCAAAGAATGTGTCGAATATGGTCAAAAACACGGTGTGATTGTCGCCATTCAAAATCACCATGATTTTATTCAAACAGCAGATGATGCCATTAAAATCATCAAAATGGTCAATATGGAATGGTTCGGCTTGATACTCGATACAGGCAGTTATCATCAAGGCGATCCGTATGAACAAATTGCCCGCACAATTCCCTATTGCGTCAATTGGCAAGTCAAAGAGAACATTTTTGTGAATGGTGTTGAAGTGAAAACGGATTTAAAACGGCTGTTTAAAATCATCAAAGATTCGGGTTATAGAGGGTATATTCCTATCGAAACGCTTGGGAAAGGCGACCCAAAAGTGAAAGTAGCTAAGTTTGTAGCGGAAGTAAGAGCGGCGATGAAATGAACATTTTCTAACATAAAAATGCCTTTTATACTGAGGGGGGTAAAATATCTTTTTAAATTTGTAGAAAATAAAAATGAAAAATCTATACATCACATTCTATTTTATCTGTTTATCAAATGCCATTTTCGCGCAAAAACTAACACCCAAAACACCCCCCACAGTAAAAACAAAATTACAATCGGCGCAAACAGCCCAATGGCAAATGTTGTATTCAAGCGTTTGGAAAATTACCGTTGGTAAGCCTGAAAAAATCACTTTATTGAGTGCGGCGGAAGCCAAACCAAATCTCAAAGCTTTAGCCAATTTGCCACAAACGGATTTCCCTTTTTCGAAAGAAGATATTGATGTCAAAGTCATAGACCATAAAACGTACTTGAGATTTCCGTTAGAAAAAGAAGAGCAATTGTATGGTTTAGGGCTTAATTTTCAAACAGTTAATCAAAGAAAGCGCATTTTAAATCTTCATGTTGACCACTATGGCGGGAAAGATAATGGTAGAACCCATGCACCTGTGCCGTTTTATGTGTCATCAAAAGGCTATGGCGTTTTGATTGATGCTGCTCGATATATAACGGTTTATGCGGGGACGGGCGTTAGAACAGATGCAAAAAATCCACCCCCATTGCAAGACCGCAATACCGATAAAAAATGGGATGCACAACCGTATTCCGATGCAGTTGAAATTTTAGTCCCTGCCGATGGTGCAACTGTTTATGTCTTTGGTGGACCAACGCCGATGAATGTCGTGCAACGGTATAATTTGATGAACGGCGGCGGTTATCTTCCGCCAAAATGGGGTCTGGGCTTTACGCAACGAGTGCCGACGCTGTTTTCGCAAGACGATATTTTAAATGAAGTTAAAAGTTTTGAAGAGCATAATTTTCCACTTGATTTTATTGGTGTTGAACCTGGTTGGCACAGTATGTCTTATCCTTGTACTTTTGAATGGGATAAAACACGTTTCCCAAATCCTAAAGGTTTTTTAGAAACGCTGGCGCAAAAAGGGATTAGTGCCAATTTATGGCTCAATCCTTACGTGTCGCCCAAGAGTGAATTGTATCCAAAGGTCAAAAAACTATCTGGGTCGCATACCGTTTGGAACGGGATTGTACCTGATTTTACACTGCCCGAAGCCCGACAGTTATTTAAAGAACATTTTTTCAAAAATCACTTAAATATTGGTGTAGGCGGCTATAAAATTGATGAGGTAGATGGCTACGACAATTGGATATTCCCTGATGTGACAACATTTCCTTCGGGAACAAGTGCTGAACAAATGCGGCAAATTTATGGCTTATTGGTGCAAAATATGACAAGCAGTTGGTTCAAAGAAATCAATAAACGCACTTATGGCTTGGTGAGAGCCTCCAACGCGGGCGCAAGCAATTTCCCTTATGTGATTTACAACGACTATTACAGCCATAAAGATTTTATCACCGCTTTGGTCAATAGTAGCTTTATTGGGGTCTTGTGGACACCCGAAGTACGGGCTTCCAAAAATGCCGAGGAATGGGTCAGACGTATGCAATCCGTTTGTTTTTCACCCATGGCAATGCTCAATGCGTGGGCGGACGGCACAAAACCTTGGACATTTCCCGAAGTTGAAAAAGCGGTCAGCGATGTGGCTAATTTGCGGATGCAATTGTTGCCTTATCTTTATACAACCTTTGCACAGTATCATTTTGAAGGCAAACCGCCTTTTCGAGCTATGAATTTGGTAGAAGGTTTTGGCTTTAAATCCTCGGCAATAGAAGGAAAATTGGATGCAACAGACAATCCTTATGCCATGAGCATCAAAAAAGACATCAAAGACCAATACATGATGGGCGATTATTTGATTGTTGCACCCATGTTTGAGGGTGAAAAAAGTCGCCAAGTGTATCTGCCACAAGGCAAATGGTACGATTTCTACACAGGCGAATTGGTCGGTGAAAATCAAGCGATAACGGTCTCACCTGCGCTTGATAAAATACCCTTATTTGTAAAAGATGGCGGCATTATTCCAATGGTCGCCACCCACAGACAAGCCCCCAAAGTGGGTGAAATATTGCCTTTAGAAGTCCGTCATTACGGCACAATAGCCAGCAGTTTTAACCTGTATGATGACGATGGTACATCCTTCGATTATGAGAAAGGTGCTTATTCTTTTACGAAATTGACGGTTACAAAAGACAGCAATGGCAAACTAAAAGGAGAAAACCCAAAAATTGCCGCAGGAAAACCTTTTGGTTATTCAAAAGAAGTGAAATGGGTATTTATGACGGTAAAATACTGAGGGGGGTAAATCTAATAAAAAAAAGTTTGAACAAATGCTAAAGACAGTCCTAATTTGGGGTTTTACCCTACTAAATACATTCAATTTTTCAACAGCAAAAGGGGAAAAAGCAGTTTTTACTGTAAAAGCGGTTGACGCAGACATCACCGTTATTCAATTAAAATGCAATTTCAAAACCAACCCTTTGGGCGTTGAAACGGCAAATCCGTCATTCAGTTGGCAATTAAAATCGGACGCACGCAATCAAATGCAGACGGCGTATCGAATTTTAGTGTCTGATACTGAGGGGGGGCTTGCTAAAAATGAAGGTACTATTTGGGATAGTGGAAAGCAGCTTTCCGATAAATCCATTCAAGTCGAATACAAAGGAAAAACCTTGAAATCGGCGCAAAAATACTATTGGAAAGTTAGGGTTTGGGATGCAAAAGGCAAGGCTTCCGATTGGAGTAGCACTGCTTTTTGGCAAATGGGTTTGTTGAAAGAAGCCGATTGGGGCGGTGCATTGTGGATTGCGTTGGAAAAAATCATTGATACCAATAAAATTTTACCCGCTATTCATGCCCATTCTAATATTCAAAAACCTAAACACACTTTGCCACAATTTAGGCGCGCCGTTTTAATTTCTAAAAAAATCAAGCAAGCCACTGCTTTTGTCGCTGGTTTGGGACATTTTGAACTGTTTTTAAATGGCAAAAAGGTAGGCAATAATTTTTTAGATGCAGGTTGGACGGATTATGCAAAAACAGCGCAATACGTCACTTTTGATATAACGAATGAGCTAAAACAAGGCAAAAATGCCTTCGGCATCATGCTCGGCAATGGTTTTTATACCATTCCAAACAAGCGTTATTGGAAAATTCTACAGTCTTATGGTTTTCCGACTTGTAAAATGTACATTTTAGTCGAATATACTGAGGGGGGTACTGAAAGTATTGTGAGCGATGAAAACTGGAAAGTGAGCAAAAGTCCAATCGTTTTCAGCAGCATTTATGGTGGTGAAGATTACGATGCAACGCTTGAACAAAAGGATTGGAAATTACCCAATTTTGATGACAGCAAATGGCAAAAGCCTTTGATTTTAACAGAAAAAATGCCTGTTTTAGTCTCTCAAACCCAAGAGCCTTTGGGGTATTTTGAAGCGTTTTCACCTAAAAGAATAAGCAGTCCGAAAGCGAGTGTTTGGGTATATGATTTAGCACAAAATTTTTCAGGCATTTTTAATATTGAAACCACAGGAAAACGAGACGCAACCGTCAAAATCAGCCCCGCCGAACTCTTGAAAGACGATGGAACAATTAATCAATCGGCTGTCGGAAGCCCTGTTTTTTTCAATTATACACTTAAAGGAGAAGGCGTTGAAACGTGGCAACCGCAGTTTATGTATTATGGTTTTCGGTATGTGCAAATTGAAGGCGCAGTACCTGAAGGACAACCCAATCCCGATAATTTGCCTGTCATTAAAAAGTTAAAAGGCATTCATACCCGCAATGCTGCTAATAAAATTGGCAATTTTACATGTTCCAGTCCACTTTTTAATGATATTTATACCCTCATAGATTGGTCAATCAAAAGCAATATGGTGAGCGTTTTGACGGATTGCCCGCATCGTGAAAAACTCGGTTGGTTGGAAGAAGCCTATTTGATGGGTCCTTCGTTGCGCTACAATTATGATTTGGCGACTTTATATCCTAAAATTACGGAAGATATGCGAGCGGCGCAATTGCCAAATGGTTTAGTCCCCGATATTGCGCCCGAATATGTGCCGTTTGAAAAGGGTTTTCGAGACTCGCCCGAATGGGGTAGTGCGGGCGTGATTATACCTTGGGAAATGTATCAATGGTATGGCAACGAGGTGGTTTTAAAGGAAAATTACAGCATGATGAAACGCTATGTGGCTTATTTGAGCAGCCGCGCCACAAACCACATTGTTTCACACGGCTTAGGCGATTGGTTTGATTATGGACCCAAACAACCAGGCGAAGCGCAATTGACCTCAAAAGGCTTGACCGCAACGGCAATTTATTATTTTGACATTACTATTCTTGAAAAAACGGCTCAGATTTTAGGTAAAACAGAAGATGTCGTTTATTACAAAAACTTAGGAAAAGAGGTAAAAAAAGCGTTTAATGATGCTTTTTTTGATAAAAAAAGCATGAAATATGAAAAAGGCAGCCAAACGGCTTATGCCATGCCTTTGGAATTGGGGTTGGTTGAGCCTGAAAATAAAAAAGCCGTTTTAGACAATTTGGTTAATGAAATTAAAACCACAAATTATGCTTTGACAGCGGGTGATGTCGGTTTTCATTACTTGGTGAGTGCTTTGCAAAATGGCGGTGCTTCTGAGATTTTATATAAAATGAACAACCGAAATGACGTGCCAGGCTATGGTTTTCAATTGGCACACGGCGCAACGGCTTTGACAGAATCGTGGCCCGCTTTGAAAAATGTATCCAATAATCATTTTATGTTGGGGCATTTGATGGAGTGGTTTTTCAATGGTTTGGGCGGCATAAAACCTTCTGAAACGGTTCTTGCATTCAAAGAATTTATCATCAAACCCGAAATGGTGGGTGATTTAACAGAAGTCAACGCTCGTTTTGAAACCCCTTTTGGTTTAATACGCAGCCAATGGAAAAAGTCTTCGGGCATGGTTGAAATGGCAATTGAAATACCTGTTAATACCTCTGCTTTTGTCTATTTACCTACAAATGACATTAAAAAAGTATTTGAAAATGGTAAAATTGTAGCATTAAAAGTCGTAGATACTGAGGGGGGTAGGCTTGTTGTAAAATTGGGTTCAGGAAAGTATAATTTCAAAATAAAACAGTAAAATTTTAAAGAAAAACAATGTTTCCAACTGAATTTATAGGGCGGCTACACCCATTAATTGTGCATTTACCAATCGGCATTTTGCTGTTTGCTTTTGCTTTGATATTGTTTCAACGCTTTCGCAATGTGGAAATAGAAGTTGTTATTTCTTTTGCGTTATTATTGGGGTCAATATCTGCAGTAGCGGCGTGTGTGGCGGGCTGGATTTTAGCGCAATCGGGTGATTATGATGCCGATTTGGTTTTTTTGCATCAATGGACGGGTATTGCCACCGCCAGTCTTGGTTTTTTAGCTTATTTCATCAAAAAGATTAGAGATATTTTGACCACATTGACGGTGGTCTTTTTAACCATAGCAGGTCATTATGGTGGCAATTTAACGCATGGCGAAGACTATCTTTTTCCTAAAAAAAAGACCCCCTCAGTAAAAACAGTTCAAATAATAGACAGTACACAAAGTATTGTTAATCAACAGGTTGTGGCTTTGTCAGACACGTCGAAAATAACGCTGTCGAATACATCGAAATCTATTTTATCAAGAACACCCCCAACCGCTTTATCAAATGTATCTCAAGCTGCGCCTAATGCAGCTGCCCAAATGATAACTCAAAAGAGTTTTATATATCGAGATGCCGTGGTTCCCATTTTAGAAAACAAGTGTTATGGCTGTCATTCCGAGAAGAAAAAGAAAGGTGGTTTGCGTTTGGATTCAGAAGAGTTTATCCGAGAAGGTGGTAAAAGTGGCAGCATTTTGGCAGCAGGCAATCCCGAGAAAAGCAAAATGTATGTTTCTTTATTATTGCATGAAGATGAAGACGACCACATGCCGCCAAAAGGCAAACCGCAACCTACTGAGCAAGAAATCGCTATCATTCACGATTGGATAAAAAAAGGCGCATCGTTTCAAGAAGTTACCGAGACGTTTGCAGCTGGTTCTGCCGTGCCAAAACCAGCAACTCCCAATGTGGCAACCAATTTAACGACGTTAAAATTGCCAAAAGCCGTTCCTGAAACAACACAAACGGCGACTGTTAATGCGGTTGTACAAAATACAGAAGCGACTATTTTAAGGAATAAAATCGAAGCAGCACCCCCCTCAGTATTGAACCAATTGAAACAGAAAAATGTCATCATCAGCACTTTTGGCGAAGGTTCAAATTACTTGATGGCGAATTTTGTGAATGTTAAAAACTATAACTCGACTTTGATTGATGATTTACAAAACCTAGGTAATCAATTAGTTAGGGTGCGCTTGAGCAATCAGCCTGTGAGTGAGGGCGATGTTAAAAAACTGTCTTCATTGAAAAATATAACGCGGCTGAATCTTGAAAAAACAACCGTTACAGATGCCGCATTGGTTCATTTGAAAAACTTACCGAACCTTGAACAGGTCAATTTATACGGCACTAATATCACAGACAAAGGTTTAGCTGCTTTATCTAAATGCCCTAATTTGAAAGTCATTTATCTTTGGCAAACCAAGACAACGGCGAGGGGTATTTCAGAATTAAAAAAGTCTTTACCCAATGTCGAAATAGATACGGGTGGTTTTCAATTTGCTAAGCCCGATACGAATAAAATCAAGAGTGAAAGTAAAAAATAGCAATTCATAAATTTGAAGAAATGAAAACTTCGGCACAACATATTTATTCTTTTAGCCTAATTGCTTTGTTGCTTTTATGGGTAAATAGCCATTTGGAGGTTGATAAATCACCCAAAAGCACGGCTTCAAAAGTGCAAAAAATTGTTTTGCCCGATTCAATAGACTTCAATTTACACGTCAAACCGATTATTTCTGACCGTTGTTTCAAATGTCATGGTCCCGACAAAAGCAAAGTGGAAGCAGGGTTGCAACTCACAAATTTTGAAGGCGCAACGGCTGTTTTAAAATCGGGCAAACGAGCAATCATTCCTTTCAAACCCAACGAAAGTGAACTTGTCAAACGTATTTTGTCGAATGACCCACATGAAATGATGCCCACGCCAAAATCCAATTTGAGTTTAACAGAACCCGAAAAAGATATTTTGGTCAAATGGATTGAACAAGGTGCCGTTTATAAGCCGCATTGGGCGTTTGTGAAACCTGTAAAAACGGGGGGTAATTCGATTGATTATTTTGTTTTGAAACGCTTGGAACAAGAGACTTTGCAGCCGCAAAAAGAGGCATCAAAAGAAATTTTGTTGCGCCGTTTATCGCTTGATTTAACGGGTTTACCGCCGACAATTGGTGAAATGGATGCTTTTTTAAATGATAAATCGCCTAATGCTTACGAAAAACAAGTGGATAGGCTGTTCAATTCACCGCATTATGGCGAAAAAATGGCAGTAGATTGGCTTGATTTGGCACGTTTTGCAGATTCTTATGGCTACACGGTGGATAGGTTGCGCGATATGTCGCCGTATCGAGATTGGGTGATTAGGGCGTTCAATCAAAACATGCCTTACGATACGTTTATTCATCAACAATTGGCGGGCGATTTAATGCCTAATCCGACCCGTGATATGTTGATTGCGACGGCTTTTAACCGCAATCATCCTCAAAATATGGAAGGTGGTATTGTTGAACAAGAGTTTCAAACGGAATATGTGATGGACAGAACGAACACTTTTGGCGATGCTTTTATCGGCATTTCTATCGGTTGTGCGCGTTGTCACGACCATAAATACGACCCGATTTCGCAGAAAAACTACTATGAATTGTTCGGTTTTTTCAATAATGTGCGCGAAGCAGGGCAAATTTCGTGGAATAACGATTTGCCAACGCCGACACTTATGTTGCCAACGGAAGAAAAAGAAAAAATCATTGCGTATTTAAACATGACCATTTTAGAACAAGAGAAACATGTTTTAGAAACTAAAAACCAAGCAACAACCGATTTTGAGAAATGGTTAAACGCTGGAACTTATAAAAATTTATCTCCGACTTACCCCCCTTCCAAAGGAATCAATGATCAGTATAATTTACAAGGGTTTTACACTTTTGAAGACTCTCTAAAAAACAGCCTCGATACTTCAAAATCGGGCGTGATGAAACGCGATGCAGGGGCTTTGGGCGATAAACCCGTTTTTGAAAAAAAGGACGGTGGACAAGCCTTGCTTTTAGATGGTGATGTGTATTTAGATTTGAAAGATGTGGGCGTTTTCCGAAAATCCGAACCGTTTAGCGTCGGTATTTGGGCGTTTATTCCCCAAGATTTTAAGGAAGGCGTTATTTTTCATAAAAGCGAAGCCGAGCGTTTGTACAATTTCAAAGGTTATAATTTGTCTTTGAAAAACAATAAATTTGAAATAACAATGGCACATACGGCACCTTCAAATGCTATTACACGCATTTCGGAACAAGACGTGCTGCGTGAAAAATGGGTACAATTGACCTTGACTTACGATGGTTCTGCGCGGGCAGAAGGTTTCAAATTGCACCTCGATGGTGCTGAAATGGTAATGGAAACGGTCATTGACCAATTGACAAAAGAAATTATTTTTTATCGAAAAACGGAACCCGCTTTGCAAATTGGCGGGTGGTGGCGCGGCTTAGGTTTTAAAGGTGGAAAAGTAGATGATATTGTGGTTTATAATCGTGTTCTAACGCCTTTTGAAATAAAAACGCTGTCGAAAAAGGCAGATTGGACACCTATTTTAAACAAAAATAAAAACCAATTAACGGCTGATGACAAAGCCGTTTTGAAGGATTTTTACCTTGCTGCCGTAGATACAAATGTTTTAAATAGTCAAAAAGAACTGCAAAAAAGGCGTACAACATTGGCTGATTCGACTGAAAATATTGACGAACTTATGGTCATGCAAGAGATGCCCAAACCTAAAAAAACGCACGTTTTACTGAGGGGGCAATACGATGCACCGAGCGAAGAAGTGCAGCCGAATACACCGTCTGCGATTCTCACTTTCCCCCCCAATTTGCCTAAAAATCGCTATGGTTTGGCGCAATGGCTCACGGATAAGGACAATCCTTTGACGGCTCGCGTGGCAGTTAATCGGTTTTGGCAAAACTTTTTTGGCGTGGGTTTGGTCAAAACGGCAGAGGATTTTGGCAATCAAGGCGATATGCCAAGTCACCTTGATTTGTTGGATTGGCTCGCTGTGACGTTCCAAGAATCGGGTTGGAATATTAAAAAATTGAATAAAACGATAGCGATGTCCGCTACTTATCGCCAAGATTCTAAAGCAAGTCAAAACTTGCGTGAACTTGACCCCGAAAATCGCCTTTTAGCGCGGGGTGCATCAAACCGTTTATCGGCTGAAATGGTGCGCGACAATGCCCTCGCGGCAAGCGGTTTATTGAATCCAAAAATAGGTGGCAAAAGCATCAAACCGTATCAACCCGATGGACTTTGGGAAATCAACAGCATGACTTATACCCAAGATTCGAGCGATGCGCTTTATCGGCGCAGTTTGTATATTGTCGTCAAAAGGTCTGTGCCAAACCCGACTTTGGGCACTTTTGATGCGCCTTCACGCAGCTTTTGCGTTGTTCGGCGACAAAAAACGAATACGCCGTTACAGGCTTTGGTGACTTTGAATGACCCGACTTTTGTTGAAACAGCTAAAGTTTTGGGTGAAAATATGGTGCATGAAACCGATATTCAAAAAGCCATTACCCAAACTTATCGAAAATTGACAGGCAGCACCCCCTCAGTAAAAGAGGTGGATTTGCTCGTTGATTTGCAAAAAAGCATGTATCAAACGTTTAAAAACAATCCCGACAAAGCAAAAGGTTGGCTGAAAATGGGTTTATATAAAATTGGAGAAAATGTGGATAGGGCATTGGTGGCGGCTAATGCAGTGGTGGCAAGTACGATTTTGAATTCGGATGCGGCGATTACGAAGCGGTAAGGTTTGTTCGGTATTTTCAATCCTCAAATAAGGCATCTAAAACTATACTATTATCCACCAATCCAAGGCTGTGTTCATTCTCAATAATGCCATACACGGAGAGAAAACTTAGGAAAATATGCTTTCGTGTCTGGGAATAATGTTGAAAAAGGGCGCGTTTGGTACGAAAAACATCGGCTTTAGCCTTGGTGAATACATAAGGGTCGGCATAAAACTTAATTTCAAAGAGATTTATCGTATTGTCATTTCTGTCTAAAAGTAGGTCTATTTGTACACCCTGTTCACTACCTTGCCCTTTTTGGTAAAAAGTCGAGGCTTCAGTATAAATACCCGATATACCCAATGCTTTTTTGATTTGAGGAATGTGTTTTAGGCAAATACTTTCAAAAGCGTAGCCACTCCACGATTTAAAAGATTGCGTTTGACTTAGGTGTTTCCAAATATCATCCCCTTGAAAAGGCATCGGTTCAATAAATTTCAAGTAAAAAAGCGAGTATTCATCGGTCAAACGAAAAATAAGTTCCTTTTTTTTCTTTTCAAAACTGGGATAGGCGGTTATAAAACCCGATGCTTCCAATTCTTCCAAGCAAGTTGACGTGCCACCACCATTGGGAAGCCCCGTCGCTTGTATGATATCCAACCGATTCATACCAGACCGTTTTTCTGCTAAGGCTCTGATAACAGCAATATGATTTTCTGCATTTTCAAACAAGGCAGGGTATAAGCGATTGAATTCTTTACGCAACAAACCGTTGTTGGAAAAACATATATCTTCAATATTTTGAATAGCACTTTTTCCATTGACGACTTCATTCAAATAATGTGGAATGCCACCCATAGCCATATAAAGCTGTAATATTTGATACCGATTAAGCGCAACGCCTCTTTCTTTTAAAAAGGCTTCTGTTTCACCCAATGTAAAGGGTTGTAAATCAATAAGTTTTGTAATACGATTGTGCAAACCGCCTTTGTCATTCACCACTTTTTCAATCATCCAAGACGCAGCCGAACCACAGATAACGACTATCAATTTGTTTTTCACTGCCCAAGTATTCCAAAAAAAGCTCAACGCATTCAAAAAACCTGATCTACGTGATGCTAACCACGGCAACTCGTCGAAAAATAAGACATTTTGGTAAATAGAGGGATTTTGTTCCCAACAGGTTATCAAGGCGAAAAAGGCTTCTTGCCAAGTTTTTGGGGCTTGTTCGGGAGCTAAAGTTCCGAAGGCTTTTTTTAATTGAAACTGAAAATTATTCAATTGTTCTTTCAAAGAAGCATTCTGAACCCCTGACGTTTCAAAGCGAATTTTATCGGTATAAACAGAACTGATTAAGTGTGTTTTACCTACCCGTCGCCGCCCAATAATAGCGACTAACTCGGATTGGTTTGATTGTAAAGCCCTGTGGAGCGTTTCTTGTTCTTTCAGTCGTCCTATCAGCATAATTGTTGATTTTTTAGCTATAAGTTGCGGAATGTGACAAATATAAACACATTCCGCAACTTATAGCTACTTTTGAGCGATATTTATGTGTTTTGCACCCCTCAGTATTTCTCTTCAACTCCTGTATCGTTGTTAAATTTATTCGCGACGTTTATCTAAAATATGTTTTCCCATAGAGGTTAAGTAACGAGTAAATAATAACGTGGTCAAATTCGCTTGAAAAAAATCCTGAAAGGATTCAACATGAATAGAAGTAATTTATTAACGGAACTTAACGCTGAAGGCGTTGAACCTCAATAACTTAGCTATTCATGTTTAACTCCTTCGGAGTTGGGGCATTCTTTTATTATTTTTCTATTCATGTTGAATCCCTTTGGGATTTTTGACCATCTTATTATTTACTCGTTACTAAAAGATAAAATTCCTATTTTTACAAAAAAACAATGGCACATCATCACAAAAAGGATTTCAAATTGCAAACGCCTGAATTTGCCGACTTAAACCGCAAATTAGACAGGCGCAATTTCCTACTCAAAACCGCAAGCGGTTTGGGAGCTATGGCTGTTGGTAGTTTATTGGGCACAAATCAAGCGTTTGGCAGCACCCCCTCAGTATTTGGGCCTCAATTGGCTGATTTTCAACGCCTTGCGCCGAAGGCAAAACGAGTGGTTTATCTGTTTATGGCGGGTGGTCCTTCGCAATTTGAAACCTTTGATTACAAACCCACCTTGGCGAATATGTATGGTCAAGGGCTGCCTGATTCTGTTCGCAAAGGGCAACGGTTGACGGGTATGAGTGCCAATCAAGCCGTTTTGCCCATTGCGCCGTCTCTTTATAAATTCAATCAACATGGTAAAAATAAGACTTGGGTGAGCGAGTTGCTGCCGCATACAGCGCAAGTTGTGGATGAATTGTGCATTATAAAATCTGTTTTTACAGAACAAATCAACCACGACCCAGCGATTACATTTTTTCAAACGGGTCATCAATTGCCTGGGCGACCGTCTATCGGCTCTTGGTTGAGTTATGGTTTGGGTTCTGAAAATCAGAATTTGCCTGCTTTTATTGTTTTAGTTTCTAAAAATGCATCGAAAGACCAGCCCTTGTATGCCCGTTTGTGGGGCAATGGTTTTTTGCCTTCCGAGCATCAAGGCGTGCAATTTAGGTCTGGAAAAGACCCTGTTTTGTTCCTCAACAATCCCGAAGGCTATGACGGAACGGATAGGAAACAGATGTTGGATTATCTGTCCAAACTCAATCAATTACAAAATGAAGCGTGGGGCGACCCCGAAGTGGATGCCCGTATGGCACAGTATGAAATGGCATATCGGATGCAAACATCTGTTCCAGAAGTTATGGATATTTCAAAAGAACCCGATGAGGTTTTTGAACTCTATGGAAAAGACAGCCGAGACAAAGGCAGTTATGCTGCAAATTGCCTTTTAGCGCGAAAATTATTAGAACGCGATGTACGATTTGTACAATTGTACCATCAAGGTTGGGATCATCACGGCGGTTTGCCAAAAGGAATGGAACACCAATGCCAACAAATAGACCGCCCAACGGCTGCTTTGATTATTGATTTAAAACGGCGTGGCATGTTGGAAGATACGCTTGTGGTTTGGGGCGGTGAGTTTGGCAGAACGGTTTATTCGCAAGGTAAATTGGCAAAAGATAATTATGGGCGCGACCACCATCCACGTTGTTTTTCGATGTGGATGGCAGGAGCAGGGGTGAAAACGGGCATCAGTTATGGTGAAACGGATGATTTTAGCTACAATATCGTCAAAGACCCCGTTCATGTTCACGATTTTCAAGCGACCTTATTACATTTGATGGGCATTAACCATGAGCAATTGACCTACAAATTTCAAGGTCGTCGGTATCGGTTGACGGATGTAGAGGGGCAGGTGGTGAAGGGCATTTTGGCTTAAATTACTGTGCTTGCATCCCGATTACTCGGGGAGGGGGTATTTTTCATAAAATCAAAATATATAAAATGACAACAAGACGCAATTTCATCCAAAATACAGCAATAGCTTCTGCTGTTACTTTAGCAACGCCAAGTTTTGGCTTTTCTATTTTTAATAAAAAAGCCAAACCCGCCGATATTATCATCGGTCACAACGGTTTTACCTACAAAGTAGATAAAAATTGGGCAAAAATTGGGGCGAATAGCAATCCGCTTATCAATTGTCACGAAATGGTGCAAGACAGCAAAGGGCGGCTGATTATGATTGGCGACCATACGCATAACAATATTTTGATTTTTGATAAATCGGGCAAATTGTTGGATTATTGGGGAACGGCTTATGGCGGCGGTCATGGTTTGACGATTTCAAAAGAGGGCGAAGACGACTTTTTATTCATCGTAGATTGTGGTTATTTTCAAGACCGAACAGGGAAAGGTAAAGCACAAGCTGGGCAAGTCGTGAAAACTGATTTGGACGGACGCATCATGTTTACAATTGGGCATCCACGCACGATTGGCATTTATAAAGACACTGAAAAATTTCAACCCACTGAAACAGCCGTTGCGCCGAATGGCGATATTTATGTAGCTGATGGTTATGGCTCGGATTATATCATTCAATACAATGCAAAAGGGCAATATATCCGTCATTTTGGCGGTCGAAACAATGAAAACAAAGAGCATAACCTCGTCAATGCGCATGGTGTGGTGGTGGATACACGAGACAAAAGTAACCTGACGCTGATTTGTACTTCACGTGAAGAGAATTGTTTTAAGGTTTTTACCTTAGATGGCAAGTTTATCAAGCGCATTGATATGCCTGGCATGTACGTTTGTCGCCCTGTTATCAATGGTGAAAATTTGTACGCAGGGGTTTGTTGGTCAAAAGATACGGCGGGTAAACGCAATGCGAATACGGGTTTTATTACTATTTTGGATAAAGATAATAAAGTCGTTTCAAGTCCAGGTGGAGAGACCCCTCAGTATAAAGACGGTATTTTGCAACAAACTTTTCAAATGGCAAATCCTGTTTTTCAACATGGACATGATGTGTGTATAGATGAAGATAAAAGCATTTATGTCTGCCAATGGAATGCGAACCATACACCGCCTGTGAAGTTGACACGGGTTTAATTAACACATAGGCACATAGGACACATAGTTTTTTTATTTTTTTATAAAACTATGTTTTCTATGTGACTATGTGTTAATTAAAAATATTCTTTAATTTTTATAAGTTAAATTTTTGAAGAAATGAACATTTTTGAAGAATATAACCATAAAATGAACCGCCGAAACTTCCTTTCGGGCAGTGTTTTGGGTCTTGGCGCAACGGCATTGACAGGTCTTTTAAATGGTGATGAATTTAAATTCAATAACCTAAATGACCCACAATTACCCCATTTTGCACCTAAAGCGAAGCGGATTATTTACCTGTTCCAAAGCGGCGCACCGTCTCAATTGGATTTATTTGACTATAAACCGAAATTGAAAGAGATGTTCGGTCAAGAACTCCCCCCCTCAGTACGTGGCGAACAACGGGTGACGGGCATGACCGCGCATCAAAAATCTTTCCCTTTGGCGGGTAGCAAATTCAATTTTGCCCAATACGGAAAAGGGCGAATTTGGTTGAGCGATGTACTGCCTTATCACCAACAAATTGCCGACGAAATGTGCGTGATTAAAACTATGCACACCGAAGCAATTAACCACGACCCCGCCTCCACGTTTATCCAAACAGGCAGTCAACAGGGCGCAAGACCGAGTTTTGGCTCTTGGATAAGTTATGGTTTGGGTTCTGAAAATAAGAATTTACCTGCATTTTGTGTTTTGTTATCGCGTTCAAATAGTGGCGACCAACCGCTATATACCAAATTGTGGAACAATGCTTTTTTACCATCCGAACATCAAGGCGTGTTGTTTCGTTCTGGCAACGACCCGATATTGTACCTAAATGACCCAAAAGGTTTGGATAAAGTATCGCGCCGCAATATGCTCGATGCGCTTTCAAAATTGCATAAATTAGAAATTGAACAAACCCTAGACGACGACCTCAATGGTAAAATTGCCCAATATGAAATGGCGTATCGGATGCAAACCTCCGTTCCTGAAACCCTCGATGTGAGCAAAGAACCCGACTCGGTATTTGAGCTTTATGGGCAAAATGCCCGAAAGCCAGGGACTTATGCCGCAAATTGTCTTTTAGCGAGAAAATTGATTGAAAATGATGTGCGTTTTGTTCAATTATATCATCAAGGTTGGGATCAACACAGCAATTTACCGTCAGAAATTTCAAAATTGGCAAAAGATGTTGACCAACCTTCTGCCGCTTTAATTCTCGACCTCAAACAGCGGGGTTTGCTTGAAGATACGCTCGTGGTGTGGGGCGGCGAGTTTGGGCGCGGTTGTTATTCGCAAGGCAAACTGACGGTTGATAATTATGGGCGCGACCACCACCCGCGTTGTTATTCGATTTGGATGGCAGGTGCGGGTGTAAAAAAAGGCTTTACTTATGGTGAAACAGACGATTTTGGCTACAATATCATCAAAGACCCTGTTCATATTCACGATTATCAAGCAACCGTGATGCACTTAATGGGCATTGACCATGAGCGTTTTACGTTCAAAACACAAGGCAGACGCTATCGTTTGACGGATGTGGCGGGTAAGGTGGTGAAATCGATTTTGGCTTAATCTTTAAAAAAAATAGAAATGAAACAGCAAGCAACGCTATTCAATATGACGGCTCTTTTGGTCTTGTTTATGATTAAAACACTGTTTTTTTCTAATGAAAAGACGTTGAAACCGCAAAATACTGAGGGGGTGTGTTTTGAGTTTCGAGTTTCGAGTTTTGAGTCGTATAAAACTCAAAACCCAGAACTCAAAACTCAAAACCCTAAAACGAAAGTAAATTTCAACAGCCAAATCAAGCCGATTATATCGGACAGATGTTTCAAATGTCACGGCCCTGATAAATCCAAAGTGGATGCAGGGCTACAACTCACGTCTTTTGAAGCGGCAACGGCTGTTTTGAAATCGGGCAAAAGGGCGATTGTACCGTTCAAACCCAATGAGAGTGAGTTGGTCAAACGCATTTTGTCGGACGACCCGCACGACATGATGCCCGCGCCAAAATCGAATTTGAAATTGACAGATGCCGAGAAAAAATTGCTGGTTCAATGGATTGAAGAAGGGGCTGAATATCAAGAACATTGGGCATTTATACCGCCTTTCAAATACCCAATGCCCGATGTCCAAAACAAGGCTTGGGTGAAAAATGTGATTGACCATTTTATTCTTCAAAAATTAGATGAAAAAGGTTTAAAGCCAAACGCCGAAGCGACAAAAGAGGCTTTAATTCGCCGTTTGTCTTTGGATTTAATTGGCTTGCCGCCGACAGTTGAAGAAGTTCGTGAATTTGTAAATGATACATCGCCAACGGCTTATGAGCGTTTGGTTGACCGACTTTTGGCTTCGCCACACTATGGTGAACGCATGGCTTTGGAGTGGCTCGATGTGGCACGTTATGCCGATTCGCATGGTTATCAAGACGATGGGATGCGGAATACTTACCCATATCGGGATTGGGTCATTCGGGCTTTTAATCAAAATTTGTCTTTTGATAAATTCACGATTTGGCAATTAGCGGGTGATTTATTACCTAATCCGACCCGCGACCAACTCATTGCGACGTGTTTTAACCGCAATCATCAGCAATCGCAAGAGGGTGGGGTTGTGCCTGAAGAATACCGTGTAGAGTATGTTAACGACCGTGTGGGCACTTTTGGAAAGGCATTTTTAGGACTTTCAACAGAATGTGCCAAGTGCCATACGCATAAATATGACCCAATTGAGCATAAAGATTATTACGCATTATATGCTTTTTTTAATCAAAACAACGAATCGGGCATCGTGCCTTACAATGGCGAAGCTGCTCCAACAGTGTTATTGCCCACACCTGCCGCCATGAAAAGTTTAGACAGTTTGAAAACTTTGATGCAACCGCATATTGCTAAAACCAAGGTGACTGAGCAGTATAAACGCGACCTTGAAAACTGGCTTTCAATCATAAAAAATAAGGATAAATCCTTTTTGAAAGAGCCTGTTGGGCGTGTGATGTATTTAGATTTTGAAAAATCAGACACCAGTTTAATTACCGATTTGATTACGCCGCCTACAAAAGCGGAGTTGGAAAGACGGGCAAAAGAGCTTGAAAAAAGTCAAAAAGACACAACCACAAAGCTAAAACCACCCCAACAAATCGCAGGTTTTTGGAATATTGAAAAAGCAGATACCGCCTTAAAAGCGGTTCGATTTTCAGGGGATAAAGACAAGTACCCCCTCAGTATTTCGGGTAAAAAAGGGCAAGGATTGTCATTCAGAGGCGAGGCGAGTATTGAAGCGGGAACAGGTTTGAATTATGACCGTTTTCAACCATTTTCAGTGAGTATTTGGGTGAAACTGAATAAGTACGGTGAAGAAGGACCTATTTTCAACAAAGCCAACAGCGAAGAAGAAGGTTTCCGAGGGTGGGCGTGTAAATTGAATAAAAACGGTACTTTATCCTTTCAATTTGCTCATGTTTTGCCTGATAATGCGATTGATTTTAATACAATTGATACTTTGAAAGTAGGGGAGTGGACACATATTGCCCTCACGTATGACGGCAATAGCAAGGCTTCGGGTATCCGTTTTTGGCTAAATGGCAAGACTCCCGCCTATAAACTCTTGACAGACAATTTGCAGAAAAGTCTTGTGTTTGCTCGTTTTAAAGTGATTAGAGGCAGACGAAATTTTACGCTTGGGTCAAATTCTCCGCGCACGCTTCAAAATATGGATATGGATGAATTAGAGATTTTTAAACGACAATTATCTGAAATTGAAATTTTAGAACTCTTTGACAATCAAGGACTTGCGGCGCAACTGATGGGAAAGAAAAAGAGAACTGAAAACGAGCAAAAACAGCTTTTGGACTACTTTTTACTGAGGGGGTATCAAACGGCGTTTAAGGAAAGTATGGATTCGCTTATTTCATTGCGAAAACAAGAAAACGACATCGCCACCGACCAAGAAGAAGTGATGATTATGACTGATAGAGGGGAATATCGCAAAACGTTCATCCTCGACCGTGGGGCTTATGATGCGCCGACAAAAACGGAAGTTACGCCCAATACACTGCCCAAAATTTTTGCTTTTGATGAAAAAAAGTATCCTAAAAACCGTTTGGGTTTGGCACAATGGCTTTTAGATGAAAAAAATCCTTTGTTTGCTCGGGTGGCTGTCAATCGGTATTGGCAAATGTTGTTCGGCAAAGGGCTTGTAGAGACGCAAGAAGACTTTGGCAACCAAGGCGCGTTTCCTTCACATCCCGAATTGTTAGATGCCTTAGCGTTGGATTTCAGAGAGAAAAATTGGGATATCAAGGCATTTTTAAAAGAAATCGTCCTTTCTGCTACTTATCGGCAATCCTCTACACCCAACGCAACGACGAAGGAACAAGACTTTGCGAATGATTTATACAGCCGCTATCCCGCCCACCGTTTGCCCGCTGAATTGGTGCGTGACAATGCTTTGGCAGCAAGCGGTCTTTTAGTGCCTAAAATTGGTGGTGAAAGCGTTCACCCTTATCAGCCCGCAGGTTTGTGGGAGGCTTTGGCAACCCGTAATGCAACGGTTTATGTTCAAAATCACGGCGATAGTTTGTACCGCCGTAGTCTATATACGATTTGGAAACGCAGCGCACCGCCACCTGCCATGCTTAATTTTGATGCGACAGACCGCTCTTATTGTGCGGTTAGGCGGCAAAAAACGGCTTCCCCATTGCAGGCTTTGGTCTTGATGAATGACCCTCAATTTGTAGAAGCCGCGCGGATTTTAGCAGAAAAAACAATGAAAAGTACCCCCTCAGTATCCGAGCGTTTGGCATACTGTTTTCAAGCCTTAATAAGCCGCAAACCACGTCAAGCAGAACTCGATGTTTTGAAAAACTTATTGGCTAAAGAATTGGCTTTTTACAAGGAAAACCCCGAAAAAGCGGCTGATTTATTGACCGTTGGCGAATATAAACGAGATGAAAAATTAGATGCGGTAGAAGTTGCTGCTTATACAATTGTCGCTTCGATGATTATGAACTTTGATGAATTTACCGTCATACGGTAAGTTGCTATTTTGTAAACGACTAATACATCTGTTTAGAATATCTACTATTAACTAACGTAAGTTCGGAATTGTGCTGTTAATCCGACTTATGCTTGGTAATGATTTTTTACATTATGACCTTATCAAAGTCGCCCATGTCGTACCTTTTTATCTAAAAAGTAAAGCGGCTGATGGGCAAATTGTAGGATAAGTTTTTTGCCAATGAATATCGCAGCCAGTATGAGTGTATAAGTGAATGTCGCTGTCATAATCTTATGTTTTTTTAATTTGATAAAACAATTATAGTTTTGGATAACTGAAATCAATAGGCAAACCACCCGCTTTTAATACCCCTTTTTCTATGCTTAACTTTTTTCCCGAAGGGACAAACACCAAGACACGTGCGGCATCGGCAGGAATTGAAAACACAACATGTCCGCTCACATTTTTCAATAGGAAACGGCGGCTGACGGTGTCATAAACATCGGTTTTCTCTTGACCGACGTTGGTTTCTACTATTTTGATTTCTTTATAAGGATTGAAGAACAAGTAAGTCGGGTATGCCGCTTGTTTTTTGTACACATCCGTCAAGCGACAATCTATTTGCAGAATTTCAGGTACATTGGTCTTTTGGATGGTGCCGCCAAAGAACCCGACGTGGCTGCTGCCATACACCGAAAACATGGTTTGCTGCGGCATTCCTTTCTCCCATCGCGGGCCGTCACCTTGCACAAACGGCGTGATGCCTGCGAATTCTGGATAACTGGATTCCTTGATAATGCCTTCATAAGCAATCACATTTTTAGTAACAGCTTTATACTGAGGGATGGCTTGCAGGGAATCGGGCATATCATAAGGATAACAAAAACGTGCTGAATTGGAAGCATTCAATGCCCATTTGCCGACGGCACGGGCATAACGTTGGTCGTACCGAACCATGGACGAAAACGGCATCATAATGTCAAAAGTGTTCATCAAAAAACCATAGCCGCCGTGGTCAATGGTGCTGCCCAGCAAACCACTGACATCATAATCGCCCCACTTATCTGCCAGTATGCCCCAACCTTCACGACCCACAGCCGTGCCATCAAAAGTCCAATCGAGGAAGCGTTGTATGTCGTAGTTTGTCCCCACTTCGGCGTTCATACGCGCACCGATGTAAGCCGCAAAAGGCAACATGGCTTCATAAAAACGGTTTTCTTTTTGATTGTATAAGACATTCATGGCGTTTTTGGCTGCCTTTAAGTATTTCTCATCGCCAAATTTCACATAGGCTGAATAGAGTATAAATGCATAGCCGCCCGCCACGTCTTCTTGCGTCGGGATATGGTTTTTATGCGGTGTCATGGTTTTAAAATCAAAATAAGAGTAGCTGTAACTGTTGCCCATGACCGAATCGGACTTGTAAAACTGCTCGGCGATACCCCTCAGTATGCCATCGAAATCATGCTCGTTTGGATAGTAATTGGCGACGCTGTAAAAGAGCAGATTGTTATGCACTTCGTACCAAAAGTCGTTGCCATAGCCACCACCGATGTGCGCGCCTTTGTTCGTGAAATTCATGATGACATTCCAACCATTGTCTTTATTGTAGTAATTGCGCAACATTTTGACGTAATTTCGTCCGTCTTGATGGCTTTTGTCAATACCTACAAGGGTTGCGCCTAAGACAGCACCCATCGCCCCTAATGCTTCATGGTTTTCGCCATTGTTGACAGCCGCACCCATGCGAATATCGCCTAAGGCGGTATAAATGCCAAAAGTGGTATCGGGAAAATTCCGCTTCATGCCATCGAGCCAGATGAAGGGTAGGTTCTCGCCTTTCTGATTGAAATCAAAAATATAGCTGTCAAAGTCTTTGGCTTTTTGTTTCCAATCTTGATAGACGTAGGGTTTTGGATGATTTGGCATCTTGTCAACGCGCGGGATGGCTCGCTGCGTGACCGACGTTTCATCAAATACTATTTGTTTGGGTGCGACGCAACCGATAATACAGAGCGCGATGGTAGAGATGAAGAGTATTTTTTTCATACAATAGTTAGTTTAAATGTAAATGCTTAACTCAATCCCGAAGGGATTTAACAAGAATAACCCCGAATAAAATTCGGGGATTGTGGCTGGTTATTTTTGCCCTAAACTCCGAAGGAGTTGAACTGTACAACGTGATTAACTTAGTTCAACTCCTTCGGAGTTTAGTACGAGGCTGTCCAGTTTTTCCCCGAATTTCATTCGGGGTTATTCTTGTTAAATCCCTTCGGGATTGAGTTAAGTTGTTACGTTGAGTTTTTTATATTTCTGCGATTCTTTTTGATGCGTCCGAGCTTCTTCGGCATGCGTCCGTAAGGCATCTGGCATGCGTCCGTAAGACATCTGGGCGCGTCCGTAAGGCATCTGGCATGCGTCCGTAAGGCATCTGGCATGCGTCCGTAAGACATCTGGGCGCGTCCGTAAGACATCTGGGCGCGTCCGTAAGGCATCTGGCATGCGTCCGTAAGACATCTGGGCGCGTCCGTAAGACATCTGGACACGTCCGTAAGACATCTGGGTGCGTCCGTAAGCCGTCGGTGAACGTCTGAACTTCGCTCAATCATGCAATATACTGACGGGGGCTATTTCATCCGTTGTTATCTCATCTGTATCTAAATCTTTGACAATACTTTGTGCCATGAAGTAACCCATAAAATGAAGAACGGCAATAACCAACAACGCATACCGCAAAGCAATGTCCACACTGACATAACGCGCCAAGACGATGAACAAACCACAACCGAATAAACGTCCGACATACAAACCGAGTTCGTGATTGAATATATACGTGAAAGTATTGCGTTTTTCCTTTTCCGCAACAATGTCAATGACTTTTAATTGAATTGGAAAGTAAGCAATATCCAATAAAGGTCGTGCAAACAGTAGGCATAAAACAAACAAAATGACACCAACGGCAGAGTACATCACAGCATTGAACAAAGCACCCAACACAAAGAGCGTGCAACCAATGCCATAAATCAAAACACGATGCTTAGGTGTGGTAACTCTGCCGAGTACATAGAGCAAAATGGCGGATAAGGCGGCGGCAATGCCTTGTATTAAGCCCAAAGAGCCTTCTTTGCCGACGTGTGTCATCACTAACATCGTCGGTGCTGTAACGATATAGCCTTGTGCGATACCTTTCAATGCGGCCAAGCGAAGCATCTTATTCCATAATTTATCAAATTTAAAGAATAGAAAAGGGGCTTTAATCGGGTTTTGAAATTGTCCACGATGCACAAGGACAGAGGCGAAAGCCGACAGCGCGAAAACGAAAGCTGTAATGATGTAGTATGCCATATTGACATTGCCGCCGAACCAACCATTTTGGTCGGTCATAGCAATAAAAGCCCCTGCGGCTAAAGGAATACCGATGCCTGTAAAGGTGTAGAAGAAGGTTTCGATGCCGTAATAATAGTTACGATTCGCATCTTTAGTGGTATTGAGGGCGAGGAAATCGCGGTTTGCCCAAAAGAAACCATAAGACAAACCCATGATGAGTCCTGCGACAAAAACACCGACGGTGCTAAGGCTGTGAAGGGTCATCATAGCAGCCATGGAGACACCACTCAGTATCATACCCAAAGAATAGAGCCTTGAAATGGGTAGTTTGTTCAACAAAAAACCATTTATCATAAAGGTCAAAGGAATGCCTGTGTAAACGGCTAATTGAAAGATGACGACAAGGCTGATGTCTTCTGAATTGCGCATGATGTAGGCACCGATGAACAACTCAATGATGGGCGTGACCATGCCGTAGATAAGGTTGGTCAGCAAAAGCACGCGCATACTGAGGGGGTGCCCTTTGAAGAAATTTAATTCTTTTGTTAATGCACTGAACATATTGGTTGGCTTTAATTTTTTTTTGGAACACATAGTCATATAGCGAACATAGCTTTTCTTGTCATTCCGTAAGAAATAAAAAAAAGCTATGTACTCTATGTGGCTATATGTTCCAAAATATTATCTAAAATGTGTTCAATAGAAAGCGTTGCGCCACAAATAACTTCATCTGAAGCACCGTAATACATCGTAATTTCATCGCCTTCAACGATATGCCCATTGGTAAAGACGACATTGCCAAAGAAACCCGTGAGTTCATAAGGGGCAGTTGGTTCAAATAAAGGTTCATAAGAACGGGCGATAACTTTTGAAGGATTTTTGAGGTCAAGTAACGCTGCACCCAAGGCGTAGCGGTTGTTTTCGTCGGCACCGTGATAGATTTCCAACCAACCTTTGTCGGTTTTGATAGGTGCAGCCCCTGCACCGACGCGGGCAGAATCCCACATCCCTTCGCGGGTTTGGAGAATGCAATGGTGACTGCCCCAATGAATGAGGTCTGTGGAAGAAGCAATCCAGATAAAATTGCCGCCGAGTGCAATACCCGAAGGACGGTGAAAGCAAAAGTACTTATTCCCTATTTTCTCCTCGAATAATGCGCAGTCCTTGTTGTGTGGCGGTAAAATCATCCCGATTCTGTCAAAGTTCTGCCAATCACGGGTTTGCATAAGCCCGACACCGACACCACTTTCAGAAACCTGTGTGTAAGTCAGATTGTAAACGCCCTCGATAAGACTGACACGACAATCCTCAATGCCAAAAGTCTCTAAATCGCCTTTACCAAACAACTTTGTGGGCATCGCATCGGGTTCATAAAAATGAATACCATCTTCGCTGCATACAAGGCGCAAATGCGACAGTGTTGAGAGATATGTTTTGCCTTTATAAGTCACCATACGGGCATCCGAGAGGTCGAGGTCTGGGTCATCTTCGCGGAATGTTAAAATTTCCATCGTTCCATCCCCCCTCAGTATCGGCAATGAAATAACACCTTCTTTCTGAACGGGACGTTCTGCGACGCGTAGTAATAGCCAAGTTTTTCCTTCAAAAGTAAATACGCCAGGATTCAGCACGCACTCTACAACAAACCCCTCTTGACTCGGTTTTATATCCTTTGTTGTGAGTATTGGATTTTGAATAAACCTGTTTGCCATTTCTTTTAATGATGAAGTATGAATGATAAATGATGAATGGTGAATATTTTTAAAAAGGATGAATGATAAGCGATGAATGATGAATTATACAACCCTTCGAAAACTCAAAATACTGAGGGGGTGCAAATTCATCATTCATCATTTATCGTTCATCATTCACCATTTAGTTCTTTACAAACTTCAATGCGCCCAGACTTTTACCATCTTGGACAAAATTGAGGAAGTAAGTTCCTTGTTGATATGCGCTCACATTGATAGAGAATTGATTAGCGGGTATTTGATTTTTAGCAAAGCTAACCGCATCAATCTGACGACCGGCGATATCAAATACACGAACCAAAATGGCTTCATTGCCTGTGAAAGCATGTTTGATGTTCAATACATCAGCCGTTGGATTAGGAGAAATACTCTTAACAGCAGCATTTAAAGCGGCACTCGCTTGCTCATCAACAGGTGTTGTACCCGTTTTGAACAGTTTGTTGACTTCAGCAGCCGTTAAAGCTTTATTGTAAATCTTTACATTATCCAATGCACCAACGAAGTTTTGACCACCATCAATACCATTATTGCCAAAGTAAAGTGCGCGGGCGGTACTGTTGAGTTTACCTGTTGCAGGTACTTTCTTCGTTTCAAGACCGTTGACATAGACGATATTATTGACACCATCGTGAACCATTGTGACGTGCCACCAAATACCTTTGACAATTTCGTTGCCATCACCGCTGTCCATATCCACAATAGCGTTATTGAACTGCGCATTCTTGCTGTTCGTTGTCCAAACTATTTTTGTATGTTGTGGTAATGATATTTTCCAACGCTCTTGCCAGCCACCGAAGCTCATGATGTAGGCTTCTGAATCAGAGATTTTAACGCTGTCCACGCGAATCCAGAAACCAACAGTTGCAAAGTCAGAGATTAATTGCACGGCATTCTTAACAAGAACAGAGTCTTTACCTGCAAATTTAATGGCTTTACCTGTTGCACCTGCTCTCGTGATGAATGTTGGCGCGCCGCCGATTGTACCATTATTGGCATAAGGTGTCGCATCATTGGCGTTGTCATCAAAAGGGTAATTAGCTATCATGCCTGGCTCGCCTGTGTTGACGGGTGCTAAAGTTGTGACCGTCTTCTCTGCTTTTGCAGATTTGTTGCCTGCGGCATCAAAAGCCAATACTTCGAAAGTGTAAGCCGTGAGTGAGAGTAAACCACCGACAAACTTAGTCACCGCTGGTGCCAAAACGGTATCTATGAGAACACCGTCTTGAAAGACGATATAACCTTTCACACCTCTATTGTCCGTAGATGCTGTCCAAGCCAATTGAACAGAATTAGACCCTATTTGCGCTAACAAAGCACCTGGTACTGAGGGGGCTATTGAATCCCGAGATTGGTCTTGTCCTGTCGTTACTTGCACCGTTGACATCGTGGATTGATTGCCCGCTGCGTCAACAGCCGTAACGCCAAATGTAAACTTTGTGGAAGCTGCCAATCCGACAAAAAGACTTGAAGTTGTCGGTGTACTTGAGACGAGTACGTTGTTTCTGAATACATTATAAGCCGTAACGCCCACGTTGTCCGTTGAAGGCAACCATGAAAGAGCGACACTTGTAAAGTTCACAACGCCCGTTATACTGAGGGGGGCACTTGGTGCTTGCGTATCAGTTTCTACGGGTGCTGTATTTTGTGCTGTAAACAAGGCTGCAACTTCAATATCTGTCAAAGCGACATTATAGATTTGCACTTCGTCCAATGCACCATTGAAGAAGCCGCTTGAGTCAATTGGGTCATAACCCATACCAAACGGTTTGGTCGTTACATTCAAAGCACCCGTTGCCGCAATGCTTTTCTTTAACTGACCATTGATGAAAATTTTGTTACCAACGGCATCATGCGTCATAACGACATGTCGCCATGCACCTACTGGAAGGGCTACCGAATCTGAATCCATGTCTTTGATACCACCCACACTATTGGTTGTGAAAACAGGTTTGCCATGTGATGGTAGAGAGATTTTCCAACGTTCTTGCCAGCCACCATGCGACAATAAAAAGACTTCACCGCTGGCAGGTAGGGCATTGACTTTTACCCAAAAGCTGATGGTCGCATTAGCAGAGTTTATTTGTGGAGAATTAGAAGCCTTCACGCGACTGTTATTAAACGCATACGCTTTATTGGCTTTGTTAAAGCGGTCAGCCGTTGTCAAAGCTGTTGTGACATCTGCATTGTTGCCGAAAGCCGTGATGTCTAAACCTGAATTACTAAAAGGATAGTTGGCGACAAGCGTACCTGTGATAGTCGGTGCGGTGTTTTGTACGCCATAAAGTGCGGTGACTTCAATATCTGTTAAAGCACGATTATATACTTGAATGTCATCAAGGTCGCCATTGAAATTACCTCCGCCATCAACGGCATTGTAACCGATGCCAAAAGGCTTGCTTGTTTTATTCAAAGCACCTGTTGCCACAATGCTTTTTTTCAATTGACCATTGATAAATACTTTATTGCCCGCCGCATCATGCGTCATAACGACGTGTCGCCATGCACCGATAGGTAGAGCCACAGAGTCAGAATCCATGTCTTTAATGCCGCCAACGCTGTTTGTTGTGAAAACAGGTTTACCATGCGAAGGCAACGATATTTTCCAACGCTCTTGCCAGCCACCATTCGACAATAAGAAGACTTCCCCTTGTGCGGGTAAAGATTTAACCTTTACCCAAAAGCTAATCGTTGTATTGTCCGATTGAAGCATAACAGAATTAGACGCAACCAATGAGTCTGTTCCTGCAAAAGTCAGGGCATTTGCACCGTAGCCAAAGCGATTAGCCGTTGCCGTTGCTTTGCCCGTGGCAGTATTGCCAAACTGCGTGTTGTCAATACCAGTGCCATTGAGTTTATAGTCGGCAACAAGGTCAGTTGCGACAGCAGGAGACGTTGATTGCGTTATATAAAGTGCCGTAACCTCCCCCTCAGTAAGGGCGTAGTTATAGACTTGAACTTCGTCAAGAGAACCATTGAAATAACTGCCGTTGTCAATCGGGTCATAACCGATGCCCAATGGATTGACGGTACTTTTCAATGCGCCCGTAACGGCTTTTGATGCTTTTTTGACACCATCAATAAAGATTTTGTCATTCGTACCATCATGCGTCATGACGATATGTTTCCAAACACCCACCGCTAAGGCATTGCCATCACCAGCATCCATGTCCGAGTTGCCTGTGCCAACGTTGTTTGTACTGAAAACAACCTTGCCATGTGCCGGCAAAGAGATTTTCAAACGTTCCTGCCAACCGCCATAAGACAATAGGAAAGCTTCGCCTTGTGCAGGTAAAGCATTGGCTTTTACCCAAAAACTAACCGTTGTATTGGCAGAATTAAGCGCAGCGGAGTTCGATGCTTTGATAGACGACGAGACACCATTGAAGGCATAAGCACTTGAACCAAAACCAAAGCGGTCAGTCGTGGTACTCACATTGGTTAATGCCGCATGGTTTGCATAGACAGAAGAGTCAAAACCTGTGCTGTTGAAAGAGTAAGCCGCAACGCGTGCATTCGGAATAGCGGGTACAGCACTTTGAGCCGTATAAAGAGCCGCTACCTCAACATCTGTTAAGGCAATATTGAACAACATGATTTCGTCGAGCGAACCCTTGAAAAAGTTTGTTGTGTCAATCGGGTCATAGCCGATACCCAATGGTTTTGTGGTCGTACCCAAAGCCCCAGAAGCCGCGATGCTTTTCTTCAACTGACCATTGATAAAGATTTTGTTGCCAACCGCATCGTGCGTCATGACGACATGTCGCCAAGCACCAATCGGCAGAGACACCGAATCGGAGTCCATGTCCTTGATGCCACCCGCACTATTGGTTGTGAAGACAGGCTTACCATGACCTGGCAAAGAGATTTTCCAACTTTCTTGCCAGCCGCCATGAGACAATAAGAAGACTTCACCTGTTGCTGGTAAAGCAGCGACCTTGACCCAAAAACTGATGGTCATATTGGCAGAGTTGAGCTGCGTGGCATTGTTCGCCCGCACATAACTTTGCACACCATCAAAGGCGAAGGCGCGGTTTGCCCAATTGAACCTATCTTGTGTGGGCGTTGCACCATTAATGGCAGCATGATTCCCAAAGGTAGATAGGTCGTTTGCATTGCCCGTAAAGGAATATTGGGCGATGGGCACTTGCGCTTGCAAGCCAACTAAGGCTAAAAGCAAGCACGGTAGAATGAGTAGAGAATGTAAATACGATTTCATATTAAACTGTTTAAAAAATAAAAGTAAATACTTTGATTTCTATTAAAATGATAGCGGTATAAGGCGCATCTGGCGCATGTATCGGATACTTTCAAAGTCTTATGTTCGGGGAACTTTGAAAGTTCCCCGAACATGGTGTTCGAATCCCGAAGGGATTCAACATGAATAGCCCCCGATGAAATCGGGGGAAAAAGATATAAGCAGGGACATAACTC
>JANLQI010000140.1:0-10548 GCA_031367705.1 Saprospiraceae bacterium | reverse complement strand
GAAAACCGCAAGAGCGCAATTAGTACCACCTCAAATCGGCAAAGACGGCTCGCTGCAAGAATGGGCAGATGATTGGAAATCATTGGAAAAAAACCACCGCCATTTTTCGCACATGTACGGCTTGTACCCAGGCAAAGTTTTATATGAAAAACGAACACCCGCTTTGGTAGAAGCCTATAAAAAAGTATTAGAAGAGCGCGGCGATGCCTCCACAGGTTTTTCAAGAGCATGGAAAATGGCTTTATGGGCAAGATTGGGCGATGGCAACAGGTCGAATAAAATTTACAAAGGTTTTATCAAAGAGCAAACTTGTACGTCTCTATTCGCTTTATGCGGCAAAGCTCCGCAGGTAGACGGTACTTTTGGTGCAACCGCTGCCATAACGGAAATGTTGATGCAATCGCACGATGGTTTTATAAAATTACTACCTGCTTTACCCGATGAATGGCAAACGGGTACATTCAAAGGCGTTTGCGCGCGAGGTGCTTTTGAATTGGATTATACTTGGCAAAATAAACAAATAACGCAATTGAAAATCACCTCAAAAGCGGGGGAAATGTGTAGGTTGGAAGGCAAATCGAATTTGAAGATTAGCAGCAATGGTAAACCTTTAAAATTCAATACATTAGCGAATGGGGTTATTGAATTTGAGACTACTAAAGGGAGCGTTTATGTTGTTGAATAGGCTTTTTTTAAGACAAAACATTGTAAAACATCATTTATTGAATAGAGTATACCCCCCTCAGTATTTTGCCGTTTTTTACATGGTTTTCAGTAAAAAAGCTGCTTTTTACTTAGAAAACGCCGACCGCAACATCACTGCCGAAGTGTAAACAATAACAACAATCACCAACCACCGAAGCGTATCCAATGGCAAGGATTTCACAATCAATGCCGCAATCAAAACGGCAATGATACTTGGTAATGCCATGCCAACAGCTGCTTTTCGGTTATAAGCCCCTTCTTTGATAAACTTAACCGAAGCGGGCGGCATTAAAAAAGCACAAGAACCCATCATAATTGGAAAGGCGACTTGGGGCGATAAACCGAGTGCAAAAACCAAAGCCATACAAGGCGCATAAAGCCCAATACCCGCCGTCATGAGAGTACCTAAAACGAAATTAACGATGACGGCAATCGCCAATTTTCCGTTGTACAAACCGATGGCAGTGCCACCCCCTTGTATCCATTGCATTTTACCTGCAAACATAAAACCTGCGGTAATGAGTAAAGCAAATCCCATCGTTAAACGGATTTTCTTTTCAGACATTTTTGACACAATACCTGCACCCAATATCGCACCCGCCGCCGCAGAAAGCAACATGAGGATTAAAGTAATGGGTTCTACTTCAATAACCGTAATGAAAATGAGGGCTTGGATTAAGACAGGAATGGTATTGGCAACATTGAGCGTGCCCGGGAGGAGCCTGTCTTCAGTTTGTTTCGTAAATTTTAATAAAGCCGTTTGTGGTGCGAAAGCACCAATGCCTAAGACATCAAAGAAATTGACGACAAAACCGATTAGTCCCGTTTTTAACCAACTGACGTTTTCAAGATTGTTTTTATGTTTAATAAAATCTTTGATTAAGATGGTGCTGTACCAAATCGTCAATAGGGCTAATGAAAGCCAGATGAATTGTATCATTTTATTTAAAAATTTAGGTTTTTCGTATTTTTTGATTTTCTAACTTGGCTCAGGCATCCTTGCCCCTTTAATGAGTAACCACAAGACAAACACCAATTCTCCATAAAACGTATAGACAGCAAAGTCAATATTAATGGAAGGAAATAAGAAGGGTTTTAAAGAAGTTGCCAAATAACCTACACCTGAAACAATCAATAATATCCCCATTATTTTAGGAATATAGCTCGCTTTAAAAGCCAAATAGCCCAAAAGCACAAGATGAATACCAAAAAAAATCAATCCAAAGGACCAATTGGTTCTGAAAGTATATAGAAAAAGCTTTACCTGTGCAGACAACTGCTCTGGTTGAAAAGCATTCATATATGTGGCATTATCCAATAGGCGTGAAACCGTCACAAGATTGAGGAGGGCTGTTAAAGAAATTAGGGTATAAACGATTCTAAACCAGCTTGTTAAGAGCGATAGGCTTTCTCCAACGGGTTTAAGAAAGAGATACAATGCCCAAGCCGCCACTATATCGGCAATAAAGGTTATTAGATAACCCATTATACAAGAAACAAAAAGCGACTTGTTGGCTATAATATTTTTGACCGTTTCTGCGGCATCTGAAACAACAAGTTTAGGATAGACATACATTTCAGCATAAGGCGCAGCTACGACCATGATAAGTAAGCCAATGCCTGCAATTAATGCCGTTTTTCTAAGCGGCAATTGAGTGGTTTGATTCGTCATTTTATTTCAATTAAGCGTTTAATTTTCTAAAAAAATATTTATTGAATTGACAACTCAACTAACGGATACCCCCTCAGTATTTTGGGGTTTTTAATGCCTTTTCAAAGATAAAATTGCTATTTTATACCAAAAGTAAAATTAATCTTATTTCTTTTGTCGTAATTTTTACAAAATAAAAAAATAGGATGAAAAGTGTTATCAGAATATTATTTTTAAGCCTCTTCTTAAATACAAACATTTTTGCCCAACAAATAGCCTCTCCCTTAGAAGCCTCTTTTCGCACCTATCAAGAAATGAAAAAGGCAACACCTTACAAACTCGATTGGGTGTCATTAGGTCCAATGGTCAATTCCGCACGAGCCGATGTTGTACAGGTAGATGCCACTCATGCGGGCACGATGTATGTCGGATTTGGCTCTGGCGGCTTGTGGAAGACTGTCAACAACGGTATCTCTTGGGATTGCATTTTTCAAGAACAAGCGTCTTTGGGTATTGGCGATATGGAATTAGCCCCCTCAAATTCCAATATTATTTACCTCGGAACGGGTGAAAATCTAAAAAAGCCGAGAAACTTTACTTTACCTGGTACGGGCATGTATCGGTCAAACGATGCGGGTAAAACATGGCAACACATCGGATTGGAAGACTCATGGTCTATCGCTGAAATTGCCATTCATCCCACAAATCCTGATATTGTTATGGTGGCAGTATTGGGTCATTTATGGTCAAAAAATAAAAATAGAGGGCTTTATCGAACTACAAATGGCGGTAAAACATGGCAACAAGTCTTGTATAAAGACGATGCAACGGGCGCAAATGATGTCGTGATTTCCCCTTCCAAGCCCCAAATTATGTATGCCTCAACGTGGGAAGTCTATCCAAGTATCAGTGGAAAAAACAGTGGCGTTCACAGGAGTACAGACGGTGGAAAAACCTGGACAGCGTGTACCAATGGCTTGCCTTCGGGCGCATTGGTTGGGCGCATTGGGCTTTCAGTGTCCTATACAAATCCCTTAAAAGCGTATGCTTTGGTGGATAATCTGAATAATCCAAAGGGTGAAGCGGCAGAATTGTACAAAACAACAGATGGAGGTTTGACTTGGGCAAAAACCCATACTGCACCTTTTTTCGTTTTTTCGGTCGTTGGTTGGTATTTTACGGATGTATATGTCAATCCTCAAAATGATGATGAAGTCTATTGTTTGGGTGTGCGTCTGGCACATAGTACTGACGGGGGTAAAACGTTTTCATATCTCGGCGGCAATGTGACTCGTGCCACGCCAAGTTTAGCTAAAGGTTTTCACTTAGACCAATGCGAATTATGGATTAATCCCAATAACCCCAATCATCTTGCGGCAGGCAATGACGGTGGTTTTTATGTCAGTTATGACAAAGGCTTGTCGTGGTTTCATTACAATAATATCCCCGTTGGTGAATTTTATGATATTGCGATTGACCAAAAGAACTACACGATTTATGGTGGTACACAAGACGATGCCACTGTTTATGGGCAACCCAAAGAAATAAAACCCAATTTTCCTGATACTTGGAAATACCTCTGGATTGACCCGTGGGATGGCGGCGATGGTTGTGTCTCGGAAGTTGACCCCGAAGATGATAACACGGTGTATTACAGTATGCAATATGGTCATGCGGTTCGGTATGATAAAAAAATGGACACCACTCATGTTATTCAACCGAAATTACCTGAAAACATAAAAGATACACTTGTTTTCAACTACATAACGCCGTATTTCATTTCGCCACATCACCCTAAAACGCTGTATCATGGCGGCAATTTTATTTTTAAAAGCACCGATAGAGGTGATAATTGGCAAGTAATTAGCCCTAATTTGGCTATTTCAGCCATTAAAGAAAAGAAATCCTTTTCAACAGGCGCATTGGTTGAATCTAAAATCGAACACGGATTGCTCTATGCAGGCACAGGCAAAGGTGCATTTTGGGTCACTAAAAACGATGGGGCGAATTGGGAAGAAAACAGTACAGGACTTGCCAACAATTATATTCGGAGTATTTGTCCATCTCGTTTCGCAAAATCAAGGGTTTATGTCGCCATGACAGGCATCAATTATGACGACCTTGAAAGTTACCTTTACGTATCAGAAGATTATGGTAAAAACTGGACAAGCATCACCGCAGGTTTGCCAAATGAACCCGTCAATGTCATTTTAGAAGACCCAACTAATGAAAATATCTTATACGCGGGCGGCTTGCGTGGCGTTTATATTTCAACGGATAAGGGCAAAAAATGGGCATATTTGGGCAATAATATGCCGAGTGCTGCCATAGCCGACCTTGAAATCCATGAAGCCACAATGGATTTAGTGGTTGCAACGCATGGCAGAGGGATTTATAAAATCAATTTGCGCCCCATTCATGCCATGGTCTCTAAAAATTTAGCTTTGGACAAAGACCATTTGTTCGACATTCCCGAAAGCAAGAGACCGTCCTTTAGTTCGCATAGCGGCGAACCGCTATATCAAACACTTGAAAAAACGGGTATTTCTTTTTGGTTGAGTAGCGCCAAATCCCTGACTTTATCCATAAAAGACAAAGACAATAAAGACATTTGGACAACGACCGTACAAGGTCAAAAAGGGTTTAATGAATACCGTTGGGATTTAGTGGTCAAAAGCGTAAAAAGTAATTTACCCTACTTTGTACATTATGACAAATTTATTGAAGCAGGTAATTATACACTTGTGTTGTCGGATGGTAATACTGCGTTGGAGCAAGTTTTTGTTGTGAAAGATGGGGTTTCGCCTTATAAAAGGTAAATTTTACTTAAATTTACCTTGAAATACTGAGGGGGTGCTTTTTCATTAAATTAAAAACTATGATGAACAAAATACTTTACACGTTCTTATTTCTTACTTTTCTTTACTCAAATATTTTTGCACAAATGGATTTATTAAAAAATATATTATGATAAATGAAATTAATGATAATTGGTATGAAGATTTTTTCCAAGGAATAAACTGTGAATTGTGGGAAAATGCCATTCCAATTGAGGTGACAAAACAAGAGGTTGACTTTTAGCTAAGTGAATTAAACTTACAAAAAGGGCAGCATATACTTGACATACCTTGTGGTTACGGCAGGCATGCAATAGAATTTTCAAAAAGAGGGTTTAATGTTACAGGCATTGACATCTCCGAGACTTTTATGAAAGGACTGAATGAAAAAATCGTTTCAGAAAAACTAAACATTCAAGCAATTCAAGCAAATATTCTTGACATTCAACTCAATGAAAAATTTTCGGGAGCTGTGTGTTTAGGCAATAGCTTTGGCTACTTTAATATTGATAGAATGAAAGTCTTTGTGGGAAAGGTTGCTTCAAGCCTTGAAAGTGGGTCAAAGTTTATTATTAATTCGGGTATGATAGCTGAAAGTATTTTGCCAAACCTTTTAAACTACTCAAAAAACAAATCATACACTGTTGGCAATATAAAAATGGACGTTACCAATATTTATAATGTTGCGGATAGTTACTTAACAAGTCATCTTCTTTTTACCAAAGAAGGTCAGACTGAAGAACATTCTTTTAAGCACTATGTATTTACCTTGGGGGAAGTAAAACGGCTTTTAAAATTATATGGATTAAGTACAATTGCAACCTATAGTTCGACATCAAAAGAAGCCTATAATCTTGGAGACCAACAAGTTTATATACTGGCAAAAAAGGATTAAGGCTTGGTCTTATAAAATGTAAATTGCCTTAAATTTACCTTTAAATACTGAGGGGGTATTCCAAATGAAAAATCATATAAAATATATTATTCAATTTAAAAATCTAACTAAAATGAATTCTTATCCAAGTATATTCAATGACGTGATTGGTCCCGTCATGCGCGGACCTTCCAGTTCACATTGTGCCGCTTCTTTGCGTATTGCTCGACTGTGCAGAGACTTGATGGACGACAATATCAAAGATATTTTGATTGAATTCGACCCCAATGGCTCATTAGCAACAACGCACAAAAGTCAAGGCTCGGATATGGGCTTGTTTGGTGGCTTTTTAGGTTGGGAGGCTTATGATGAGCGGTTGCCCGAGTCTGAAAAGCACTTGATGACGGCAGGCATTAACGTCACGATTAATATTTGTGATATAAAAGCTGATCACCCCAATACCTATAAAATAAGGCTTAAAAACGATAAAGAAACACGTGATTTGACCGCTATTTCAACGGGCGGTGGTATGATTGAAGTCATTGAAATTGATGGCGTTGCCGTTTCAATGGCAGGTGATTATTTTGAAACGCTTATTTATTGCACAGACCCAAATCGCATTATCCCTTTCCTAAAAGCCTCCATTACTTATGATGATATTGAATTCCATAAAGGCAGTATTAGTTTTATTGAAATCAAATCACAAGCCGTGTTAGATGCTGTTATTTTAGATGAATTAAAGGCAATGGAAAGTGTTTTAATGATAAAATGCTTAAAACCCGTTCTGCCTGTCATGGCTCGAAAAAATATGCAAGTGCCGTTTATCACTTGCAACGAAATGCTAGAGTATAATGATGGTAAAAACAAAGATTTATGGGAATTAGCAGTGGATTATGAAGCAGCTCGGGGCAATATTTCACCCGAAGAAGTATTGGGGAAAATGCGTAAAATCATCCACATTATGGGCAATGCCATTGAATTGGGCTTGAAAGGCACGCATTACGCAGATAGAATACTGGGCAGTCAATCGCTACAATTCAAAGAAAAATTTGCAGCGAATAAATTGGTCGGTGGCGATGCCAATAACAGAATTATCATGTATGTATCTGCCATGATGGAAGTAAAAAGCTCGATGGGTGTCATCGTTGCTGCGCCTACGGCTGGGTCATGTGGCGCATTGCCAGGAGCATTATTTGGCACAGCACATTCATTGGAATTAGATGAAGACGAGATTGTTAAGGCGATGTTATCTGCCGGTTTGATAGGTGTTTTTATTGCGGCACACGCCACATTTGCTGCCGAAGTTGGCGGTTGTATGGCAGAAACGGGCTCGGGTGGCGGCATGGCAGCAGCGGGTATTGTCGGTATGCAAGGTGGCACATTGGAACAATCCATAGCAGCAGCCTCTTTAGCCTTGCAAAACTCACTCGGCATTATCTGCGACCCGATTGGCAATAGGGTAGAAGCACCTTGTTTGGGTAGAAATGTCATGGCTGCTACCAATGCCATATCCTGTGCGAATATGGCATTATCCGATTACGCCCAATTGATTCCATTGGATGAAGTGATTGAAACCATGAAAGCCGTTGGTGACCAAATTCACCATACTTTGCGTTGTACCAACCTCGGAGGTCTTTCCATCACAAAAGCGGCTAAACAAATCGAAGCGATGTTGGAAGAACAGCCCAATCGTTTTTTTAAGAGTTGTTGAATCGCTGTATCCCTTTTAACGACTTGCAGCCCAATCTTGCTGAGATTAATGTGTCTATGCGAAGATACAAGAAGTAGAAAAATTGCTTGCGGTAAGAATGGCAATAAAAATTCTGATTGCCATTCTTGCCGCAAGCAATTTCAACTGCACGACAAATATAAAGGAGCTGGCCCTCGAAACAAAAACCTTGTCCTTTCTATGAACCTCAATGGAGGCTCAACCTAAAACTTCCGTCGAAATGCAGGCAGCGGAATAAAATTCGGCAGCCAATCAGAGGGCGATATTACGTATAACTAATGAGTTGCACTTCTAATTTGAATCTAAGTCTAATAAAGGAAAAATCAATGCACAGGACTATTTACACACGACTACATAAGACCTGCTATGAAGATGAATTAGAAGAAAAGTTATATTTGGTTGAAATGGTTTTAAATGGGAAATATTATTGAGGTATTTTGGACATCCCCTCAGTATATAAGTCTTTAGAAAAATATTTCAATTTTCATTTTATACTTTCGGAAACGTTTGCGGTAATAATTAAGCGTATTTTACTTAGAAAGACTTATGCTATATTGGATTTTTATATTTTTACAGAATATTATTTTGAAAATAACTTAAAGCACTACAATAATTAAATGTGTTGTATCAAATCATAAATCAATAATACAAACCATTTTCGAACCTATTTTAAAATCATTCTTTTTATGACAACAATTTTTTATAAATTAAACAAAAGGATAGCCTTTTGGGGTATTCTACTAACCATGTTATGCGTGTTACAGAGGAATGTCTCTTTTGCATCGAATTCTACAGAGATGGTTAGAGGCTGGACAATACAGCAACTCTCTGGAACAATTTTAGATGAAAAAGGTGTAGGCTTACCAGGTGTAAGCATTGTAAAAAAAGGTACATCCACAGGCGTTATTACGGATCTTAATGGCAAGTATTCGATTGATGTCAATCCGGGTGATGTATTGGTTTTTTCGTTCGTTGGTTACACCACGCAAGAGATTACGATCACCAATCAAACAACACTTGATCTACGACTTGAACCCGATGCAAAATCATTGGGCGAAGTAGTTGTAACAGGTTATGGTACGCAGAAAAAAAGAGATTTTGTGGGGTCTGCGACTTCTCTAAAAGCAGCGGCTATTCAAGAAATGCCTTCTGTGACAAGCGTAGAAAGTGCAATGCAAGGCAGAATGACAGGCGTTCAAGTGCAACAAAGCTCTGGACAGCCTGGTGCGGGTGTTTCAATCCGTGTTCGGGGTGTGACTTCAATGGCTGGGGGTAATGAACCTTTATTTGTCATTGATGGTGTGCCACAGTATAACAATGATAATAGAGCCTTAAATGGTTTGTCTTCTTTAAATGCGAATGATATTGAAAGCATTGAGGTATTAAAAGACGCTTCGGCAACCGCTATTTATGGTTCACGTGGGGCTAATGGTGTTGTTCAAATCACGACAAAAAGTGGTAAAGCAGGTAAAAACGTGGTCACTTACGATGCCAGTTTTACGCAACAGACAATTAATAAAAAGTTGAATTTGATGAATGGCGTTCAATTTTTAGATTTTGTTAAAAAATATTACGCCAATTCAAATTTAGCTTTACCTGCAGAGGTAACAAATGCCACAAATGCCAATACCGATTGGCAAGACCAAGTACTTAGAGGTGCTTTACAACAAAATCACACGTTGAGTTTTTCGGGCGGAACAGATAAAACACAGTATTATGTTTCAGCCAATTATTTGACGCAACCAGGGGTTATTTTAGCCACAAATTTTTATAGAGGAGCATTGCGTTTTAATTTAAATACGCAAATAAATTCAAGAGTCAGCCTTCGCACGTACATGACAGCATCTCAAACGCAATCGAATGGTTTTTCACCTTCAGACAATTCACCGACCCGTTTTAATGGTAAAAATGGTGTGGGTGCCATTGTTTTGGCATCACCAACCGTTGCGCCTTACAATGCCGATGGCACTTATGGCAATCCACGTCCTTTCTCTTTTAGTGCGATTGATATTGAAAATCCATTGGCTTTTACCAAAGAATCGTTGGATAGAAATACCGTTACGCGTTTTCAAGGCGGTATGGATTTTAGCGTAAAAATTGCCGAAGGTTTGGTGAATACTGCCCGAATTGGCGGTGACAATTATTCAGCACGGGCGGATTTGTACTTCCCAATTGTGTTAGCACAATTAAGTTCGGGCGTGGGTATTGGTCAATTGCAAACAACGGCTTCTTTAAATCTGGTGGCGGAAGACTTTTTGGAATACAAAAAGAAATTTGGACAATTTGGTTTTGAAGGACTTGTGGGCGCATCAATTCAATCGGGTAAACAAGATATTATCCAATTATTAGGCTCGAAATACATCAATGACGACTTGAAAAACTACAATTTTTCAGCGGCAGGCAGTGTATCAAAACCAGTGACAGACATCGTAAAATCTAATTTTGTCTCTATTTTCAGCCGTTTGCGTTTAGATTACAAAGAACGTTATTTGTTCTCAGCGAGTCTTCGTCAAGACGGTGCTTCGGTGTTTAGTAAAAACAATAAATTCGGTGTCTTCCCCTCGGTCGGGTTTGCTTGGAGAGCGTCAGAAGAGTCTTTTGTTAAAAGCATTGATGCTATTTCAAATTTGAAAATCAGAGGCAGTTGGGGACAAGCGGGTAATCCTGCGATTTCACCATACCAATCACTTTTGGTGGGTAATATCATCAATACAGCTCAAACAGCAGGCTCAGGTTTGGCAGTGGGACTGGC
>JANLQI010000080.1:0-10624 GCA_031367705.1 Saprospiraceae bacterium | reverse complement strand
CCCTCTCCCCTACATACCCACTGCCCAAAACAACGACCGCAACACCAGCAGGAAATGCACCACATGCGGCAGCACCTGTACCGACTGCAAATGCTTGCGCACCACTACCCGCCAAGGTTGTGACCACACCCGCAGATGTGATTTTTCGGATTCTATGACTATTCTGATCCCCCACATACACATTACCCGAAGCATCCGTTGTTATACCATACGGAGCTGAAAAACTTGCGGCAGTACCTGTACCGTCTGCAAATCCAGCAGTACCACTACCTGCCAAGGTTGTGACCACACCCGCAGATGTGATTTTTCGGATTCTATGATTAGAATAATCCGCCACATACACATTGCCCGAAGCATCTGTTGCGACATCAGTCGGCTGATTAAAACTGGCGGCAGTGCCTGTACCGTCTGCAAATGCACGAGTACCACTACCCGCCAAGGCGGTGACTGCTCCATAAGTACCCACGACTGCACCGCCACTATTGTTCGGTGTCAGCGTTGGGATAGCTGTATTGAGTGGATAGGTAGCGGCAACGCCCGAGTATGAGATATTGGGGGCTTGTGCCTCCATACTGAGGGGGTTACACAGGGCTAAAAGCAAGAAGGAAATGAATCCTTGCAAGGCATAGCGATGTCGGGTTTTCGCTAAAAAGCGATAGCCTAAATTAGATGTTGTAATGTTTTTCTTCATAAGAAAACGATTTTAAGATTTAAAAAATAGAGAAACCCAAAAAGGCATCATGTCTTGTTTTTAGACATAAAGCAGACTTGACAAGTCCATGTGAACTTATCCAAATACTAATGTTATAAGTATGTTTAAGCGGCTAAAATTGAAGCCATTGAGAAGGAGAGCTGTGTGTAGTATCCCTTCGTAAATAAATAATTAGAAGCAACTTTGTTAAATAGCGTTAGTGCAAATATCCGAAGCCTAAGTGGTTTTATTCTGTCAAATTTGTGCACTTTTCTGTCAAAGTTTTATGCTAAAAAAAATAAGTTAATTGTTTAATAAATTGGAAGGCAAATAACCAAATCGTTTCTTGAAACGGCGAGAGAAAGCCCGTAAATCGGTGTACCCTACTTGCGTCGCTACCAGCGTAATGGATCTATGGTCACCGCTGCTCAATAAGTGATGGGCTTTAAGCAGTCGCTTTTCCAATAGGTATTGGATGGGCGCAACGCCCAAAAGCAGCATCAATTGTCGGTACAAGGAGGACTCACTCATAGCAAAGTTTCGAGCGACCATGGGTACAGATAAGTCTGTCTCGCTGAGGTTAACTCGGACAAAGTTCTCGAAGTTGTCAAGCCATGTTTTGTCCAAATTGGACACAAGGCGAGGCTCATTTTTTTGAACGATTGCAGTAGGATGTGCGGCTTTCAGAATCGCCAAATTCTGGGTAAAACTTTGAAGCAATTCTGCCAACTCTGCTTCATAAAAAGGACGGTTTTTATTGTCTTCTAACGCAATGCTAAGAGCGGCTAATTTGTCTCTTGCATCTGTCCAAACAGCTATTTCCCGCTGTTGACCTGCCGTTGGCTGTTTTGCAGATAAAGGGTAAACGTTGGCAATGTTTTCATTCAAATTGAATTCGTTCAGTAAATGTCTGTTTTTCATTCTTGGTGGTGTGTGAGGACGTTATAATAAATGGGTTTGTTTAATGTTATTCTTTAATAACAACACAAAGGTCTAAGGAATGAACTCACAAAATCCGTCAATCGGATACCAATTTCCGTCAAAATGAGGGGTAAGCAACGAGTGAAGGTACCTGTGCTTCAATTACCTAATAAATCAGAGGGCAATTTCCCAAACCGTTGTTTGAAACTACGTGAAAAGGAACGCGTATCGGCGAAGCCGACCTTAATGGCAACTTGCGCAATCGAATCATAGTGCCGATTTTCCAATAAGTAGCGGGCTTCATTGAGCCGTACCTCTTGTATAAACTGGTTAGGTGTAAGCCCTGTCAACCGTTTCAGTTGGCGCAGCAAAGTAGGGTCACTCATGTGAAAAGCCTGTGCGAGCATGGTAACAGAAAGTATATCGGAAGCGTAGTTTTTATGGACATACTGCTCAACGTTTTCCAACCACACACGGTCAGGTTCAGAAATGATGGGCATTTCCAAGTTCTCCAGATTCGGGGAACTTTCAAAGTTCCCCGAACCTAATGCAACCTCATTTGCCGACTCTAATTGAAATTGCTGGCGTGAATGGCTGTTTTTCAAAAGGTTTTGAATCCTAACCACCAATTCTTCTTCATCAAAAGGTTTGAGCAAATAATCATCTACGCCGATGCGTAAAGCCGTCAATTTGTCTCGAATATCCGCTCTTGCGGTCAACATCACAACAGGAATTTGTTGAAAAGTAGGCGTGTCTTTCAATGTACGGAGCAATTGAAAACCATCCATGACGGGCATCATAATATCGGACAATATGAGTTGCGGCAATTGCTGTTTGGCTTCTAATTTTTGGAGCAAATCGAGGGCTTCACGTCCATTTTCGGCTTCCAAAATGGGGTAATTTGCCCCCCTCAGTATATCGGCAATATAATTGCGTAAACCGAGGTTGTCTTCGACTATCAAAATGGTTGGGTTGCCCGTCTGTCCGTTAGTGTTAAGATTCGACATGGGGTGTAGATTTACGAAATCTTGAAGATTTCGTAAATCTGTCCCCCCCTCAGTATTTGACGTATTTTCTAACCCCAATTCATCCCCGATTTTCAGAATTTCGCTTTCCTCAACATTCATCATTCCCAATTCATCATTCATCATTCCTAACTCATCATTCCCCACGCCCAGCACTTCTTTTTTAGGGAATTCAACATAAAACTGGCTGCCTTTACCCCATTCACTTTCCACCCAAATCCTGCCGTCCATAACGTTTGCCAATTCCCGACACAAAGCCAAACCGATACCTGTACCGCCTTCAATCGCTGCATTAGCTTGGTTGGTTTGATAAAAACGGTTGAAAACATGGGGTAAATCATCGGGGTGAATCCCACGCCCTGTGTCGCTGACGGTGAGCCGCAAAACATTCGACAAATCTTCTACTTTGACGGAAACAGTGCCATAACGTGGCGTGAATTTCAAGGCATTGGACAGTAAATTGTTGACAATTTGCGCCATTTTATTGGTATCAAGGTCGAGCCGCAACTTTTGTTCCGGATTGTATTCCAATCGGTAATGAATCCCCAAATACTCGGCATGGCTCTCAAAGGCACTGACCAAACGGCTGATAAAAGGTTGGAAACGCACCGTTGTTTCTTGAAGCTGCATCTTACCCGATTCCAATTTGCTCAAATCCAATATCTGGTTCACTAATTTAAGCAAATTCTGTGCATTGGATTGCGCCAATTGAGCGTGCGTCGTTGCAGCCTTGTCCAAACTAACATTTTTCATAAGCATACTGAGGGGTCCCAAAATGAGCGTCAACGGCGTTCTCAATTCATGGCTCACATTGGCAAAAAAACGGGTCTTAGCGACATCGAGCATCCGCAGTTGCACATCTTGTTCTTGAGTTATTCGATTGGCTCGGCGCAGTTTCAGATAATAATAACTCAATGCAGAAGCAAACAGAATTATCAAAAACCCAATTGCCAAAAGTTCATTTCTTTGCTGGACTTGTGCGGCTATTTGTTGTAACTTTTTTTCATCATTGTAACGAGCTTCCACTTCTACGACTTGGTAGTTTTGCGTTTTTTTAACCCAATCCAATTCAATTTCAGCCCCCCTAACCATATAATACCACGCTGAATCGGTCTGCCCCAATGACTGGAGTATTGTTCCTCGAAATTTATAGCTTGAAAATAGGTCACTAACGTCCTGACCGCCAGCAATTGCTTTTTTTGCTTCTATGATTGCAGAATCAATAAAAACCAATGCCAATTGGGTTTTATTGTACTGATAATGTAACCGAGATATGTTATAGTACATAGAAGCAGATTCCGTATAATCTTCTAATCTTTGAAATATCCGTAAGGCAGCGAAACAGTGTTCGAGTGTTTTCTCATAAGACGTTTTTCTCAACAGCATACTTATAAGCATGTGCGCAGTGGCTTCCGCTATGTCTGATTTAAATTTGGGCGCAGTACGAAGTGCCTCCTCTGCATAAAACAAGGTAGAATCTTCATTACGGGCAAAAACTCTATAATAAGATGACATTCTAACGGCAAAAGCAGGATAAAGAGAGTCCTGTCCGTAATGGCTAATGGCGTATTGAGCCTGTTGTAAATTTTCTAAAGATTGACTACTCCGCTCCATGTTTTCATGCAGCAGTGCCAGTGCAATGCACGCTTGGGTGAATACATCCCATAATTTTTTTTCGCTGCTCTGTTCCTTAACGTGCAGCAACATCTGCATCGCCAGTGAATCGTGGTCGTCGTGGTCTAAAGCTGTGCCTTGCGCGAGTTGCACCTTCAAACCGAAGGGAGAGTCGAGTTGGTTTTGTTTTTTCAACTCATCCATTAATTGCGTTATAAGAATACGGGCTGTATCATTTCTGTAGGCTGCAATAAAAGCATTCGCTTTTGTCAAGTCTTGCGCCATCCTGTATTCATCAGGGCGATTCTGGGTATATGCAAAATGATGGGCTATCCATAGGAATAAACCCGTCAAAAGTGCGGGTCTAAAGGTGGATTTCATAAGTATGTTAAGGTAAAGTGAGGTATTACACCGTTGTGAAATTTGGGTTGTGTTGTTTTTCAAGTAGGTATTCGTTTGGATACTGTGTAATAAAGTGTTTGTTATTGAAAAATATTTCCAAAGAAACAAAGCATTTTAGTAATTACAAAATAAAAGCAGGTAGTCATTATAAAAAATAATTTACAATGACCACACTGCTTGTTAGTTACTTTGGTTTTTTGAAGCCTGTATTTATTGTTGCTGGGGGCATCACCCTAATATTGTTATTCAATAATAACAACTCAAAGGTCTAAGGAGTGAACAGACAAAATCCGTCAATCGGGTAGCAATTTCCGTCAAAATGAAGGGTGAGCAACGAGTGAAGGTATCGGATACAGAAATTTGTGCTTCAACTGGATGACAACCGTCTGAATGAAAAAAAACAGTTTATTGACATACGTTTGCTCGAACATCTTTCTTTTGTTAAGAAGTGTTTTTTAAGCCACAGAGTCCCCTTTTCGCCACAACGAAACCGTTTAAACCAAACTTAAAAAAGTTAACTTTGCAGAAATTCTGCCCAATCTCTGCATGAAAAAAATACTCACCCTATATATATGCCTGATTCATTGTTTGGCTTCAATGAATGGGCAGTCGCATGATTTCCATCTTTTCAACCGACAAGATGGCTTTCCGTTAACGGAGATGTTATCCGTTGTTAGAGATGCCTCTGGGCGTATGTGGTTTAGTAGCAGTATTGGCGGTTTGATATATTCGGATGGCAAGGGTTTTTACACATTTTCTGACACGTCTTCTCGTTCGATGCTTGATTATTGGATATCGTTAAGAACAGCTCATAACGATTCGACTATTGTCATTTTGAATGGTGAAAAAGGCTTGAGTCTCATTCGAGATGGAAAAATCAAAAATTACAGTGTTCAAGAGCATCCTTTATTGTTTGGTGCTTCATTCCCTAACTCAGGATTTCAAGATGGGCGTATTTGGGGAGTCAATGGAAAAGGACAGGTTTTTCAATTTGATGCCCAAACAGATGGTTTCATTGAAATAGCGCATCTTTCCTTTGGCGATTTTAGGATTGGGGAGGTAGATTACCATCCCGATTCAAAAACTTATTATTTTTTGATAAGATTGGGGAATATCGAAAAAATTGTAAAAGGTCAAATTAACGGCGAGTGGACAATAATACTGCAAGAAGATACTCGAATAAATCCAATCAAACGTCTTAGTTGTAGCCTTTCAGGATACCCCATTGTTTGTTATAATGACAATATTAGATATTATGAAGACCAAAAATGGCAAGACATACCTTTATCGGTTGATTATAAAAATAAGATAGACCCCGTTACTCTGTTGCTTCAACGAAGAGACCGTTTTTTTCTGGTTTTGAAAATAGATGAAAAACGCCGTCAAGTTTATGAATTAGACCAAGACTTTAAGATACTCAGTTCCGTCATTTTAGCGAATCGAAGCCGATTTACAAGTATTGAAAAAGACCTCGCGGGTAATTTCTGGGTAGCTACAAGGGATGGTCAATATAAAGTAACGCCGTCGTTTTTCAATTTTTTTAGCCGTGAAGACGAGGGTATGATTACAGACCTACATGCTATTGCCGAAGAACCGAATGGTCATATTTGGTTTGGCTCTTATACCGAAGGTTTATCCATGTTTGATGGTGTCAAACTGCTAAAAAAACCCAAGGGTACAGATCCGCTTTGGCGTTTCATGCCAGGCAGTCTTCGCCACAATGGTCAAATATTGATGAATATTGAAAATGATTTAGGGGGTATTTATGCTTTTGATGGTAAAACATGGAAACGCAACCTCAAAGGTGTCGCTATCTTTTATAGTACCAAATTGGTTGATGGGCGATTGGCATTTGGTGGCAGCGGTGGGAGAGGCGTTGCTTTACAAAATGTGAAAGGCAACCGATTTCAAGATTCAACTGATTTTCATTGGGTCAATGGGTCAAAAGGTATGAAACTTGTCAATGTATTGAGCATTGCAGAAGACCGTTTGGGGCATATATGGCTCGGGCGTTCCTCTCAAGGGCTGGCTGTTTATGACCCACATCTTGATACGGCATTTACTTGGTTGATTCAAAATCCGCAAACCGATTTTGGTGCGATGGCAATAACCTCCGATGACAAAGGCAATGTCTGGTTTGGTACAAAAAAAGGTGTTTTTTTCTACAAAACCCCTCAAAATCATTCTGTCACAACATTAAATTATTGGAAGGAGTTCAATCCATTCAAAAGTTTAGTGCCTATTGGTACGGGCATTTTAGACAAATCAAGCGAAATCTTGTCGCTCAAAATTTGGCGGAACAAATACCTTATTGTCGGCATGTCTAATGGCTTTTCGGTGGTGGACATACAACAGTTCTATGCTTCCGAAGGCAAACGATTTCCCATTTTCAAATTTGATGAAAAAAATGGATTTTCAGGCGGCGGTACCGAACAAAATGCTCTTTGGATAGATAAAAACGACAATATTTGGATTGGACATGACAAAGGCGCAACGCGATTTGACATTAAAAACTTTCCTTTTGATACCGTTTTGCCCCCCCTCAGTATAGACAGCCTTTGTGGTGGTAAAATGACTTATTTTCCAAAATTAGGTGAACGGATAACCCTCCATTCAGGCGAACAAGATGTCAAGATTTACCTCAATATGCCTATGAATCCTTATCTAACAAACGATGTTTGGATAAAATACCGACTTGTGGGTCAAACGGACTGGTCTGAGCTTTCTAATATAGATGTCATCGCCTTACCTTCATTACAACCTGATATATATACCCTCGAAATAGTCGCCGTCAAAAATGGCTTAGAAGCCCCCCCTCAGTATTTGACCTTTCGGATTAATAAAATTTGGTTCAAAAGCCAGTGGTTTTGGGTGTCATTTATATTGACATTGGGCGGGATTGGATTTTTGATTTATCGAGAACAAGAGCAACGAAAAAGGCTATTCGGTCAGCTGCGTGTACAAGCGATTGCCAACCAACTGAATCCACATTTTATCAACAATACGCTCAATATGATACAACTTAAAAGCCGCAATAATGCCGATGCCGTTGATATGATTGACCTATTGAGCCAAAATATTCAGACCATTTTCAAAAATACACGCAACAAAAAATCCTATCATACCCTTGCCGAAGAGATTCACTTGGTGCAAAATTACTTGAAGATTCAAAAATACCGTTTCAAAGACCAAATTGATTTTGAATTACCGAATGACAAAAAAATTATGCAATTGAATAATCTTTGTTTACCTTTGATGTCATTGCAAATTCACTGTGAAAATGCTGTTGAACATGGTATTCGTAACCAAAAACGGGAAGGAAAAGTGTCTGTCCGTATTGAGAGTAATACGGATAAATACGTTCATATCATTGTTGAGGACAACGGCATAGGCAGAGAAAAAGCACGTTTAATTAATTCCAAAGGTAACCAACAAGGCGTAAAAATGCTCGTAGAAATGGCTGAAATTACCAATCGCTTCAATGCCGATAAAATCAGTTACCGCTACGAAGATGGTATTTTTACAGATGAAGCAGGTTTGCATTTTGGTACTCGTGTTCACTTGTTCATTCCAATAACTTACAATTATGAACCGCCTGAATAACAATACAACAGCCCGCCGTTTACGCATTGTCGTCATTGAAGATGAAGACGAATTTTCTCAATTTTTATGTACTGAACTTGTTCAATTTCCCAATGTTGAACTTGTCGGAACGGCATCACAAATTGATGATGCATGCGACCTCATTACCAAGACGCGTCCAGATGGCGTTTTTATGGACATTAAAATCATTGGTGGTGATGCCTTCCAAATACTTGATCGCCTACAAAAATCTAATTATGGCACGTTACCACCTGTGGCAATGATAACAGGATTCACTGAATATGCCCCCCTCAGTATCAACGCCTATCACGACTGTATTTTGAAGTATATCACAAAACCGTTTATTAAAGACTTCAAGGTGAAAATGCAAGATTGTCTTGATGCCTTTACCTCTGTTCAGCGTTCTAATAGAGACATTATTTTTGTCAAATCAGAAGGCGGATTGAGAAGAATCAAAATTGAAAATGTGGCTTTTTTAGAGGTTGCAGGCAGTGGCAAAACTTTTTTTGTTATGGACGATTCAACGGCTAAAATAGATATGACCTTAACGAAATCCTTAGAACTCTTACCGCCTCATTTTGTGCAGATAAGCCGCGACAATGCTGTTAATATTGAAAAAATTAATTTTGTGAACACTTCACACGTCACTTTGTATGGGGCAGGAAAAGAACATACTTTGAAAATATCGGAAAAATTTGCTGATGTTTTTAAAAATGAGGTAGCGAAATTGATGTGAGCAAGATGCAAAGGCTTCTATTTTATTTAAAATCAATGACTTATAGGAAAAAACCGAGAGGTTAATCCGTATTGAAGCCATACATTAGGTATTCATTGTTAGTGATTGGTGATTTTGTTCTTTGATGTGTTCAAAATTTTCCATAACCAAAGTCGCCGCGCCAATAAGTTCCGCTTTAAATCCTAAATCAGACACTTCAATAGTGGCATTATGCGCCAGTCTTGGAATACAATGCTCATTCAAGGCTTGCTGAATCGGTGCTTGCCAAATTTTACCTGCAATAGAGCCGCGCCCACTCAGTACTATCAATTTTGGATTTAATATGTGTATCAAAATCGCTACACCACGCCCTATTTTGTAGCCTATTTCAGATAACAGTTCGACTGCAAATTGATCGCCTTCAAGCGCCGCTTTTATTATAAGGTTATTTGCCTCCTCTGGATTATCATCTGGAATGCCTTTTAATGAAGAAACACGTCCCTCTTTCACACTTTTCAAGGCTTTTTCTACCAAAACCAACAAAGATGTTTCTGTTTCGAGGCAGCCCTTTTTGCCACAGCTACACAATTTATCATTTGTGAAAACAGGTATATGACTGAACTCGCCTGCAAAACCATTGTCGCCTCTGTAAAGTTCTCCGTCGAGAATTAACCCCAAACCAACGCCCCAGCCCATATTGATGACCATCACATTGCGCTCGTTGACCGCTGCGCCAAAACGCAATTCTGCCAAAGCAATCAAACTGGAATCATTGTCAATAAAGACGGGCTTGCCAATCCTTTTTGATATATATTTGGTAATGCTGCCTTCTGAACTTTCTAAAAACGAATAATTAATACCTTTTTTCACATCAACAAAACCGGGCATTCCGATACCAATACCTGCGATTCTATGGGCATCAATGGGTGTTTTTTGTAGGAATGCAGCGATGGCTTCTGTTAATTGAAACAATGATTGGGGGTTTTTAGTCAATGGCAAATCTATCTTTTCAACTTCGCCAACATAGTTATTTTGCATATCCATGACCGCAATTCTTGTAATGAGCTGATCCATTGAGACCGCAACAATATATTGCGTATCGGGCTTAATCGAATACATCAAGGGACGGCGACCACCCGTGGAAGGTGCCAAGCCCGTTTCAATGACTTTACCTTCATCTATCAACTCGCCAATCAATTTTGTAATGAGCGGCAAACTTTTATCCATTTTGTCGCACAAGTCGGCGCAAGACAGGGATTGAGCAAAATAGAATTGCTTTAATATGCTTCGTTTATACAAAGTCTTCTTATCTGCCATACTTTTTAGAAATAGTCGCTTTATAAATGTTTAATAAACTAAACAACAAGAATCTACAAAAGTAATATACTTTCTCAGTTTTTTATGAAAGCAATCCCCTTTTTAGGGCTTTCTATCGAGCTTTTTGAAAAACCTTTATTCGTCATTGACAAGTAGGGTTTTCTTATAAAACATCTAACATCTTGAAACCACCGATTTTCAATACGGCTTTTGCACCGAAATGGGACAAAAGCCATCAAGTTCCTTGACATATTGTTTAATTAAGCCATTAGAATTAAATTTGGGCAAAAATATCTCTTGACAAAACCAGTTTATCAATGAATATCTTAGTCCAAT
>JANLQI010000076.1:0-10010 GCA_031367705.1 Saprospiraceae bacterium | reverse complement strand
GGGTTCATTCGTCAAGCCATTAATACGGGTATCAATTCGCTTCGTTTACAAGCTTCGGGTGTTGTTAGTACGGCTGCATATTATTTAATTATGATACTTGTGACAATTACGGCACTCAATCAAGCGGGGATAGATACGGGCGCAATTACGACAAATTTTATTGTTATAATTGGCTCCTTATTTTTAGCTTTCGCATTGGCTTTTGGCTTGGGCGCAAAAGATATTTTGGGCAATATGGTGGCGAGTTTATATGCAAAAAAAACCTTCCATTCTGGTCAAGTCATAAAAATAAACGGCATAGAAGGCACGATTGAAAAGATTGATTCTGTCAATCTCATTCTCAATACAGGGGAACGCCGTGTAACAATGCCTGTGAAAAAATTAGTTGAAGAAACCGTTGAAATTATAAGCGAATAACACAAATACGTCATTGATTTATTATTAAACCTTTAGTAACAGAATTGAACGATGAACTACCCCCTGAGTATAAAACGTAAAAAGCCAGAATGATGATGATTCATTCTGGCTTTTTCGTTGAAAAAAAGGCAATTAGTCAATGACTATTTTCTTAGAAACAGATTTGCCCTCTGCTTGAATTTGAACATTATAATAGCCTTTTGACAAATGAGCGATGTTAATTTTACTTGTTTTTTCTGTTAATTGTTTAATTAACAAAACTCTGCCGTTAATATCTGTCATTGTCATTTGTGCATTGGCCACATCCGTAATGTCAATATTCAATACATCTTTTGTTGGATTCGGGAACACGGTAAACGCAATCGTATTCTTCACCTCTTTGCTGCTTGTTGTGCCTTTGAAACGAACCGTTTTCGATGATTTCAAGACATTATCGCCTGCTGTACCACCATTGCCATTTGCCGCAAGGCTGATAAAGTAGAAAGTGACGGGGTTTTTGGTCAACGTTGCGGGAGCTTTCCAGGTGAATGTCCATGACGTAGAGCCAGCAGACAAAAGCTTAGGTGTTGATTGACGGACGTATTGTTTTCCACTCATTGTTCCAACTGAGCTGCCCGTTCCACTCGTTAAAGTGCCACATTGTGCATTTGTGGAATCAAGGCAGACGAGTTGAAAACCTCCACGCGGTGCGTTACTCGTATTGGTCAATGTCAGTGTATAGGTCGTGTTGGCTACAACTGTATCAGGTACACCTGTCAAAGCAACAGTTCCTGTATATACGCCGCCACTGTGACAGCCCGACTGTTGGCAAGTTGTTTCGCCTGGTGCGCCCGTATTGCCCATAGGCGGGTCACTGGGGTCTTTAATGGTGCTTGAAAGTGAAAACCAAAGAATAGCTAAACAAAAGGTGGCTTTTGTAGTGAATTGCATGAAAAATAAAGATTTATAGATGAATGAATAATTGAATGTTGTGGCGGCTAATTGCTCCCCCTCAGTATTTAATGTCATAGAACGGTCATGTTTGTACTAAGGTTGCCTGCAAACAAACAAAAAAAGCAGCGATATTTTACATATCACTGCCTTCTTTGTGTAAATAAACGAGGTTCAGTTCTTAATAAATTTTGAGATTTCGGTTTTTGTACCATTTGTTAAGCGAATAAAATACATGCCTCTTGCCCAATTTCCGACAGGGATTTTAAGCGATTCAATGCCTTTTTCGCTTTTGTTTTTGTACAAAATGCGTCCTTGTACGTCAATAACATCAATATTTAAGCTGTTTTCTACTTGCTCAGAAAACTCAATTGTCAAATCTGATTGAGCAGAAATGGGGTTTGGATAAATTTTCAAAGCATTGCCCTTGCCTTCCATTTGTAACGAAACGATAGATGAATAAATGGTTTTACCATCAAAATCAAGTTGATTGAGACGATAATAAGCGGTATTTGTAAAGTTTTTATCTATAAAAGAATACGCTTTTTGAGTGAATGAATTGCCATTACCTTTCACGAAACCGATGCTTGAAAAATGTAAACCATCTGAACTTTTTTCAACATCAAAGCCTGCGTTGTTAAATTCAGTTGCTGTTTCCCAAGTCAAATGTGCATCATTGTTTTCTACTTTTCCCTTGAAATAAGTCAATGTTACAGGAACAACTGATGGTGCTAACACTGAAAAGGTTGAAAATGATTGAACCTCTGGGGCTAATTTTGTAAAGTAAGTACCCCAAGAAGTTGTTGGCCCAGAAGAAGGCGACATAGGTTCCCAAAGAGTGCCGTTGTAGTGGTATAATTTGCATTGATTTCTATTCGGCGTGAAATTATTCGCTTCGTCGGAGTTGTTCCATTGTACTAAAACATCCGCATCGTAGCTGCCCGAAACACGTTTTATATCCCACTCTAAATTAATTTTTGAAAATTGAGAAGGCACATTTATCGTTGACGGATGTGCAGAAGCACTAAAATCACCGCCCAATGCGGTCAGGAAGACGGGGGCATAACTTTGTTCCGTACCAACAGGGAAAATGGTGTTCGTCGTAACGTTTTTGATTTTCAATGTACCGACTTCTTGATACAAATCGTGGGTAACTATATAAGCCATATTGGAAGGTGTCATTGGCGAACGTTTAAGCGTCAATGTGTTGTGATTTAAGTCAAAACGGCCACGTGTGAGTATTAAATCGCCTAATATTTCAATATCTAATTTGATTTTAACCCTTGCAACATTATTCGAAATAACGTCGCCATTGAAGACTGCTGAGGTAACAGGAACGCCATTTTCAATGTTGGGGTTTATATTTTGTTGTGAAGGGCCGTTGAGTTCGATTCGACCTTCAATTTTGCCATTACTGCCTATATTGATATCATTCCCAATGCGTACTGTTTTGATTAGGTGAGGATTATACAAAGTCCCATTATTGATATTAACAGCACCTTTAATATCTATATCAGACATTTGTAATTTAACCGTGTTCGACACATAGTTCAATTCTATGGTTTGGAAAGAAGGAGAGGTTGCGGCATCAACGAAATAGTTGTTATTCGTTATGGGTGCGACATAACCACCAAACGAAACGGATGCATTATCAGAAAAGTTTTTTTGGCCTTTGATGCACGTTGTCGCTGCGTCAATATGCGGATTTGTGATGAACAAAGTACCTCCAGTCGCCAAAAAAGAGGTTGCATTTGTAAAATCAATCAGAGGCTTTCCAGCTGCCACACTACTGAGGGGGGTACCAGTGTTACCGTTTACGTGCATAAATCCAGAAGTCATATTGAATACTGAACCTGGATTAAACTTCAAATTGCCATTGAGAAAGAAGGAGTTTAGATAACCGCCACTAATCGTTAAAGTACCATTGACCGTTAATTCTGAATTGCCACCTGAACTGGGATTGCCTAATGGGTCAGGTGAGCCGATAACAGCTCTATTGCTGTGATAGGCGAGTGAGCCATTGATTGTCAATGTCTTACATATAGCAGTATAATTGCCGCCACTTGAAGAGATTGTTATGGCTGTACCCGCTTCGATGATGACAACATCATCAGCTCCAGGTATCAATCCACCTTGCCAAGTGGCTGTGTTGTTCCATTCTCCTGACTGAAAAGATAATATTGTTCCAGCAAAACAAGGTTGAAATGTGGCAATTATTGAAATTATGAAGGGAAGTAGAAGTTTGAACATGGTTGATATGCTTTAGTGATTATATGAATATGAAAAATGAATATTAGAATATTATGCAAAGATAAAGCTTATATATCAAAATAGAAAGAGTTGAATATGTAAAAACTATATTTTTTCATACAAATATTCATTCCTTATTTTTGCGCTTAAAAATACTGAGGGGCCTCTTTTTCATTTAATTCTTATGAAAATACTGCTCAGTTTGTTTATCTTTGCACGTTTTTTAAAAGGAATAAATTAATTAAGTTACTGATAATCAATCGTTTATAACTATGTTCACAAGCCTAAGCGACCGCCTCGACTCCGCCTTTAAAGTTCTTTCGGGGAACAATAAAATCACAGAACTCAATATTGCCACTGCTATTAAAGATATTCGTCGTGCACTCGTCGAAGCGGATGTCAACTATAAAATTGCAAAAGAATTTACGGATAAGATCAAAGATCGTGCGCTTGGCACCGATAATGTCTTGAAAAACGTCAATCCAGGTCAGTTAATGATTAAAATCGTTAACGATGAATTGACCGATTTGATGGGCGGGCAAATTGCGGGTCTTAACCTCAGCGGCAAGCCAACAGTTATACTCATTGCAGGTCTGCAAGGTTCAGGTAAAACAACTTTTACTGGAAAATTAGCACTGTATCTGAAAACGAAGAAGGGGAAACGCCCGATGGTCGTCGCTTGTGATGTATATCGCCCCGCAGCGATTGACCAGTTGACTGTTTTGGCTGAATCGGTGAAAGTGCCGATTTATAAAGAAATTGAAAACAAAAACCCTGTTCAAATCGCTTTGAACGCCATTGTTGAAGCGAAAAAGCAAGGCTGTGATGTTGTCATCGTGGATACGGCAGGTCGTCTTGCCATTGATGAACAAATGATGGCAGAGATTGCGAAAGTAAAAGACGCTATCTCGCCCAACGAAACGCTTTTTGTCGTTGACTCCATGACAGGTCAAGACGCTGTCAACACAGCAAAAGCCTTCAACGACAGACTCAATTTCGACGGTGTCGTTTTGACTAAATTGGATGGTGACACACGCGGTGGTGCGGCTTTGTCTATCAAATACACGGTGGGTAAACCGATAAAATTTGCTTCGGAAGGTGAAAAAATGGATGCCCTTTCTGAGTTTTATCCAGACCGTATGGCGAGTCGGATTCTTGGCATGGGTGATATTGTTTCGATGGTTGAAAAGGCGCAAGAGCAATTTGATGAGGTGGAAGCCAAGCGGATTGAAGCAAAAATCAAGAAAAACAAGTTCGATTTCAATGACTTCATTGCTCAAATGGAGCAAATCAAAAAAATGGGTGATTTGAAATCGTTGATGAATATGATTCCAGGAATGTCCAAAGCCATGAAAGATGTGGACATTGATGACAGTGCATTTTCAAAAGTGGAGTGTATTATTCATTCTATGACACCTACCGAACGGTCGAACCCTGAACTTGTGTTGGGTACTAAGAAACGCAAAGAGCGTATTGCGAAAGGAAGCGGTAAAACATTTGAAGAAATCAATGCTTTTTGCAAGCAATTTGACCAAATGAAGACCATGATGCACCAGTTTTCAATGGGTAAATTCCCGATGCAACAGCAAAGAGGCGGGTTTAGACGATAAAATAAAAACAAAAAAGCCTTGTGGCTGATAAAAACGCAATAAAAATATGTCAAATTTTAAAGACTTCGACGATTTACCGATTAGCTGGAGTGACCACGAAGATATAGCTATGAAACTATATGAACGTTTTGGTGAAGACTTTACGGAGTCAAAAATCTACCGCATCCGTTTTACAGAACTGCTACAATGGGTTCTCGAAATACCCTCTTTTGAAGGAAAAAAAGAAGGCTCTACGGAGGCGCACCTTGAGCAAATTCAAGCAAAATGGGTCTATGAATGGCGCGATAACAATAAATAATTCAACAAAATGGAAGACCATACTATAGAGTTTGACCTCCAAAAAGCAGTGACGATTCACAACCCACTGGGTTATTTTCGTGAAATAAATACCTTCATTTTTGATGTAGATGGTGTGATGACAGATGGAAAACTCCTTGTTACTGAGGGAGGTGAATTTTTGCGCTCTTTCAATTCAAAAGACGGATATGCCATGCGGAGAGCTCTAGAAGAAGGTTATAATGTCTGCATCATCACAGGTGGGCGCGGTGGTAGCGTCGAACATCGGATGAAAAAACTCGGCATTCGTCAAGTTTTCACTGGCGCAGACCCTAAATTGCCTGTATTTCAAAGATATTGCCAAGCACACAGCATTAACCCTTTGAAGGCTTTATACTTAGGTGATGACCTCAATGATTTCGAGGTGATGCAAAAAGTAGGTTTGCCGTGTTGCCCTGCCGATGCCTGTTCTGAAATCATTGACATCAGCAATTATATCTCTCCTTTCAAAGGTGGCGATGGTTGTGTGCGTGATGTGATTGAAAAAGTGATGAAATTGCACGGAAAATGGTTAAATCACATCTCTGTCAGCGGTTAAATGTTGATTTTTAAAATAACAATCTTCTCATTCTTTCGTCTTTACGAATGGTTTTTTTCGACGTAATTTCTATATAAAATCCCTAATAGGTAAAACCTGTTAGGGATTTTTGTTTATTTTACAGCATAATCAGACCTCTGTATTTAAACAACAAGATAAATGAAAAATCTAAAAAAACGACTTAAACAAGGCGAAACGCTCAACGGCTGTTGGCTCAATCTAGGCAGCCCTCTAACGGCTGAAATCGTCGGACAATCAGGTTTCGATTGGGTACTCATTGACCTCGAACACGGTGCAGGCACGGAAAAAGATGTCCTTGCGCAACTCCAAGCCTTAGAAAGTACGACTACAACACCACTTGTCAGGGTTGAAAGCAGCGATAGCCCGCGCATCTCTCGGGTTTTGGACATGGGCGCGTATGGCGTTATGTGTCCAAAAGTCAATAATGCAGAAGAAGCGAAAAAGGTCATCAACGGTTTGCATTATCCGCCTTTTGGCAATCGTGGCGTTGCAAAAATGGTCAGAGCAACACAATTTGGACAAAATTTCGACACCTATTATAATGATGCTCAAGACAATTTACTTGGTATTGTTCAAATCGAAACCGTTGAAGCACTCGAACATTTAGATGCAATAGCAGCCGTTGAAGGTGTTGACGTTCTTTTCATCGGCCCTGCTGACTTGACTATGGCAATGGGCATTTTTGGTCAATTCGATAATCCAACGTTTTTAACAGCCGTTCATAACATTGTTCAAGCTGCTAAAAATGCTGGAAAAGAAACAGGCATTCTCATTTTTAACCCAAATGATTACGACAAATATCACAACATGGGCATCAAGTTCATCGCTTGCGGTGCAGATGCTACTTTTGTTGCTGATGGCGCAAGGAATATGGCTAAAAAACTAAAGGATGCAAGAGAAAACCTACTCAAATAAAAGCTCAAAAACAGCAAAATACTGAGGGGGCGATTAACCTAAAATGCCCAACGATTCATCATTCATCACTTATCATTCATCATTAAATCAAAATGTCTGATCCAATCTTTATTCTTTTTGTCGGTGTCGTCATCGTCGTGGGCGGCATCATAGGCTTGAAACTGCATCCGTTTCTATCGCTTTTATTAGCAGCCATCGCGGTAGCAATACTCACACCAACCCTTTCAGTTGAACAATTTTTTTTAGCCAAAGGCGGCCCTTCTGCTGATGCTTTGAAGTTGGCACATAAAAGCATTGGCGAGCGCATCGGAACGGAATTTGGCAACACATGCGCAAAGCTCGGTATTGTCATTGCCTGTGCCGCCATCATTGGAAAAGCCATGTTAGACAGTGGTGCAGCCGAAAAGATTATCAGAGCGATGCTCAGATTAACAGGCATAGAGAAAGCACCGATTGGATTCCTAATCAGCAGTTTTTTTCTGACGATTCCTGTTTTTGTTGATACCGTTATTTTCCTAATGATGCCTTTGGCAAAAGCCATGGGTTTGCGTTTGGGCAAAAATTATTTGTTACTCGTTTTGAGCGTCATTGCAGGGGCAGTCATGGCAAATTCTTATGTACCGCCTTCGCCAGGTCCCTTGTTTTTGATTCATGCCCTCAATGTACCGATAGGTTTGATGATGATGTGCGGCTCTTTGTTAGGACTTTGTACCATTACAGTCGGCTATTTTATAGCGATTTGGCTCAATAACAAATATCCAACGCCTGTTCGTGATGCGCCCGATGCCCGTTTAGAAGACATCAAAGCCATTGCCGATAAAGACGATAAAGAACTGCCTTCTTTGGGTTTAGCTTTATTGCCAGCCGTTTTTCCTTTGGCAACGATATGTATTCGCTCGGCTGTCGAGGCTTTTGAAACGCCTAATGTACCTTTGACTTCATCGGGCTTTTTAAATACAATCATGGATGTCGTCTTGTTTTTTGGTGATAAAAACATCGCTTTACTGATGGGTGCCCTATTTGGTTTGTTGGTGCTTGCCCAACAGAAAAAGAACAGCAAAGAAGGTATGATGTCCTTCGTTCAAGTCGCTTTGATGAGTGGCGGTGGCATCATACTCATCACGGCAGCAGGCGGTGCTTTTGGTGGTATGTTGCAACAATCGGGCATCAGCACCCGCATTGCAGACTTGACAAAAGACTATCAAATGGCATTGATTCCCTTAGCTTTTTTGATTACAGCAGTCGTGCGGACGGCACAAGGTTCAGCAACAGTCGCTTTGATTACCGCTTCGGGCATTCTCGCAGGAATGGCTTCCAATGCCAATTTGGGTTTCAATCCTGTTTATCTCTGTCTCGCCATTGGCAGCGGCGCAAAATTAATCCCTTGGATGAACGACGCAGGTTTTTGGATTATGTGCAAAGCCAGTAATTTGACGGAACAAGAAGCCCTAAAAACCATTGCACCCATGCAATCCTTAATGGGTATCGTGGGTTTGATATTGACGATGATTGCGGCGGCGGTTTTTCCGATGGTTTGACCCCTCAGTATAAAAACAGAATGAAGAGCCCATAATGGGAAATAGGTCGAAATAAGGCATATATCGCGCTTATTTCGACCTTTTCTTATTGTTAAAACCTCAAATCCATCCGTTAAAACGACAAATCCATTCATCAAAACCACAAATCCTATTCTCAAAACCCCAAATCCATTCATCAAAACCTCAAATCCTATTCTCAAAACCTCAAATCCTATTCTCAAAACCTCAAATCCATCAGTCAAAACGACAAATCCATTCATCAAAACCTCAAATCCATCCATCAAAACCACATTGACAAAAAAAATAACGCCAACTTTCTGTTGGATAAGCAGAACGCTTTGTTGGATATTGATACTTATTTGTTTTAGAAGCACAGAGGCAAATGCAATAAACTGAATTCACTAAGCATCATCATGTAAAAGCTTATCAAGGTCACCTGTACTTTTCAACCGCCAATTATATCTGTCAATTTCTTCAAAAATACGATTTCTCAAATGGTGTAAAGCACCTTGCTTATCTACAATCTCTTTGATAAATAACCTATCATCTGTAAAGCCATGCAAAATTGAACGCTTTAGATTGGCAATGGCTTTATCATCTTCGCCCTTTTGAGCAAGATAACAAGCACTACCAAAATAGGCAAAACCTAAATTATCGTTTCTGTGTATAGGTGCATCTGGTTGTCGAATGGCTCTGCCTACGACACCTCTTCTGAGATAATTGAAGATTTCTCGTTCTTTAGAATCTAAATCTTTTTCCTCTTTGATAAATGAATCAATTTTATCAAACGACTCATCAACTTTATCTAAAAATTCATCTCCAACTCTAATATGCCATTTATTATTGACGATACAACTCATACCAAAAAGATGTTGAAAAACAGTTCTATCATCATAAGCATTTGAATGGAACAAGTAGTGCGTACGATGTATATCTTCTTCCGCGCCTCGTGCCTGTGGTTTATTGTGTTCCATTCTGTCAATTGAAATGGCGATACATCTGCCAAACAAGTGAATACGTCCCCAATATAAATGGTGGTTATTTGAACGTGTCAACTTCATACAGACACGTCCATCTTCAAAAATCTCTAAGGCACGAGAAACAAGTGAAGATTTGTCAGTCCGAAGCCGATATACCCGATATACGCCAGCAAGGTCTCTTGCAGAATACTCAAAATGAGGTACAAGTTTAACCTTTTGAAAAAAACTAACTGTTTCAATATGAAACTGTCCATTTGTATTGCCTAAAAAGAAGGAAAGCAATGAGGGTTCTTTTGTAAGAATTTCATTAAATTGTTTTTGATCTGGTATTAGGTGGATAAATCAGTGAACTTGTGCCACCCTCGTCAATCCAAATTGTGCCACGTCCGTCAGTCCAAATTGTGCCACGCAACACCCACCTAAATAGGGCGAAAATGTCTATGATAACAATCAATAGATTTCAGTCTCTACTTTT
>JANLQI010000051.1:0-1729 GCA_031367705.1 Saprospiraceae bacterium | reverse complement strand
TGCGCCTGGTTTTCAGTGATTTTTTATTTAATTCAGTATGTTACAAAATAAAGAAAAACAGAAAACCAGTCGCATCAGTCCAATCAGTGGTCAAAGCTAAATCCTAATATTTCACTTCATCATCTCTATGCTTCGCATAAGCCTTTGAATAGTCTTTTTTCTTAGAATTTGACGCCACAAACTCTATGCCTTGTAGAATATGACGCATATAAATAGGCTCGCTGTAATCTTTTTTATCATGCCCCAAAGTCGTTATCCATGCCAAACCACCGTCAAAGTTGTTATGCCAAGCCGCAGGATAAAAATCGGCAAAAGAACCCATATTTGTCTTGACCATTGCCGCCGCTTTTTCATCATTTTTCAAAGTTGCCACATCTTGCACCATGAATGTATGTATGCCAGGATATAATTCTTTTTCAAAATAACATTCATCTTCTCGTACCCAATCCACAGGCAGCCCTTTTACTGAGGGGTGTGTTTTGTCAATAATTTTGACCGTATATTTTTGAAAATGAGCGTGCCAAGAAAATGTACCACCCAGCATTTGCTTAAACCATTTCCAATTCCTTTCCGTCCCAACAACAGAATGAATACCGACAAATCCCCCACCCGCTTCGATGTATTGCCGAAAAACAAGACGTTGTTCATCCGTATCAAAAACATCGTTATTGGTACTTGTAAAGACCAATAAATCGTATTTTTCCAAGTTTTCCCTTGAAAAAACCGATGGTTCGTTTGATGTATCAACTTTAAAGCCTTGCGTTTTACCCAAGTTCTGGATACACGCCACCGCAGAAGGTATGTTGTCATGCACATAACCTTTTCCGTTTTTGGAATACACTAATACGTGTAGTTTTTTCCAATTGACTTTTTTAGAAGATTGTGAAAAGATAGGGTTGCTTAAAGCAACAAAAAGTACAGTTAATAGAAGAGGTAAAGTAAGGTTTTTCATAAGCGATTTATTTAGACACGAATTTCACCAATTGCACGAATTTTTTACTTTTTTTATGAAAAAAATAAAAAGATAATTCGTGTAATTGGTGAAATTCGTGTCTAAAAGCAGAAAATCAGTGGTCAAAAAAAATCAAACAACCTGCTGACCCTTCATCGCTGTCATAATATTCGCATCCAAAGCCCGATGTGCCAACGGCTCGGTATAAACATTCAGGTCTGCCATCGCTGCATTAATAGCGTCTTTGTCGTCACCACTAACCGTCTTTCTGAGTTGTTTCGTCAATGATTTTGTTTCTTCAATTTCTTCTTCTGACAAGATAGAAGCATTTTGAACAATGAATTTTTCAGCCGCTAAAACAACATTATTCGCTTCATTACGGGCTTCCAACAACGCCCGAGCTTTCATATCTGACTCTGCATTTTGGATAGAATCAATCAACATCAAAGCCATTTCTTCTTCCGACAAGCCATAACTCGACTTCATGGTCACCTCTTGCTCGACATTTGAGCGCAATTCCTTTGCTTTTACCCTTAAAATGCCGTCCGCATCGAGGTAAAACGCAATATCTATTTTCGGCAAACCCGCAGGCATTGGTGGGATACCCCTCAGTACAAACTCGCCTAATTTGCGGTTGTGTTGCACCAAATCACGTTCGCCTTGATAAACAGCCACTTTCAAGTTCTTTTGACCATCCACACTCGTTGTATATTGTCGTGCTGCCTTTGTTGGAATTTTAGAATTTCGAGCAATAATCACGTCCATCAAACCACCCAC
>JANLQI010000006.1:0-16008 GCA_031367705.1 Saprospiraceae bacterium | reverse complement strand
AACAGAAATCAGTGAAAACCAGTCGAATCAGCCCAATCTGTGGTCAAAAAAGTCTTCAATAATCACTCCCCGCACCGCCGCCATCAAAATCACCGCCGCCGTATTTTACACTATCTTCCGAAGCCGTTGTATGTGTAGCTTGTTGCAATAATTGATTCATCACCAATGATTCAATAAAATTTGTTTTGCTTGTATTGGGCAAATAAACAAAACCATGTTGCTGTGTTTTGAGGTATTTTATCAAATAGACAGCTAAAACCAACACAGCTAATCCAGCTAATGTCAAAGCCCATTCAATCGGCATCAACGCAAAATAATAACGATAGGTTAAAATGGAAGCCACTATGCCTAAACTGCCCAAAATCCATAAAATCCGCTCTTTGTTTTTGATGCCAAAAAGCAAATAAACCAAGGGCGTGACTACTGTTAGAACCGAAAAGAGCATATTATAAGGTTTCGGAACGCTCATTTCGTCATTGTTAAACATGAATACTTTATCAACTACATAGTAATTGATTGAGCCATAAAAAGCGACCAAACCTGTTATTTCTAAAACAGTGAAACAGTCTTCCCAATAGAACAAATCATCGTTTTTTGAAGCGGTTTTTGACAAATAATAAGCCATTAATGATAAGACAATACCTATAAAAGGCAGAGCGATTCGAGGCATTTGACTCTCCTCTATTAAGCTGCCAAAAGTCAATATCAAGGCATAAAAGGCACTAAAAGCCAATAATGGGTCGCCATAACGCACTGCGGCGATAGCAATTACGACAAAAGACAACAAGGCGACTATTGAAAAATTAGGAAACTGTGTAATCAAATATACACCACCCACAAAACATGTAATAGAAGCATAACACAAAGCATTGTCGCTGCCTTGCCGATACCAATGTCGTTCCTTGATAAATTGATAATTAATGACTGTGATGACTGCTCCAAAAATAATTAGTAATACGCCAAATCCTTTTTCACCCATATTGGCATTATTAAGAAAAAAACCGATAAGTGCAATTGAAAAAACAATGCACAAAGAAGTAAAAAAGAATAAACCCAAGCGCACAAACAAGTTTGGTTGATTCAAAACGACAGGAAACGCCGTTTTTACTTGTTCATACTGAGGGGGTGTCAAATGACCGTCTTCAAAGAGTTCATCTGCTTTGTTGTTCAATTGCAGATTTCGGACTGCCGTTTCGTCATATATTTTAAGGTTCATTTGAGCATTTTTTTAAAGTTTAAGAAGAAAAATACCATCGCCATACAAGAAACCACTCCGTAGAACATCCAGCCGCCAAAATCTATATCCGCATTGGAAATGAGTTTTGTGAAAGCGATATAGCCATAAATTGTACCTGCCAATAAGAAAAAATAGGATTGTTCGCGGCGTGCATACCAGATGCCTAAACCACAAAATACCAAGCACAACAACGAATAAAGTGCCTTATCTATCGCAAATGACCCATAAAGGGTGGCTATACACGCCAAATTGAAACCAAAATTGAGGTAACTGAAAGTGAAATGCGGCTTGATGATTTTGAAATTCAACAACAAACCAACGAGGACTAAAAACACACCGACAGTAATACCTGTGTGAATCAATAACGGTTGATTTTGGAACACATTTTCTTGAAAAATACTGAGGGGGGTGACAGTTAGACCTGCCCATGAAACAAAAGCCGTCATGGCCATTGTTAACACGCCAATATGGTCAAAACGGTAAGCACAAAAGAAAAAAAGTATGGCTGGAATTAAGGTCGCAATGCCATAACGTGTTCCAAATATTTGATATTGAAATTGCAAATAACCCTCTAAAATAAGGAAAAGAGAACAGCCGAGTAACAGCATATTATCTGCCAAAGGCCGTGGATTTTGCATTTTTTCAAGCAAAAACGATTGTTTATGACGTAAAACATACCAACCACAAGCGATTGCCGCTAAAGCAATCAGAGCGATAATGGCTTGATGACCAATGGTGTCAATGTTTTTATAAATGAGTACACCTAAGCCCGCTGTCAAGCAACCAATGCCTACTAAAAGCAAGAGGTTTATTTCCCAATGTAGAGAAATGGGGCGTGTTTGATGCTCTTTTTTGAGCGCATCGGACTGTTCTGGAGAGAGAATAGCTTTATCAGCCAGCCATTCGAGGGTTTTAAAGATGGTCATTATTTCGTTTTAAGATTGTTAATGCTTGGTTGTGAAAAATTTGGCCCAAAGTAGCACTTTTCTCTTAAAATGTTATTTTCATTTGATGACCCCTCCCCGACAAAATCGGGATTTCGTTCCTCAACAGTATTTTATTCTAAATTAACGACGATACTTTCTTTTTTTCTACCTGTAATTCTGCTTTTAAAAAATTCCCGTATTTGTGTCGCACCTTGATAAGTTTCTGTTGATTTCCAAGTTACCACTTCTACCCAGTCAACCATTGCAATCAAACTATCAAAACTGCTTTGTATTGCCCATGTGCCAATGCCAAAACGATATTCTCGGATTCGATTTTGAGCAGTTGAATCTAAAGTTACAATTAATGTATCCTTCTGGGTAAATTCATCAAACTTGTAATAATGTCTGTCATGCTTAAAACCAAATTTGACTTTAGCATCAGCATTTGTTTTGTTTTCAATTTTCAAAGTCAATGCGGGGTCACAGGAAGTAAAAACAAGAGGCAACAGCAGAAGTACAAACATGGCAGTTGAACTAAAATTGCTTTTTATTATTTTCATTTTATTGTATTTTATGAATTGGCAATCCATTGATTAGTAGTCTTTTAAGTCATATTTATCCCTTACATCTGATGCCTAAGGTATTTTCGACACGTATGATTTCTCTTTGATGCAGTTTATCATTTGGCATGCAGATGAACGTTTTGAGTAAATCTGAATGTTCTTCAGATAAGCCTTCCAAAGATGTTAATTCGTTTGAATGGACATATAATTCCTGCAATTTTATGAGGTTTTGCACAGGTATTAAAGTAGTGATTCGGTTGTTTTGACAGTAAAGCTGTTCAAGGTCTTTCATAATTTCAATACCTTCCAAGCTGCTTATCTGATTATCGTACACGAATAACTTATTAAGTTTGTCTAATTTGTCTAATTCTTTAAGACTTTCCAAATTATGATGAGTGACGATTATCGTCTCTAAATGACTCAAATGACTCAAACCAGAAAGGTTAGTTAATTCAAAAGACATATTTGGATAGGGCGCAGACGGGCCGACAAAACGTAGAACCGTCAAAGTGGCTATGGTTTGCAATTCGTCGTGAGTGGGAGCATTTTTATGACCCAATACCGTTTCTTGAAAAGCCATTTGCCATTGCGGTTCAAGTTGAAGCCACCAAGTCTAAAGTTTAAGCGTATCATTGATAGAATCTGATAAAAGCATACGAAATGATATTAGATTTTTAATAAATTATAAAAAACGTGTTTCACTTTTATGTGATGACATCAAAGTAAAAAGAAAACACCGATAGATACTTAAGTTTCTTTAAACAATTGAAATTCAATGAAGTATCTAACGGTGTTTTTTACTATGTTCAACGTATCAAATGGATATTTTAACTGCGCGAAGGAAATAAACCTTGAATACAGATGCAATAATTCAAAGCTAAATACGGCTGCATATTGTAATGCGATTGATTACCACCAGAGTTACTGATAGCTTGACTATTCATAGCAGTCGGGTTTCCTGTACCATATTCTTTATCCAAAGCCCCCGTATTTGCCAATAACATATTTGAAGGTTCTGAACTTGTTCCAGCATCATTAGAAGCCGCCAATATATGATTATGAGATGGTATTTGGTTAATTGTAAGCGTTACATTCTCTATACCACCCTTTTGTCCCAATCGATAAGTACTTAAACCCGGACCAGAACCAGGATGGATGGGTACACGCCCACGCAAATCAGGCAAACCGAAAGTTGTCCGTCCGTCACCGCCATAAATTGTTCCTAATAAAGAAAACAAAGCTTGATTTGAGTTAATGGCTAATAGTTGTCCTTCACAAAATGCCCAATTACGTGGGGCGAAATTGCCGCCAAAAAGAATTATCTGTGCGAGAGTTCCTTCCATAATATTTATTTTTATTTTATGATTAAATAAGATTATTGAAATGACTTAGAGTGAATATTTTAACTGCGAGAAGGGAATATACCTTGTAAACAGATGCAAAAATTCACAGCTAAATACGGCTGCATATTTGTATGCGCTTGACTACCACCAGAGTTACTGATGGCTTGACCATTCATAGGAGTCAGGTTTCCTGTACCATATTCTTTATCCAAAGCCCCCGTATTTGCCAATAACATATTTGAAGGTTCTGAACTTGTTCCCGCATCATTAGAAGCCATCAGTGTATGATTATGAGATGGTATTTGGGTAGAGAGGAGTGTGACATTCTCTACACCACTCTTTTGTCCCAACCGATAAGAACTCAAACCAGGTCCTGAACCAGGATGAATGGGTACACGTCCACGTAAATCAGGCAAACCGAAAGTTGTCCGTCCGTCACCTCCATAAATCGTTCCTAATATAGAAAACAAAGCAGTATTTGAGCTAATGGCTAATAGTTGTCCTTCACAAAATGCCCAACTACGTGGGGCGAAATTGCCGCCAAAAAGGATGATCTGTGCAATAGTTCCTTCCATAATATTTATTTTTATTTTATGATTAAATAAGATTATTGAAATGACTTAGAATGATTTTTTTATCTGCAACACGACTGCCGTTGTCCCAGATTTTGATATGGGTAAAAACATCTTTATTGTGAATCGTCTGCATCTGTATTTTCCCTTTAGCTGTATGATAACCCATAAAATCCAATGGGGTTTTACCCAATCGCGGCATGAGTACCCCCTCAGTAAAATCGTCGGAAAGTTGAGCTAATGTCTTCATTTCCAAGCTATTAATGGCCGTGAAGTATTGCCAATTAGTCTTTTTTTCCCAAAAAAGAATGGTGACATCTAAAGGTTTTTGTGCCGTTTGCCAATATTGCCATAAGGGACGCGCCACGACATTTGACTCTCTGAAAAAAACAGGCTCTCCCCAATCAAATCGGAATTCTGAAAAATCCGCACTGTGCGATTCAGACAAAAAGGTGTCTTTATCATACACAAAACTTAAACTTTCTCCGCCCATATTTTGGGTAAAATGCGCCCAATTCTTTTTCAAATTTGGACTTTGAAATGATTGCTTGGGTAGGATATTGGGTAAAATACCCATTGAAACGCCTACGGAAAGCAATGATGAATGTTTAATGAAATCTCGTCGATTGTTATGATTCATTTCTTTTTGTGTTAGAAATTAAAGAAAAGTTGTTATGTCTAAATTCTTAGTTCTTAATCAATTTTGTCCGATACACTTCACTATCGTAAAGCATTTCGATGATATAAGTTCCTGCGGGATAGGCAGATATATCAAATGTTTTTTCGCTCACTACTGTCGTTTGAGTTATAATCAAACGACCGAGTAAATCAAACACATTTATACTGAGGGGGGTGCTTTTATCTGAATTGAAGGCTTTGACAATGAAAAGACCTTTTGAAGGATTTGGAGAAATCTTAAACGAAAAATCTTTGGTATTTTTGACGCTCACGGCTTTTGAAAACATAAATGCACCATCATAGTCTATTTGTTTCAAACGGTAATAATTGATGCCTGCAAATGGTTTATTATCTGTGTATTGATAGTTTTGTGTAGTGGCAGAATTACCCAAACCTTCAACAAAATCGAGGGCTTGCCAGTCTTTTCCGCTTGAGCTGCGCTGTATTTCATAGCCTCGATTGTTGCTTTCGCTGGCTGTTTGCCATGTCAAAACAGTTTTATGATTATCCATTTGAGCCTTGAGGAACGTCAATTCTATGGGAATCACACCACTGCCCGTAATACTGAGGGGAGTCGTGTTGGGGCAAGTACTCGGGTCTAAATTTGTCCAAGTACCACTGGTCGTTGAAAGCGGTTTATCTCCTTGAAATGTACTAAAAAAGAAAGGTTGTCCGTCAAATTGAAGCACCCAAACATTATCAGGCGATCCTAACCATTGAATAGATATCTGAACGCCCATATTCCCTGCAACTGTTCCTGTACCTATATATGTAGGCTTTCCATTGACAATAGGCCCATCAAAGAGGTTTATTGTACCCGTCATGCAAGCACCCGATACAGAAGCCGTTTGACCCAATACAGCATTGGGCTGTATAAAAGAAGTTAAGAATCCAAGGACAGCGAGAATAAGTAATCGGTTTTTCATATATTTTAAGTGTTTTATTGATGACTTAGTAGGCGTTCAGAAAAATCCTAGAGAATGAATTTTCTGAATAATATAATCAACAAACTTGAAAAATGCAGAACTGTCCTAAATGTAGGAAGTTTGATTTGCTGAAAAAGGAGGAATATATATTCTCGAAATGAGAGAAGTTTTTTATTGTTTCTTTTGGATTTTCACACTTTAGCATGTCGTGCGAATCTTATTCTATGAAAATAGTTTTTATCTATTTATTATCCTCAATATTGTCGATGATGGCAAATCTAATAAATATTTCCGCTAAATTCATTTAAATTGAATTTATTTTTATTTGTTAATTCGATACTATCGGCATTTTGGGAATTATCTAAAATGCCAATAGTATCGAATTAACTAAGGAAGAAACGCCTTCTTAAACTCTGGCAACACCCTATTTTTCGATGCCTGCTCATAAGCAAATGCGAGGCTAATAATTTCTCCTTCTCGATAAGCGGTGCTGAAAAAGGACAAACCTACAGGCAAATCATACACTTTTCCGCAAGGCACGCTGATATGCGGGTAACCACTCATTGCGGCAGGTGAAGTTAAAAACACATCGCCCCAACGGTCGCCATAGATGGTATCAATGCTACATGCTGGCCCCATTGTTAAACCAGCAATTGCATCTAAATTATTCTTTTGCAAAGCGGTATCTATAATATTTTTTGCACCTGTATGGCTTTTTGCCAAAGACTCAACATATTCTTTACTTTTCAAATCACCTTTGGCTTCACATTTTTCAAATGTTTCTTGTTTGAATGTCGGCATCGCTTTGTCTTCATTCTGTTTATTGAATGTAATCAAATCTGTAAGCGTTTTCATCGGTGAGTTTGCCGTTGACAAATACCTATTGATGCCGTCTTTAAATTCATAAGCCAAGACGTTAAACTCTGAATCCCCTTGGGCATTTATTTTATCGAGATATTCAATTTCTACAACTTCTGCGCCTTGTTGTTTCAGCACATCAACGGCCTTTTGCAACAAACGATTGAGAAATTGATTTTCATATTTCTTTTTTTCAATGCCTATTCTTTTACCTTTCAGACCATTGGAGTCTAAAAACTTGGTGTAATCAAACACTTTATCTCTACTTTCCTTAGTTTTTGCATCATTTTCGTCAATGCCAGTCATAACACCTAAAAGAATGGCGGCATCTGTGACGGTTCGCGTCAAAGGCCCCGCCGTATCCTGTGTATAAGAAATTGGAATAATGCCTGAACGGCTCAAAAGCCCTACCGTTGGTTTAATGCCGACCACGCCATTTACAGATGCAGGGCATGTAACCGAGCCATCCGTTTCAGTACCTACCGCAATTGCACATAAATTGGCAGACACGGCAACGCCAGAACCTGCACTCGACCCACAGGGATTGTGGTCAAGGATATAAGGATTTTTAGTTTGACCTCCCCGACTGCTCCAACCAGAACAAGACTTGCTTGAACGGAAATTTGCCCACTCTGTCAAATTGGTTTTTCCCAACAGAACGGCACCTGCTTCCCTTAGTTTTGTAACAATAAACGCATCTTTTGAAGCAATATGACCGACTAATGCCAATGAACCTGCCGTTGTCATCATTTTATCGGCAGTGTCAATATTGTCTTTTATCAACACAGGAATACCATGCAAGGGCCCTCTTAAATTACCTGCTTTTCTTTCAGCATCCAAGGTTTGCGCTATCGAAACAGCATCCGGGTTAACTTCAATAACTGAATTTAATGTAGGTCCGTTTTTGTCAATGTCTTCGATGCGTTGCAAATACATTTTGGTTATTTGCTCTGAAGTGTATTTGCCTGAACGCATCATTTCTTGAAGGTCAATGATGGTCGTTTCGTTCAGCTCAAAATTGTCAAGTGTTTGAGAAGATGCTTCTCTTGACTTTTTTGTAGTAGCGTCATTATTGCATGACGTCGTGAGCAAACTCGTCAATCCTACGGTAGCGAGCGTTGTGTTGGCAAGAAATTCTTTTCTGTTCATTTCAATTGTTTTTCGTTTGATGAATTGTAAAGCCCCCCCTCAGTATTTTAGTCGTTTAGACTCAAAAACGTGTTAAGTTCATGAAAAGCGTCACATCATACGTCCATTCGGGGCGATATTCGTTTAAAAAACTCTCATGCCCCGCTTTGGGATAGACACTCATAGTCTTTTGATTGCTTTTAAGATTTGTGAAAATTTCACTTATTTCGGCTTCACTTACTGTTGGGTCTTGGTGTCCATACATCAAAAGTGTGGGACAAGTCACGGATTTTGCATATTCCGTCGGGTTGTGTCCAAAAGCCCAAAAACCATTTTGAGCACCGCCCCAAAAGACTAAAAGTCCAGCCATTGGAAAAGCGGGCGCATTCATGCCATGAAATCTGGCGGCAGTCGTGGCGTACATAGATCCAAAAGGATATTCTAAAAGGATGCCTTTCGGCTGCATCTGATAGTCGTGTTCTGCTTTCAAAATAGCCACGGCACCCATAGACGTGCCGAACAAATAAATGGACTTTTCGCCTTTTTGTTTCACAAAATCAAAACAAGACTTCACCTCTTCAGCTTCAAAAAAGCCCACCGTTGATTGATTGCCTTCTGAACCACCAGAGCCCATAAAGTCAACCATCAACACATCATAACCCATTTGCAGAAACACTTCTACCCTATTCAACATGGCAGATTTTTCACTGCTAAAACTATGAAAGAAAATGACCGTTCCTTTTTTGTCCGAAGCCTTTTGAAGCACACTTTCTGCCTTTATCCACCAGGCTTCAAGGCGTTTATTGCTCTGAATCGTGACAGTTTGATAAACCCAGGGGGGAAATAGATTCGTACAAGGTCTTGGATTGTCCATCCCAAAAAACACGGTTTTCAGTTTATCACCTACCGAAAGTTGTTTAACGTCTTGTGTTCTTTCAATATCTCTATCCGTAAAATGTGTAAATTTATAGGCATGAAAAAAGGCAATGATATTCATAATTACGAATACCCTTGCACCTCTTTTAAGCCATTTTTGAAAGTTTTTGTTTTTAAAATTCATGTTATTGTTGTTTTATGTGCTTCTAACGTGTTTTATACTGAGGGGGTCACAACGCCATAAAATCCTCTCCTAAAACCTTCTTCAAATAACGAATTAAATCCACCGCATTGTCTTTACTAAAACACATAGGCGGTTTTATTTTTATCACATTGTTTTGCGGGCCATCCACGCTCATCAGAATACCATGCTCTTTCATACGATTTGCGAGATAAGCGGTTTTGGCTGTGGCAGGTATTTTTCCTTTTTCGACCAATTCAAAACCTAAGAAAAAACCTTCACCACGCACATCACCTATGATAGGAAATTCTGTTTGCAATTTACACAATTCTGACTTCAAAAGCAAACCTATTTCAAGGGCATTCTCTTGTAATTGCTCCTCTTTTATCACTTTCAAGACCGAAAGACCGATAGCTGACGAAACTGGATTACCGCCAAACGTATTGAAATATTCCATACCATTCGCAAAAGCCAACGCCACGGCTTCCGTACAAGCGACCGCCGCCAAAGGATGCCCGTTGCCAATCGGTTTGCCCATCGTCACGATGTCGGGAACAACGTCATGGAGCTCAAAACCCCAAAACTTTTTACCGACTCGACCAAAACCGACTTGTACTTCGTCCGAAATACACACGCCACCCGCTTTACGAACGGAGGCATAAGCCAATTTCAAATAATTATCTGGCAAGTCAATTTGTCCACCACAACTGACGATACTTTCAGCGATAAAAGCGGCAACGCCACGACCTTTTGCCTTAATATTTTCAATCGCTTCGTCCACATGAGCCGCATAACGCTCGCCAGTTTCGCTTTTGTCGCCTTGATAAAGTCCTCTGAAACTATCTGGCAAGGGAACGATATGCGTGTGTTCGGGCTTGCCTTTGCCGCCTTTGCCATCAAATTTGTACGAACTGATGTTGATACAACCATTTGTATTGCCATGATAACCAATTTCAAGCGCAATCACATCTTTTTGTCCCGTAACAGCTTGTGCCATACGTAACGCCAATTCGTTGGCTTCGCTGCCTGAGTTGACGAGATGTATTATAGACAACTCTTTGGGCAATGTAGTTGCCAATTCCTTTGCAAAATCGAGAATGTTGTTGTGTAAATAACGCGTATTGGTGTTCAAAACCGCCATTTGTTGTTGTCCAGCCTTCACGACTGAGGGGTGTTCATGCCCCACGTGTGGCACATTATTAACCGTGTCCAAATACCGTCTGCCTGTATCGTCAATCAAATATTGACGCTCACCTCGTTCAATTTTTAGCGGCTTTTCGTAAGAAATGCTGAGACTTTTGCCCAAATGTTGTTTTCTGAAAGCCAATAAAACTTCATGTGTCGCTTTCTGCGGTGCTGTCAATTGTTCATTTTTAAATAACACATTGGGGTCAGGCGAAATAGACGACCACACGTTTATTGTATTCGGCGAAGCCACACCGTTGAAATTGACTTCAAAACCCATCAAATCCAAAATTATTTGGAAATGCAGGTGTGGAGTCCAATTGCCATTTTCGGAAGGTTTGCCCAATTCACCAATCTTTTTGCCTTTTTTGAATTTTTTAGCCAAAGGCAAATTCAAGACACTCATTTTGCTCAAATGACCATAAAGGGTATAAAAAATTCCGTTTTTGCCGAATTTATGCTTCAAAATGAGTAATCCACCATAATCCTTGTCTTCTGTATTAAAGACAGAGGCAACGACTTCGCCATCAAAAAGAGCATGAACGGGCGTATTTTCTTTTTGCCAAAAATCAATCCCGAGGTGTATGGTTCGGTATTCATAGCCATTATTGCCTTCTTTTTCATAGGCTTTTGTCGCATAAAAAGGACGTGCTTCTAAATAGCCACCCGCCAACAACGTTTCAGGGTTTTCGGCTTGCAGTTGATTGATTTTTGAAGTAAAAAAAGCCGTATTCTTATATTCACTATAATTGCCTAAAAACAAACTGCCGATACTTAAATCCAAATTATAAACACTTGAAAATGAAAGCGTAGGTAATAAATTATGCACGTTCAAGTCTTGCGTTGCTGCCCAATCTTCAAATGCTTTTTGATGCGGCACAGGCGTAAAACCACAGGCTGAACGAAAAGAAAAGTGCGCGTACTGAGGGGGTATGGTTTTCCATTTAAACAATAAATCCCAAGCAGGTTTTTCGCTGATTAATAGGTATTCATTCTCAGGTTCTTCAATTTTATTGATGGCAGATTTAGTCACACTAATCGCCAAACGCAAGGCAACTAAGGTATAAAGCATGGACAATTCACGCTCTTCCAAAGGGAATTGGCTGTGATAACCCGCCACCAAAGGCAAGGCAGCCGCTAAAGGGTCGTGCTGTCCCATAATCGAATAAGCCAAAGCGACCGCTAAATCGTTGATGGTTTGGGTATAAACCGCGTCGCCATAATCTATGATCGCTGATACTGAGGGAGTGACTAAATCATCGCTGACGATGATATTATTGTCATTGGCATCGTTGTGAATGACGGACTTTCTGAGTGCTTTATATTCTTTTTCAAAAACAGTAAATTGATTTAAATAAAAAGTCAAACACGTTCTTTGTTTGTGATTGAAGAGGTTAAAATGCTCTTTAATCCAAGCCATTTGTGCGATATCCCATGGGAAAATACGTGAGGCATTCGGGTGTGTAAAATCGTTTAATACTTGTGTAATTGCACCACATTTTTTTCCCAAACTGAATCTTAAATCGTCTAATTGAGGATTGACTGTTGATAATAAACGTCCAGAAACCCACTCTAACAAACGTATTTTGCGTGTTTTATTCTCATTGTCAAGCAAAGTAATTTCATTTTCGCCTTTTTTCGTTTTGACAATTTTGGGATATAAAAAATCTGGATTTTTACTATCAATGTGTAACAACAGTTTTTGTTGAAAATTAAAATATGCATTTGAGGTATCGGGGCGGCTTATTTTTAAGATAAAACTGCTACCATTTTTTGTTTTAACTTTATAGTTAAAATCAATTTCGCCCACTTGTTTTTGAGCTGTGCCGATGATGCCGTAGTGCTGTTCGCACAAGGCTTCTATTTGTTCGTTTGTGAAATTTTGCATGAAAATTGAGTCGTAGAACGGGTTTTAATCCGTTAATTTAATAGATATATGATAGGTTTGATAGGCTAAATACGCCTTATTATTTACGTTTTTTTTTCGGTGTTACGATTACACGGAGTGCAACTCCGTGCTACGTACTACTTAGAGGATGCGACATTTCATCACCAACCGGTTGTCTTGCCAAACATTGTCGGGACTGATATAAGTATCATTATAAGGCATAACGACATTGGATTGGGCTAAAATATCGCGGACAAATTCGCTGCAAATATAATCACGATTATTACGCCGCTTAGTGATTTTAAAAAAAATGCGAATCATAATGCGAATGATTTCAAAGTTGTCATAAGGTCGCGTCAATTCATCTAAACCGAAGCTGATGCCGTTGTTGAGGTCTTGTTTACTGAGGGGTATCAATAAATTTGCTAAGCCAATTTGACCTTTGTAAGGCTTCATTTTGCCTTTATAATCGTACAAATATTTGGACAATGGAATCATTCGGACACCATAAAACGGCTCTGCTTCAAGGACTAAAACCCGCTGTAACTCTTCGTCTTTGTAAATAATCGCCACGTGACTCCATGTACTTTTGGTCAAACGTTGGATAAGACCTGAGAAAAAATAACTGCCTGAACCAAAAAACAAGTCACCTGTTTTCAGTTCGTCTCTGATTTCTTGATACGAGACGATGGGGAGTTCGGTTAAACCCTTTTTTGTAATGTTGTTTGCCATTCTTTTTCGATTAAGATTTGCTTTTAAACGGTGCAAATAAACTACAATTAGGTAAAATATTGGGCTTTTATTGAATTTTTGTAGCAAATACGTATCGGATACCGTTAAGTTAGGCATAATGTAAAAAATAATATAACCTACAATTCCGAAGGAATTAAATACGAATAACCGTAGATGAAATCTACGGGGTAATCCCAACTCTGAAAGAGTTGAATGTCTATAATCGCTTGATATTCAACTCTTTCAGAGTTTAGAGTGTGCTTATAGTCTATCCGTAGATTTCATCTACGGTTATTCATATTCAATTCCTTCGGAATTTTGGATATGCTATTTTTGTACTGCCCCTTATCTGATACGAATTTATTGCCTTTCCTTATCGTTTTCAAGAAAAAGTCGTAAAAAAACCGTATTTTGTATCCTTTAAAATGTATTCAAATTCATACTTTTACCAATTAAAATCAACAGTCATGACAAAAAGGAAAACACGGAGTTATAATACTCCTTCAAACAGCTCTAAACGCTCAACTAAAGAACCGAGTAAAGCACAACGTGTCCGAGACACGAAAGATGCTAAAAAGTTTTTTATCGTCTTAATCATCGGGACAATACTTTTGGTGTCGTTTCTCTACTTTATTTTTGTTGGAAGGGGTTAAATGATAAACCGTACCCCCCTCAGCATAAATGAACAAATGCCTTACAAAATCTAAAATTGTAGGACATTACAATCATTTTATAGCGTGTTTTTGAAAAAATAGATACTTTTGTACTAATATTCTTAATTTTTAATAAACTTTTAGATATGAATGTTGCAGAAATGAAAGTAGAGATGATAAGCATCTTAGCTCAAACTCAAAGCGAAGATAAAATCGTCCAATTTTATGAAAAAATCCATGAAGTTGTTGATAAACCAGAAACGGATTGGTGGGACGATTTGTCACCTTTGCAACAACAACAACTCGTTCAGTCGTTAGAGGAAAGTAAAAATCCAGAGAATTGGATAGATTATTCTGACATTAAGAAAAAATATGCCCATTACTATTGAATAAATTAAACTGAATTACCGTTTAACCTCACTCACTGTCGTTTACATAATTTTCAAAAGTTCTATGTTTAAAAAATTCAAATCGAACCGTTCGCAATCGCTCATTACGCTTCTTTTGGTTGCCATTATTCTCATCGTTGTCAATATCATTGCTAATACTTTCAATAGTCATATTGACTTGACTGAGGAAGGGCGTTTTACGGTGACTGAACCGACAAAACGGCTTTTGAAGTTGGTCAAAGACCCTATTTTAGTGCGTGTTTTGCTCGATGGCAAATTTCCAGCAGGATTCAAACGCTTGCAATCTTCGACGCGGGAAATGCTTGAAGATTTTCATAAAATCAACGGCACTGTTGAATATAAATTTGAAGACCCCTCAGTAATTGGCAATCCTGAGGAAAAGAAAAGACGGTATGAGGAAATGGCGAAAGAAGGGCTTGTGCCGATGCGTCTGCGGGTTGTGGACGACAAAGAGAAGACCGAACAATACATTTTCCCTTATGCCATTCTCAATTATCATGGCAACGATGTCGTGGTTAAACTTTTAGAAAACGATGTGCCAAGCATGAATCCTGAAATGTCTTTGAACAATTCTATTGCTCTTTTGGAGTATAAATTGTCGAATGCGATTCAAAAATTGATGGAAAACCATAAGCCTTTTATCCTTTTTACTGAGGGGCACGACGAATTAAAAAAAGAGGAAACGGCAGATTTAGAGCAAACTTTGAATGCTTTTTACAGAACAGGACGCTTGAATTTGGACAGTATTACGATGATTCCATTCAAAGACTCGTTCAATCGCGTTGATGTTTTGGTGATTGCGAAACCTAAAACAGCATTTTCAGAAAAGCAAAAATTTCAAATTGACCAATACATTATGCAAGGCGGAAAGGTGATTTGGCTCATTGACCGATTGAATGCCGACCTTGCAAGTATGCAAAAAACAGGTGAAATGATACCTGTTGATTATCCATTAAACATTGAAGACCAATTGTTTAAGTATGGCGCACGCATCAATCCGAATTTGGTTTTAGATATGCGTTGCGCTAAAATACCTTTGAAAGTCGGTGCGAGTGGCAATGCGCCGCAAATGGATATGTTCGATTGGTACTACTACCCTTTGGCTTCACCAAATAATAAACATCCTGTGACGAAAAGTCTTGATTTGGTTTGGTTGCAATTTCCTTCTTCGATTGATACGATTCGGACAAAAACAGATGTTTTAAAAACACCGCTTTTGGTTTCTTCAAAAGCCAGTAGGACGCAATTTACACCGACAAAACTGAATTTTGAAATACTGCGTTACCGTGCCGAACCTGACAAATTCAATAAAGGTTTTCAACCGATGGCAGTCATGCTCGAAGGCACATTTACAAGCCTTTACGAAAATCGGGTGACGACTGAACAAACGGCTGTTATGCAAGAATTGGGTTTAGAATTTGCCCCCCTCAGTAAAAACACCAAAATGCTGGTCGTTGCAGACGGTGATATTGCCAAAAATGAATATGATTTCAAGCAAAACGCTATGCTGCCTTTGGGCTACAATCGTTATGTGAATTATAAATTTGCGAATAAAGACTTTTTGCTCAATACGATTGAATACATGCTTGATGACAAAGGCATCATCGCTGCGAGAAGTAAAGAAGTGAAACTGCGCTTGATGGATAAGGAAATGGCTGATGACAACGCAACGGGTATTCGGTTGATCAATATTCTTTTGCCGATGGTTTTGATTGGGTTGTTCGGCATGGGGTTCATGTGGCGAAGGAAGAAGCGTTACGCTGTTTCGCAATTGGTATAGTAAACAGAAAATGAATTGATTTTTGTTTTTTTTGCAAAAAAAACAAAAATCAATTCATTTTCTGTTTACTAT
>JANLQI010000049.1:0-6426 GCA_031367705.1 Saprospiraceae bacterium | reverse complement strand
TGTTTTTTTTGCAAAAAAAACAAAATACTATTTAATAGCTGTTTACTATACCTTGAAAAAATTACTTTTTCTGTGTAGCTAACCAATTTTGATAAACCCTAACATTGACCAAATGTTGCTCATACGTTTCCGCATAGTTGTGATAGCCTGAATTATCGGGTTTAGCAACAAAAAAGATATAACTATGACTTTCAGGATGCAAAACGGCTTCGATGCTGGCTGTCGAAGGCATACAGATAGGGCCAGGAGGCAAACCTACGTGCATATATGTATTGTAAGGATGTGGTACTTGGTAATCTTTATTGTACAGACGTCTGAAACTGGGCGTATGTTCGATGTCCATCAACGCGAATTGTACTGTGGGGTCAGCTTGTAATTTGATATTTTGTTTCAAACGATTGAGATATGCTCCAGCCACTTTAGGTATTTCATCTTTGCGTGTGGTTTCTCCGTCCACGATTGAAGCCATCGTTATCGCTTGTTCAGGTGTCAAACCTTGTGCGGCCGCACTTGCCGTGCGGTCTTTATTCCAGAATTTTTTATATTCCTTTGACATACGCTCGAGGAACTTCCGTGGTTCTGTATTCCAAAAAAATTCATAGGTATTAGGCAGAAACATGCACATTAAAGTCTGCCTTGTTATACCCATTGAATCAAGCAACGCTGTGTCATTAAATGTTTGTAAAAAAGTCATCGAATCACGTTCCAAGAATCTGGCAACCTTTCCAGCGACTTGTTCAGGAGTCCGTTCATTGTTAAGTACAACTTTTACGGGGGATTGCTCGCCTTTATGAATATGTTTTATGAGTTCATAACTACTCCAACCCGCTTCGATTCTGAAACGGCCAGGACGAACCGTTTCATAGTCCAACCAGTTTGCCCACCTTCGAAAATCAGCTTCATCGGTGATGACCCCCTCAGTAAGAAGTTGATTGACGAGGTCATCAAAGCTTGAATTTGTAGGGATTTTGACAGATTCCTGCTTAATATCGCTTGGAATATTTGATTTAAAAAGAAATAGATATGATATAACAGCAATGCCACCCAATATGATTGCCGCCCAAATGACCTGTTGACCATTTTTAAAAATCATTCTTTCCCCTGGTTGTTGATTAAGAAATGACATAACGATTTGAGTTTTTTTGTTGTGAAAATTGAACATCTCAGTATAAAAAGCAAAAATGGCACTTTTTTGCAAAAGTGCCATTTTTGAAGGAGGAATTTTATTATTGACCCTTATTATTAAAATATTCACCATTAAATTAGGCGTTCATCCGAGTACGTTTGACCAAATAGGTTTGTAGAATCTCTTTGAAACCTGCATTGATATCACATTCCACAAAGTCAATTTTATACTGTAAACAACGTGCTTTCATAGCTTCAGTGAATTTAGCGACTTGTTCGACATAAAAACCTTTAACTTGGTTGGGTTGTAAACGTATTTTTTCACCCGATTCCATATCTACAAAGATTGTTGGGCGGTTCTCATAAGCAAATTCTAATTCTTTTGATTTATCCACAACATGAAACAAAACCACTTCGTGTTTATTGTATTTCAAATGTTGTAAAGCGGCAAAAAGGCTGTCAAAATCATCATTGTCTTCAAACATATCGCTGAAAATGCAGACTAAAGAACGACGGTGAATGCTGTCAGCTATTTGATGTAAAGCGGCTGTGGCTTCTGTTCTTTTATTCAAATACGCCTTTTCTGACAAATATTTATCTAAAATACTCAACAAATAGCGATAATGCGTGGTCGAAGACTTGGCACGTGTATGCTCATGTACAACGGTATCAAAAACCGACAAACCAAAAGCATCGCGTTGTTTCATCAACATATTCATCAATGCCGCCGCTGCCAATGCTGCAAAACCCAATTTGTTTTTAGCAGGATTCGCCGCATCAGGAAAATACATCGAACCTGAAATATCTAACAAAATTTGACACCGCAAATTGGTCTCTTCCTCATACCGTTTTGTAAACATTTTGTCAGTCCGACCATACACTTTCCAATCAATATTGCGGGTGCTTTCGCCTGGATTGTAGATGCGATGTTCGGCAAATTCTACGGAAAAGCCATGAAAAGGAGATTTGTGTAAGCCAATGATAAAACCTTCAACTACTTGTTTTGCCAGCAGTTCAAGGTTATTGAGGTCTTTTACTTCGTAATTATCAAATAATGTCATGTTGTGTTTCGAGTTAAGGTATAGTAAACAGGAAATTTACATAGTTTATCTTTTTGTAAATAAAAGATAAACTATGTAAATTTCCTGTTTACTATACCTGTGGTGAAATCTATTTCATAACCACAAGAACGTATTTTTTTTCAAACAGTTGCATATAAAAAAACCTGCAAAGTTTAAAAAACTTGCAGGTTTGCCTTTTCTCAATAAAAATACTGAGGGGGGCTTTATGCTGGAACAGCCATCAATGTTTCAATTTTTGTTTTCAAAACTTGTTTGGTCACTGCACCAACTTGTTTGTCAACCAATTGACCATCTTTCAAAAAGATGATGGTTGGGATAGCCCGAACACCATATTCGCCAGGTGTTACAGGGTTGTTGTCAACGTCCATTTTGCCGATGTTTACTTTGCCTGCATATTCTGATGCTAAATCTTCAATGATTGGTCCAATTTGTTTACATGGTCCGCACCATTCAGCCCAAAAGTCAACGACTGTGATGCCGCCTTTATCAATTGCTGCTTCTTTGAAGTTTTTATCTGTGAATTCAAATGCCATTTTCAATTAAATTTAGAATTTTTATAAATAATTTTGATTCAGTCTATTAAACTGTTTTTCCAATAGAAAGTTCAAAGGTAGGGAAAAAAAATGAGTTGGGAACTTGAAGTAGGTAAAGTTGCCTCGTCAAACTTAAACGACCTTAAATCCCTTATATGCCTTATACGATTTTAAAAAGTATAGTTATACTCTTTCACCGTTTAAGGCATATAAGGGATTTAAGGTCATTTAAGTTTTTTTTACGTCAACCACAAAATTGCCAAATATTCCACTAATTCTTACGCTAATTTAGTGCATAAGTGCATGAAAATGAACATTCGCCATTACCTAAGGCAATTTCTTAGTGTTTTTCACATACCTATCCATCCAACTATTCATTTCTGAGAGCATGTGCAGAAGCGATTCTTTTGCTTGATAACCATGACTTTCGTAAGGCAACATCACCAAACGCACCGTTGCGCCCATACCTTTCAAAGCCGCATAATACCGTTCAGATTGAATGGGGTAAGTACCTGTATTGTTGTCTGCTTCACCATGTATTAACAACAATGGCGTTTTCATTTTATCAGCATAAGTAAACGGTGACATTTTAGTATAAATGTCTTGCGCTTGCCAATAAGGACGGGGTTCTGCTTGGAAACCAAAAGGCGTAAGGGTACGGTTATAAGCACCACTGCGCGCAATACCTGCTTTGAATAAATTGCTGTGAGACAATAAGTTAGCTGTCATAAATGCGCCATAAGAATGTCCGCCAACGCCGACTCGATTCGCATCTACAACACCCAAACGCACGCCTTCGTCAATAGCCGCTTTCGCGCTGGCAACCAACTGCTCGATATAAGTATCGTTGGGTTCTTGGTCGCCTTCCCCAACAATTGGAATGGATGCATTGTCCAAAACAGCATAACCCATTGTCGCCATCGCAGGCGCACCCCAATAGCTGATGCGGTTGAATTGATACTGCGAACCTGAGACTTGCCCCGCATTTTCTTTGTCTTTATATTCGGCAGGATAAGCCCAAAGGAAAGTTGGGAGAGGGCCATCTGCTTTCTTATAATCTGCTGGCAAATAAAGCGTGGCGTTCAACTCCACACCGTCGGGGCGTTTATAGCGCAAAAGCTGCTTTGTGATGCCTTTTACTTGTGGATTTGGATGTGGAAATGCTGTTATTTGCTTCAAATCCTTTGTATTTACGTTGCGTATATAGTAGTTTGGATTCTCATCAGGCTTTTCACGAGTGGTCAAAAGCGTTCCTTTTTCAGCATCTAAAACCGCTATTGGACGTTCAAAAACGGGTGCTTCTGAACGGAAAATACGTGTTTTTTCCTTCGTATCCAAGTTCATCATATCTGCAAATGGACGGTCACCTTCGGGTGATGCACCGTTACCAAACAGGATAATTTCATTCTTTTTGTTGATGTCCAACACTAAACGTCCGTATTGATTGCGTTTTGTTTCTGGGTCGCCTGGGTCGTTATAGCGGTCTTCTGATGAATAATCAAACAACACTTTTTGCTCACTTGGATTGCTTGGATTGATGATTTTATTCAAGGTTTGGCGCGTTTGCCACCAATATTCAGACGTTATCGCTACTTTATCATTGCCCCAAGTGATGCCTCTAAAACGCAATTTTGAAGCAAAAAACTCCTTTTGTTGACCATTAAAAGGTGCATCGAGTGTAAACACTTTGTCGCGGATTTCTACTTTTTTCTTTGCGTCGCCGCCGTCCTGTGCTTCAGTCCAATAAGCAGTTGCGGGTGCATCGGCACGCCATGCAAAGCCGCGCGGGTTAGGAGTGGTCGCATCTCTCGACCACGGTTGGTCTTCCTCTAAAGGATTGTTGGCTAAGGTGCGGACACTTTTACCGTTTAAGTCCAATATTTCAATTTTTGTTGGAAATGACCGTAACGTTACAAGGAATGAAAACGGGCGGCTGATGGTTTCCGTCAATATATATTTGCCATCGGGCGACAAACTTACTGAGGGGGTGATGCCAGCTGTTCCAATGTTCTGTGTTTTACCATTTAGCTGCACTTTCACGATTTGAGATGTGCAATAATATTCAAAAAGGCGTTCGTCAGTAGCATTTTTCAACAAATCCTGATAAGTCGGTGCTTGTGCTTTTTTACCCAAATTCTCTTGGGTGTTGGGGCCTACAGGCACACGGTTGACTTCGGGTGCACTGCCACGATTAGCGACGGTGGCTTTTACCAAAAGCCCTTTGCTGTCGGGCAACCATGACAAAGGAGAGCCGAGGGTGGCATTGAGACCTATATCTGTCAATTTAGCGGCTTTTGCAGTTGCAATGTCAAGGACATATAACTCGATTTTATTTTCAGTCGTATGGGTAAAAGCGACTTTTGTTTCGTCGGGCGACCAAGACAAAGAGCCAAGTTTCGGGTCATTTGGTAAGCCTGTGACTTGTGTTTCCGTATTATCATTCAATTTTTTTATCTTCAAATTGAGAGAATAGGACTGTCGGCTGCCGCCATTTGTCAAAGGATTGATGCGTAAACCCGCCAATTTGAGTTCTGGTTGCGCCAAGTCTGCAATACTTGGCAAGTCAGAACGCTCAATAATGAGCATCAAAGTGCCTTTTCCATTGACCGATACTGAGGGGGTCGGTTGGGCATTCACTAAGTCGGCTAAAGGTTTGGGCGGCGTTTTGTAAGTGTCTTGTGTGTAAGCTGTCATGCTTGAAAATAGGCTAAATACAAGGAGAATGAGCTTGGTTTGATTCAATTTGAACATTAATAATTTAGTTTTAAAATGAAAAAGAACATTTTTTTACGAGTCTCAAATGTAATATTTCATATAAACTCCGAGCAAATTATTAGATGAAGGGCAAAAAAAAAGCCGTTTCATTACAAAACGACTTCAATTTTTTTGACCACTGATTCGACTGATTTTCACTGATTATTTTTAGTTTAAGGAATTGAAAAAATCAGTGAAAATCAGTCGTATCAGTCGCATCTGTGGTCAAAATCATATCTCATATTTCAAATGCCGCACATCGTTTTCCAATTCAAAAATAAATTCATTGTCCACATAATGCACTTTGTAAAGGCAGGTATTTTGATGTTTAAAATGGCTCATTTTACTGAGGGGGTGTTCGTTGAGAATGGTCATTAAACACATGAGTGTCCGCCCGTGCGTACAGAGCAAAATATTTTTACCTTGAAATTGTTTTTTTAAATTGTCAACGACTTGACTGACACGTTGATGTAGTTCGGCTGCTGATTCGCCTTTCTCGATTCTGGAATCATAAACGCCTGATTCCCAATCATTCATGAGCTTTCTATAATTTTCATGTGAAAAGTCATTGCCTGTTTGACCTTCATGGATACCCCAAGAAATCTCATTCAGTTCAGTCATTTTTATCCATTCTCGATGGGTGCCGTGTTTCAAAAAAGGTTGAACAGTTTGGTGAGTGCGCTGCAAATGTGAGGTAATGATGTAATCAAAAGACACATTTTTGTAATATTGATAAAACAAACGTGCTTGCGAATGTCCTATTTTGTTGAGTTCAGAATCCACGCCGCTGCCTTGTACAATGCCTTTGCGGTTGAAATCTGTTTCGCCGTGTCGAATAATGTAAAGCGTCATTGGGTTTTGTGTTAAAGTTCGGTAGCAGAAGGTATAGTAAACAGAAAATTTACATAGTTTATTTTTTTTGCAAAAAAAAT
>JANLQI010000527.1:0-16912 GCA_031367705.1 Saprospiraceae bacterium | reverse complement strand
GTTTATGTTTTTTTTGCAAAAAAAACATAAACCTATTCAATTTTAGTTTACTATACCTTGTTAAAAATAACCAGCAACTAATGAAAAGTAACAAACACATAGGCTTTACACTTTTGCTTGTTTTTGGTTTTCTAACAAGCCAAGCGCAAAACAACCTCGTGCCAAACGGCGATTTCGAGGATTCAGAAGCGTGTTTGTCAGGCCAAAATGTTTATCCAATCAGCCGTTATTGGTTTAACCCACAAAACAATCCGATTGCTTTAGACAATCCTTGTTTTTATGGATTGTGGCGGACTGTTGGGCAAGGCCGTTTCGGTTTGAATGGGTCTAAATGTGGTTATTTTGAAACCTATGGACATTATCCATTGCTCAATATATCGCATCATCGCGCCTACATGTCGATTCAACTCAAAGAATCGCTTGTGAAGGGGCAGCGATATTATTTTGAGATGTCTTTTCGCCTATTAGATACCGTACCCGATTTGAATTGGGTAACAACAGATTTCACTGACGGGCAACAGTTGGCTTTTTCTAAGGATTTCCCAGTTTATGATTGGAACATACCCAACGGCTTTATTCCGCTCGGGCCTGTTTTGAGCCATGATGTCGTTAAAGATTATAATTGGCACAAGTTGAAAGGCTGTTTTGTAGCAAAAGGTGACGAAGCATTCCTACTTATTGGTAATTTTATGGACAATAGCCAAACCACTCGCCTTCCAACGGGTAAAACAAGTCGTTCACTATTTGCCCTCAGCAGCTATATTGCAGATAATATCATCCTCGTTCCAGTTCAGGTCGCTTTGAAAGATACGGCTGTTTGCCAAGGTCAATCCGTAGCACTCAATGTCGGAAATACGCTTATTGACTCCATGCGCTACCTTTGGCAGGACGGCACAACGACCCCTCAGTATCAAGCCTCAAAATCGGAGCGCATTTCTGTCCAAGTCATTTATCCTGCCGAAAATTGTGTTGCTATGGGCAGCATGGATTTTAAAGCGCTTGGAGAGGGTTACAAACCTTTAGCAATTGATACGACGCTTTGTCAAAATGAAAAAACTACTTTTACAGCGGGTTCGGGGCTGTTAGGAGAGACTATTGCTTGGCAAAATGGCTCTAAAGAACGTACTTTCACCGCAAATACTGAGGGGGTCTATTTAGCTCAAATTAAAAACCAATGCGCTACTTGGACAGATACGTTTCGGTTGCGCATCAATCATTGTGGTTTTGAAGCCTATGTCCCCAATGCTTTTTCGCCAAATGGCGATGGTGTCAATGATGATTTTCGTCCCTTTTTCAAAACGGATTTTATCAAAATAGAAAACTATGATTTCAAGGTATTCAATCGCTGGGGCAGCCTTGTTTTTGCTTCGCAAAACGCCAATGACGCTTGGGATGGTACACTGAAAGGGCAGACCTGTGAAACAGGTGTGTATATTTGGACTTTAAAAGTTCGAGTTTTGCTCAATGGCAAAGTACAGGTTAAAGAACTGTCGGGCGATGTGGCGATAATGCGATAAAACAGAGATTTACTAAATTTTAAAAATTTAGTAAATCTGAGCTAAAAATTAAAATCAATAATAAAAAATGAAATTCCAACTTACAACAATCCTTTTTTGCTTCGCAATAACCGTTTTTGGACAAAATCCGTTACTTAAACTCACATACGGTAAAATTGAAGGCACGTATAACAGCGATAAAACTGTACGCAGCTTCAAAGCCGTACCTTATGCGATGCCACCCACGGGCGGCAGACGTTGGAAAGCACCCGAACCCGTCCGAGAATGGTCAGGCATCCGCAATTGTACGGAATATTCAGCGAGTGCCATGCAGCCCAAGCCAGTGCCTTTTATGTGTTGGTCAGAAGAGTTCATCGCTCCGCCCGAACCCCTCAGTGAAGACTGCCTTTATCTCAATATTTGGACTTCTGCGAAGGAAAAGAAGGACAAAATGCCCGTTTTTGTCTGGATTCATGGCGGTGCAATGACAAGCGGTGCTGGTTCTTGTGCCGTTTATGACGGCGAGGAAATGGCTAAAAAAGGCGTTGTATTTGTTAGTATCAACTATCGACTCGGCGTATTTGGTTTTATGGCGCATACCGATTTAAGTACTGAGTCAGGACACAAAGCATCGGGCAATTATGGTTTTTTAGACCAAATTGAAGCCTTAAAATGGATTCAAAAAAACATTGATGATTTCGGCGGTGACCCTAAGAATGTCACTATTGCAGGTCAATCGGCGGGTTCTTTCAGTGTCAATGCTTTGGTCGCTTCGCCTTTGGCAAAGGGGCTGTTTCATCGGGCGATTGCAGAAAGCGGTGGCATGTTTACGAACAAAATGGGTAAAGCCTTAGACGACGCGGAGACGCAAGGCGATATGTTGATGCAAAGATGTCTCGCAAAAAATATCATGGAAATGCGTCTAAAATCAGCAGAAGACATTCTAAGTATTTCAAATGGCAAAGGCATGGAGCGTTTTACGACTGTTAGGGACGGCTATGTGTTGCCAAAAGACTTAAAAACGCATTTTGAAAACGCAAAACACAATGACGTGCCGCTTCTAACAGGTTGGGTCACAGGCGATGGTGCTTTAATGGGCAACACGCCGATAACCGCTGAGCAATTTAAACAACAAGCCAAGGAAAAGTATGGCGACAAAGCAGACGATTTCCTTAAAATATTCACCGCAAACACCGATGAAGAAGCCAAAGCCTCGCAAAATCGTTTGGCTTTGTGCCAATTTGCAGCGTTCCAATCGCATTTGTGGGCAGGATTTACCAAAAAGAACAAGTCTTATCTCTATCAATTCAGTCATGTGCCACCCGACAAACCTAATTTTCCGAATTACGGTGCTTTTCACACCTCAGAAGTGCCTTATGCCTTGCATACATTGAAACAATGGAAACGCGATTGGCAAAAAACGGATTATGATTTAGAGCAAACGATGTCCGATTATTGGGTCAATTTTGCAAAAACAGGTAATCCAAATGGTGCAGGTTTGCCCGAATGGAAAAGTTATGATAAGGAAACGGGGCAAATTATGGAATTGGGCGATAAGGTATTTATGCAATCAGAGACGTTTAAAAAGGCTTTTGATTTCTTAGAAACAATCAAATAGAAAAAAACCTCGTCTCAAACAGCGAACTATTTGAAACAAGGTGTATTGTTAAATCAAATGAAAAAAGCCTCAGTGTGACGGTTGAATAGCGATTGTACCGTCTGAATGACGAACTAAAATGCCTTTATGGAGGGCATCTGAAATAATGACTTGAACTTCTGAGTCCATGGCATCTATCAAATTGACCTTGCGCTCTGCCACAAGTGCAATATCGAGTGAACGAAATACAGAACGCTCACATTCTTTGATAGAATTCCAGATAGAATGAGTGGACAAGATACTCGGCAAGTCCTCCGCTTTTTGAATTTGTGTTTTAAATTTGAATTGAGTGGACATGGGTAAATTAGTTTTATTGTATGGACTAAGAGGTGAAATTTAAAGTTGGCATTGCATCATTTTTACAATACTTTATTCTACAAAACATGTACCAATTTGAAATATATTTTCGTGTTTTCTATAAATTACTTAAAAAATAAATAGATAAATCGCACCTATTTTTCGCGGGTCTAAATTTTTTGCATGAAACTTTTGTATGTGTACCTATTCTGTTTTATTGGAATTTGCCCAATCGCCCTAAAAGCGCAAGTCAATCTTGCAGACTTTGAAACTGCCAATACTTCGCCGACGCTGACACCGCAAGGCGTTGTCGTCGTGGACAATCCTGATAAAAATGCGTCGAATCCAAGCAATAAAGTCGGTTTTATGAACAAACCGACGGGCGATTGGAATGCTTTTTATTTGACATTTGCAGAAACTAAAAAATTCATTTTAGGTAATACGGAGTTGAACTTTAAAATAAGGTCGGCTTTTGCGGCACGCGTATATGTAAAGGTCTGGAACGGCAGTCAAGTGGTGATTGAAAATTGGTCAACCAATTACAATTTTATGGTTACGCCAAATACATGGACGGATTGTGTTTTTGACATCAGAAGTGTTGTTAATCAAGACTTTACACGTTTAGAAATTAATATCAATGGCGGTGCATCAAGCGGCAATGTCTATTTCGATGAATTTAAATTGAATAATCCATCAGCTGGTAATGGCTTGCCTGTGGCTGTGTTCACGTCTAATAAACCCAAGGCTTTTGTGGGTGATACAGTGCGTTTCGATGCCTCAAATTCTTATGATTTTAACGGCAGCATCAAATCGTATAATTGGAATTTTCAAGATGGGTCAACCGATACAGGCAAAATAGTGAGTCATAAATTCATAAATGAAGGTATTTATCGTGTAAAATTAACGGTTACGGATAATGACAATAACAGTACAAGCACACAAGTTTCACAAGCCGTTTATCCAATCAGTTCGCGTTTGGGTCGTTTGACCATCATCACACCGACCCCCTCAGTAAATACCAAAATTGAAGGCTGGTTTTTGATAAATAATTCATATTCAAACGTTTATAATCCCGATGAAGTCAAGGCAGATGCGCTCATTACCCTGCCCAATCAACAACAAATCATCGTTCCAGCGTTTTATTTTGTTCAACAAAAGGAGCAAAATGGCAATTGGGCAGCGGATTCGAGTCTGCAAAATTGGGTCGTCCGATTCAGCTCAAAACAAATAGGTGTTCATAAAATTGTGATGCGCTTGACCGATGCACAAGGCACGATACAATCGGCTGAAACGACTGTAAATGTGGGTGCAAATGCGCTTGGTAAAGGCATTATCGGCGTTGATTCCTTCAATCGGCAATATTTTAGGCGTTCCACAGGCGAACCCTATTATCCTTTGGGCATCAATGTGGCGTGGAACAGTTTGGGGAATTATACTAAAATCATCGGCAATTTGGCTGCTGGAAACGCCAATTTTGTGCGTTACTGGCACGCCGCTTTCAATCGGCAGCAATTGGAATGGAAAAACAATGGGTTTAATGCGGGCATTGGCATTTACAACCAAGCAGCGGCAGCTACACAAGATTCTATTTTGGATTTGTGTGCTAACAAGGACATGAACTTACAAATGTGCATTTTCCATCATGGCATGTTTTCCGAAAATGTCAACTCGAATTGGAATGATAACCCTTATAATGTCGCAAACGGAGGTTACTTGACCCGCGCCGAAGAGTTTTTTTACAATGCCACCGCCAAAGCACAAACCAAAAAACTGCTGCGCTATATTGTTGCCCGTTGGGGCTATTCGCCCAATCTTTTTGCTTGGGAATTGTTCAATGAAGTGCAATTTACGGGCATTTATAACAGTCAAACGGCTACTTGGCGCACTGAAGTTATCAAATGGCATGACGAAATGGGTCAATATATCAAGGCGATTGACCCATTCAAACACATCGTCACGACGAGTGCAGACGACAATCAAATTGTCTCTATGAATGGCATCGCTGGGCTTGATAATTTGCAATACCACACGTATAGTAATACAATTTTGGACAATTTAGTGGTCAAAGACGCTTCGTTTTTGAATAGTATGACCAATAAAAGCATCATTTGTGGCGAATACGGCACAAGTACCAACGCCGATGTGCCTTTCGATATTCAACGCAATACGATATGGACGGGTATTTCTTCCCAAGTGCCACACATCATGTGGTTGTGGGACAATTACACCGACCCTTCTTGGGGTTTGCTGTTCAAGCAACCTGCTGCTTTTGTGAAAGATGAAGACTTTACGAAGCAAGGCACACTGTCAAAATGGTCATTTTCATTGAGTAATAACAACACAACTGTCTTAAAATCAGCAGGTTTTAGTACGCCTAAGAACAATTTTTATGGCTATGCCTACGATGCTTTGAACCAAAACAATATCAGTGGCACCAAGTTAACCATGCCGAATTTGCCACGCGGCACGTACCGAATTCAGTATTATTTTCCCGATTCAGCACGTGCCGTAGTCATAGACAGTGTTCCGTTGACCCCCCTCAGTAATACGATTGTTTTACCTGCTTTTTCAAAGGGAATTGGTATAAAAGTTCAGTTTTTAACCGAAAAATTGGTCGGCAATAAAGAAATCGTTGTCAAAAGCAGTAGAATGTTGAGTTATCCAAACCCCGTTTCGGACAATTTAACCCTTGAATTTGAAACAACCAATGCGTCAATGACGACTTTACAACTGTTTGATGCGTATGGCAGACTCATCAAAACAACGCAATTTGCGGTGCAAGCCAACGACAAAGCGCAGTTGGTTATGCCTCTGAAAAAATTGGGATTAAGTTCAGGAATTTACATCGTACAAGTCAAAAATGGTGAGCGCATTTTTAACACAAAGGTTGTGTATCAGAATTAGTTTAATGCTATAACAATTTAATATTCAAAGCCAAGCTAAAACCATTTTCCTCATCAAATTCTGTTTGATTGGCACGTACTTTATGATTACGCATATACGCCATATCCAAAGCGACTTTGGGGTTTAATTGTCTTGAAATGCCAAACGAAGACCAGTTTTGATCAAAATTATGCCTTAATTTATGGGGTGGCGCATTTATAAAAACATCGTTATACACTTGTAATCTTACTTTTGGATTCACCTGATATTGCAACAAGCCACGCAATCGCACACGACCGACAGGTATATATTGCCGTGATTCCATACAGCGAAATTCATATACTATGCGCTCTTTTACGGTCCATTTTTTCTTATTTTGATTCAATTCAAAAGCGATGGCAGATTGCCAAATTTGATTGGGTTTGATGTTAAAGTCCTCCTCTTTGCCTAAAGTGGGTAAAGAATAGTAATAAGAAATGGGATTTAAAAAAAGAGTATAGTGTTTTTGTTTGAAATTGAACCAAATACGCGGCTCCTCCAATGCCTCGTGCGTAAAAGGATTCCAATTTGATTCACGGAAGTTGTTCTGTGAACGATGCAAGTATTCAAACTGAAAATCCCATTTTTTACTGAGGGGTTTCGTAACGAGGAGTTTCGCCCAAAAGGTGGTATGCTGATAATGCTGCGCTTGTGCCAACGCGGGCAGGCAGATAAATAGGCAGCAGCAAACGCAGGTTTTACAAGCTGTTGTCAAGTAGGCGAGCATTTTAATATTGTTTAGCTAATTCTGTCTGGTAAAGGTAAAACGAAATATTTTCTCCAAAACCAAATGACCATTTTATGACCCTTTTTTAAGTGTTCCCCTTAGACTTGTCCTCTTTTCAGGCGTATTTTTAGTATTCTCCGAAATACTATTCATAAACAAAACAGTGACTTTATCGCCTTCAAAAACACAAGTCAGTTTATCGCCGTGAATGGCTTCTACAAATTTCAGATTGATTTGTAAGGTATTGGTATTCAACCAAGTAGCTGTCCCCGCAATTTTAGAAGGCATGTGTGTTCTGCCCTCAACAGGGAAAAAGTTTTTGTTGCCATTCTTATTCACCTTCCATTCTTCCCAACCGAAGCCGATTTTATGGAAGCCTCCCGAGCCATTGTTGATTCGTAAAACACCCGCATCTTCAAACAAACCAAAGCCAATTTGCTGAACGCCATAGCTGTTTTTTTCTACATTAAACCATTTGTCGCTGTATTGAGCATGAAGCGGCGAAGTCGTTTTACCTTTGGGAACAGGCAACGAAAGGTCATTGATTTCTTTCTTCAACTGGGCGAAATCCGTTGAGTTTTCTGCCAAAGAGTCCTTAGACATAGCGGGTAAAAGGGTTTGATATGCCACGTCCATCGTTTTTTGCAAATTCCAACTTTCGCACGTCATGACTAAAACGGCATCTTGTTCGGGCATGACCATACAAAATTGTCCGTACGCTCCGTCACCTCTATAAAATCCTGGTTTGCACCGCCAAAACTGATAACCATAGCCTTGTGACCAATCGTTATCGCCCGATTGAGACGTGGTTTGTTTGCTTGTGGCTTCATCAATCCATGCTTCGGGCAGCAGTTGTTTGCCGTTCCACTTGCCTTTTTGTAAGTAAAATTGCCCAAATTTGCCAATGTCTTCTGTTTTTACCCTCAAACCATAACCCGCGGTGTTCAAACCTTGCGGCGACGTTTCCCAATCATAACCCGTAATGCCCAACGGTTGAAATAAACGAGGTGCTAAATAATCCTCCAATTTTTGACCCGTCACTTTATGAATAATTGCGCCCAACATATAAGTTGCGCCTGTGTTGTAAAGGAAATGTGTACTTGGTTCGTGCTTAACGTCTTGCGCCAAAAAGGTTTTTGTCCAATGCTTATCTCCTGCCCGCATCGGCGGCAAAGTATCCGCATCATGCCCCGTATTCATGGTGAGCAAGTGTTTGATTTTCATCGCTTTCAAATTATCGCTCGGGTACTGAGGGGTATCATTTTTGAAAAAAGAAATGACCGAATCATTGACCGTTATCTTTCCTTCACTAACCAAAAAACCAATAGCGGAACTTGTAAAACTTTTTGACAAGGAATATAAGGTGTGTTTGAACGCCGCATCAAACGGATTCCACCAACCTTCTGAAACGACGTGACCATGCCGCACGAGCATAAAGCTGTGCCATTCCAAGCCCGATTCTTTCGCTGCTTTCAAGAAATCAAGTATGCCTTTTGAGGAAACACCTTGCGATTCAGGGCTTTTGCGAGAAAGAATGGTTTCAGATAAAAAGTTGAAATCTGAACCAAAGGCATTGAAATGAGGCATTAAACCGAAGCCAAAAGTGCTGATACTTGCGGTTTTGATAAAATCACGACGGTTGGTTTTCATTTTATGATGATTGAAATTGTTTAAAATTAAGATGCAGAATGTCGGTAAAAATACCAACATCCCGCATCTTCTTAAATTATCCTTGAACATATATGCCTTGTAATTGGCTCTTACGTCTAAAAGATGTCTGATAAGGACACTTCAAAGTCTTTCAAGACCAACGACTTAACGTTTTGATTCAATTCATTCGCAAAATCGGTTGATTTATACCGTCCATTTTCAAAAGTAAATACTTCAATCGCTGTATTTTTAGGGTCAATTAACCAATATTCAGGAATACCAAACCCTTCATATAAATCCTTTTTGTCAACTCTATCCATGCGAATCGAACTGGGCGAAATGATTTCAACAACTAAATCTGGAACGCCTAAAATACCTTCTGTTTCATCAACAATAAATGCTCTGTCTTTTGAGACAAAAACTAAATCGGGTTGCGGTACATTTTCTTCATCTAAAAACACATCAATCGGTGCGTAAAAGACTTCACCAAGAGCGTTTTTCTTAATGAATTGGCGCATTAAATCATACAAATTACCAGAAATGCGCTGATGCCGTGGTTGGGGAGCAGATTTTCTCACGAGTATGCCATTTATAAGTTCATAAATATACGGGTCGTTGTCATCAAACTCCATTTGACGAAACGCTGAATATGTTATTTTTTTATCTTCTACGAGTGACATTTTGATTGAATTTTATTAAGCAAGGTAAAACTAATTTTGAAGTTTTAAAAGCTTTTCACGTAAGGAAACGCCCAATACACTAATATTTACCTTAAAATGTGGGAAATACTGAGGGGGGTATTTCGATTATACCATTTCCAAACCAAGTAAGTTGAAATCAAAAAACACACAAAAGTGATGACATAACTGCCAAAAACCTGACCTGTTGACGCTTGTTGTTCTGCAATCGTGATTGAAAATAATGAATCATTTATTGTTGTAGTATCAGCAATATCCATATTTTTGATAGAGAAAAAGTGCCGTTGCGCCCAATTATTGCCCAAATGTATGCCTATCGGCAAAAACAATGTGCGTGACTGAATAAACGCTGTCGCAAAAAGAATATGACCAAAACCTGTTGTGATTAATCCCAACATTAAAGCCCAATTACCCCACGCATCGAGCGCAAACCAATGATAAACGATGAACAAAAAAGCAAAAATGGCATTGGCTTTTAAAACGCCTATTTGCTCATAAGTTTTCTTAAAACAATAGCCTCTGAATATGAATTCTTCAATCAAAACCGACCCTAAAAGAAACCATAAACCATTGAAAAACAAACCCCAATTGATGTTTTGATTCCATTGAATGGAAATGTCATTTTGCAACATTTGCAATCCAAAAAATAGGCAGAAATAGAGAATGCCGACGCCTAAACCAATTGGCAAAAGATAGAATTGGCTACCTGTCAAACCCAATTCTGACAGGTTTTTACCTTCCAAACGATATAAAACCCAAATCGCAAGCAGAACGGCACCTGCTTTGAGGTGGTTTGCCCACGATGTGGAAACAACGGCACTCAACAAAACGACTATCGCAAACAAGGCGATAAAAACAAGTGCCGAAGCCCATAATGGTTTTTCAGAAAGGAATTTTTTCATTTATCCTAAAAAGCGGTTTAAGCAAAGATGTTTTTGTTCAAATAATCATTTTTCAACTTGCCTTGTGGGTCGTATTCTTTGATTAAATTCAAAAAGTCGTTGTAACGCTCATAACGACTGTGTAATACTGAGGGGGCGATTGTAAACAGTTTTCCCCAATGCGGACGGTATTTGAAAGGCTCTAATTCAGCTTCAATCATCGGCAGCAAAGCCATAACTTCTGGAATATGCTGTTTCCAAGTAAAATGAATCGCTATACAATCCTGTTTGTAAGCAGGACTCATCCACAAATTATCGGCAGCAATGGAGCGAATTTCTGTTATCATCAACTGAGGAGTGATGAGGTCACGCTTTTTTTCCAATGCTAAAATCGCATCAACGGCATTGTGAAGTGGTACAAAAAATTCAGATTGTAGTTCTTCGCCGCTACTCGGTGTGAAACCCATTTTGAAATGCGGCAAACGCTCGTACCAAGGTCCCGCAACGCCCATTTGGTCGGTACAGTTTTCAGAAGACAAAGCTGTTATCGGGTGCATGTTTTTAGTGGCCGCTTTTGCACCAAAAAATTCTGCGCCCATACTTTTTGTATCAGCTTCCACTTTGCGTTTTACCCAAACTTGACTGATGATTTCCTTTTGCCAATCGGTAAACAAACTGACGCTGTAACCACTCGACATGATTTCTTCAAAATGGTCAGTCATTTGTTTCAAAGGCAAGTCTTGAAAAATGTCTTGGCGCACCTGAAACGACTTTTGCATATCCAAAGTCACCTTTGTAATGAAACCCAAAGCACCTAAACCGACCACTGCACCATTGAACTTATCACCATCTTTCCCCCGACTTAAATTTATCAAATCACCATTGGGTGTCACCAATTCGATGGCAGAAGCTGCCGAAGCCAAATTACCATTTTTCATACCCGAACCATGTGTCGCTGTCGAGCAAGCACCCGCTACGGAAATGTGAGGCAACGAAGCCAAATTGTGCAATGCGTAGCCTTTTTTATCCAATTCAGGACTGAATTGACCATATTTTGCACCACCTTCGACTGTAATGGTCATCGCTTTTTCATCAATAGAGACGACTTTATTGAGTCCCAAAGACGAAACTTGGTCGGTTGGACTGTCAGCAATATTGTTAAAACAATGGCATGAACCCAATGTTTTTTGCTGACCCAGTTTCTTCACAACGGCTTGCACCTCTTCAACTGTTTTGGGTTGATGCAAGTTCTTAGCAGTGTATGTAAAATTGCCCGCCCAATTTTTGCGAACGGCTGCGGCTTCTTGTTTGCAAGAAGAAAATGTAGGTAAAAAGCCGCTTGCGACGAGTACGGCGGAGGTTTTGAGAAATGTTTTTCTTTGCATGGTTAGTCGTTTTTTTAGTTTTTTATACAATCTCATACCCTTTACGTTGCGGACGAGACAACATTGCATTTGCTTCTGCATCGTTTTTAAATTGCTCTTTGGTCGGGTCCCAATACACTTTGCGCTTTACTTTCATGGCGATATGATGCACCAAACACGCTGAACACGCCCTGTGAGCGACTTCAACTGGCGCAATCCCTTGTGTTTTTGCCTTTATCGCAGCCAACCAATTGCCATGATGTTCTGTACTAATCGGCAAATGAATTTCATCTGCGCCTATTACAGAAGTGAGTACAGACGGGTCGCTGGCTTCCAATGGTTTAGGCGCTTTCGGGTCAATTGGGTCGCTTGAAGTGGCGCGATAGGCTCCGCGTGTGACGAATATCCACCCCTTAGTACCTTCGAACTTGATACCGTTTGGCAACTCATTGCTGACAATCATTTTTACGCCATTGGCATATAAAGCCTCCGTTGTGAAAATGCCGTGCACATTCCACAGACCGCTTTTAGGAAAATCGGCATGTCCCGATACTTCAATCGGTCCGCCTGTTTCCGTACCCATGCCCCAATGTGCGGAGTCAATATGGTGTGCGCCCCAACCTGTAATCATGCCCGCGCCAAATTGTTCGCAACGCAACCAACCTGGACGGTCATAGCCCACGTGCGGATGTACGCGCTTTTCAGTGTAATATACTGAGGGGGTCGAACCGAGCCACATATCGTAGTTGAAACCCTTTGGAATCGGCATTTCTTTTTCTTCATCGCCGCCTGGGTCGCCTGGTAAGCCGACATAAACGGTTTTTAAGTCGCCGATACGTCCGTTCAACACCAATTCAGCAGCATAACGGAACTGCTCTGATGAGCGTTGTTGGCTACCAATTTGGAAAGTAATACCTGTTTTCTTAACAATATCTGCCATAATACGCCCTTCTGATATGGTCAAAGACGTGGGTTTTTGCAAATAAATATGCTTTCCCGCGCGTGCGGCATGAATGGCGCAAAGCGCGTGCCAATGGTCGGGCGTACTGATGGTGACGGCATCAATGTCTTTATTCAAAAGCAATTCACGGTAATCGGTATAGGCTTTTACGCCGTCGAAAGGCTTGCCGTCTCGCTTGGAGTAGTAGTTATTGGTGAGGATTTTACCTTCATTGGCACGCTTTGAATCTAAATCGCAAACGGCAATGATTTGGGTGCTTTTGTATTGCCAAACACCTGGCATATCGTGGGTTTGTGCAATACGACCCGTACCGATGCAGCCGATATTGATGCGGTTACTCGGTGCATTTTTGCCAAAAACAGAAGCAGGAACTATGGAAGGTAAACCGAGTGCGATACCAGTTTTTGCAGTGTTTACAAGAAAACTTCTGCGTGAGAGTGTATTTTTTTTCATTATGATGCTTATTATTTGATAAATTAATGAGGTGTGAATATAAACAAAATAGGAGAAGATATTAGATAAGAGTCGAAAAACAAGTTTGCAAATTTGTGATTTTAGATAAAATTCAGTTCTCATCACTCAAAACAAAAAGGGTTCGCAACGTAATACGCTGCGAACCTCTTTGGAAGTGATATGATTATCTAAGAATAGTATTCTTAAAAACTTATGGATGTTGCTAAATCTAAAGCGGCACTATTGGCTTCACTGACTTTCATTGCCGTTAGGTCTGGCGTATAATCTAAAGGTTGTGCATTGATAAAAGAGACATCTGTAATGCCTGCAAACCCAAAAATCGCCCGCAAATAGGGTTCTTGAAAATCCATGGAATTCATCGGACTGTTTGCGCTGTAATCGCTCCCACGAGATGTAATGCAAATCATTTTTTTGTTCTTTAACAAACCTTCAACACCTGATGCCGTGAATTTGAAAAGAAGGCCGGGTTGCATAATGACATCAATGTAGTGTTTCAGTTTATAAGGCACTGAAAAATTCCACATAGGCGCAGATATGACATAGATGTCAAAAGACGCAAATGAAGTAGCGATATCCGTTACTTCATTCCACATAAATTGACTGGCTGTGTCCAAAGTTGCACCCGCAATTGTCATGTATTTTGCCTCAGTAACATTTTGATTGAGCGTTGGTAAATTCAACTGGAAAAGTTCTAAGTCTTCTACAACTAAATTAGGATGTTTACTTTTAAGCGAGTCGATAAACTCATTGGAGATACGGTTTGTCCGCGATTTTTCACCTCTTGGCGAGGCGATGATGTGTAGTAGCTTCATTATACTGGTTTAATAAAAGTGTTAATGTTAAACATTATTGTTTAACTGGTTACAAAACTAAGCGGTTTTAATTTGGAAAACACAATTATTTTTTTTTGAAATGTCAATATTTTGTGATAAGAATCAATTAATTGCACCTAATTCTCATTTAAAAATAAATGAAAAGGGCATTTTTACTGAGGGGGTACTTTCATAAAAATCTTATCTCTATACCACCTAAATATTCCTGATAAACGTCAAACGCTTTTTGTATCTCATTTGTTAAATCCTTTGAAATGGGCTCAAATGGCATGAGTTCTATCTCAACATATTTCGTTTTCAGCTTGCGTTTCCAAACCCCAATTACTTTACCGTTGTGAACAATAATAGGTGTAAAAATACCATTTGAAGAGATGGCTTGTTTCGTGTATTCTAAAGGCAAAGCAGCCGTTCGGTCTGTATAACTCACCATGTATTCATCGAAAGCAGGGAGCAAAACGATGTCTTTTTGCTCCGTTTTTATGGTTTTTGAAGGAAAAACGTAGTAAACCGTCTTGTCAATTGCCAAGGTTTCCAATTGTTCTTTAATGTTTTCAATCCCTTTTCGAGCATCCGTTAAGGTCAGCCCACTCCACCACGCAAAGTCTTTCAAAGTGGCGGGTGAATGACTTTGAAAATACAAAGTTGCCAATTTCGTTAGGGCTTCTTCTCGAAGTAAAGGTTGTGTCAAAGGCGCACGTTTATCTAAAAGTGCATAAGTCAACTGTTTGCCTTTGCGAATACCACTGCATACCAAACCTGTTAATTCAGCATGAAACATCAGATGAGCGGCACGAATGTCACTTGCAATAATGCCTTGATTTTCAAGCTCTTGCATGAGTTTATTGCGTGTCAAGTTGGGTTGTTCCTCTAAAGCTTTCTCGATAATTGTATTGGATTTATGGCGAATAGAATAATCCAATCCCAACCTTTTATTGTAGCCCGCAACAATTTTCTCAATTTGTGGTCTCGACAGTTCCAGCATCCAACGTATGTTTTCAGGTGCAACCAAATGCCACGTTGGACGAAGCACATGTGTTCGCAAAACTTCGGCATTGTTCATTGCCGCTTCGAGAGTATCTTCGGTTTGACTCGGTAATCTAACACCCATTGCCCATTTCGACATTTCATAATCCTGTGCTTGCATCGCACCCATCCAAGCCACTAATTCGGTTGGCGAAGTGGTTTTTGGTGCATGGATTTGTTGGTTTTGTAACCTTAGTTTTACTATCTCATGGTTCATAATTCGTCTTCTTTTTCATTGAACTTCAATCCAAGTTCTAATTTTTCAATCGTCTTTGCGATGCGATTGACTTTGGTTTCCAATCGTTTAGCATCATAAATCCAATCAATGTACGCTTTTTGATGTGTCTCTGTTAAAGACATAAAAAAGGTGTGCGCTTTGGGCGCATCCAACAAACAAACCATCAATTCGTCGGGAATACTGAGGGGGGTATTGTCGGCATATAATATAACGTGTACCGAGTCGCCCGCTTCTTTTTTAATGACCTTTCTAATAGCTGCTTTGACGGGTAAAAACAAATTGCCATTACCTATGGGCATCAAATTGTATTGCTTGATTTCGTAACCATCAATCGAGCCGCGTACTTTGACCCAATTGAAATACACCTGTTTATTAGGTCGAATTTCAGGTATTTCGGCATACGTCCAACCGCCTTTGCCTTGCATTTTTTTAAGTAGATAGGATTGATTGACTAAAGGTTTTTCCATGTTTTTATGATTGATACTGAGGGGGTGCTTGAACACTGATTCGACTGATTGGATTGATTTATGCTGATTTTCATTTAAATAACGGATGTTACGATGTTACGCCTTTAGTATTTCCCCGTTCGATACCAATGCCAATATCTCATCATGCACTTGTGGTAAAATACCTTTGGGCAATTCATGCCCTATCCCTTGTAACAAAACCAATTTTGCTTGTAGAATCAAAGGTGCATATATTTTTGAATGTATGTGAGGAATAAGTGGATCATCTGTGCCGTGCATAATTAAAGTCGGGACTTTGATGGTGTGCAAGAACTTTAACCGCGAACCCGACGCAACGATGGCGCAATATTGCTGATAAAGACCTTTGGGATTTTGACCTTTCCTGATTTCAATGCCTTCTGTGAACACTTTTCTGAAATGCGGCGCATCGTAAGTAAACCTTTTACCCGCCAATCTTCGGTACATTTCAACAAAACTATCAACGCTGACTTCTGGCTCTATCATTTTGTGTTTTATATGTATCCGTTTCAATAAAAAAGGCAAACTAAGCATAAATAATTTCTGTTTAAACGGTACAAGCGCAGGGCTTGAAACATATCCCGAAGACATGATAGAAGTCAAACTCAAAACCTTATCGGGAAAAGCAAGCGATAGTTCTTGGGCAATCATGCCGCCCATAGATACACCGATGATGTGCGCTTTTGGAATGTTCAAATAATCGAGCAAGCCCGCCGTATCGGTTGCCATATCTTTGAGCGTATAGGGTTTTTCTTTTTGCCAAGTATCATTCATCCAAGTTGATAAGCCGATGTCGCGATTATCAAAACGGATAACATAATATTGAGCATCTACCAAAGGCTGAATAAAATGTTCACCATAAAGGATGCTTTGCGCGCCGAGACCCATGATAAGCAGGATAGCCGAATTTTTAGGTTGCCCAAAAGTTTCGTAATAAATGTCAATATCGTTGCAGGGTGCTTTACCTGATTGTGTTGGTTTCATTATTTTTTTCTTATTTTTTTCTTATTTTTAAGTAATTTAACGATTTCTGGTTTAGAAACGGGTAAAATTATTGATAAAGTTTGTACTTTTATCCAATTAGAAAATTAAAAAACAAGCCGAACAATCCAATTTTATTCATTCATTAAACCACATTATGAAAAATTTACTCTTAGTCCTTTCTTTTGCCTTTCTGACTTCGGTAACGTTTGTCCAATGTACTAA
>JANLQI010000487.1:0-24245 GCA_031367705.1 Saprospiraceae bacterium | reverse complement strand
CCTTTTACAAAGGCCGGGCTGAAAAATGGAAAACCCTGGATGTGATCCCAGTGGGTGTGACCGAGGAGGATGTTCGCATTTTCATTGCCCCGCAGAGGTCAATTTCGTCACATTCATTTTGTAATTACGACCAATTGGTATCTCTTTGTCCTTGATTTTCACAGTGTTAGCACCTAAAGCGGATATTTTGTCAACGGCAACAATAAAGGATTTGTGTACCCTGATAAACTTATCTTCGGGCAATTTTTCCTCCAAATAACTGATACGTTGATACGTGATGAGCGATTCTTTATCTGTTTTGATGCGGACATAATCTTTTAGACTTTCGATATACAATATGTCTTTCAAGAAAACTTTTTTCATCTCTCTGTTCACTTTGAAGTACTTATACGCCTGTTCGTAGCTGTCGCCTACTGAGGGGGGGACTTCAATCGGCATGGATTTACGCAGATGAAATTTATCAACCGCCTTCATAAAACGTTCCTGCGTAATGGGTTTTAACAAAAAATCTAAAACATCGAACTCGTAACCATCAAGGGCATACTCGCGATAAGCCGTCGTAATAACGACATAAGGCTTGGTCGGCAAGTTGCGCAGCAATTCCCAACCCGTCATACGCGGCATTTGAATGTCTAAAAAAAGGAGGTCAATGGGTTCACGTTGCAGGATGGAAAAGGCTTCGATGGCATTGCCACAAGTACCCACCAGCTCCAATTCAGGCGTTTTAGCGATGTGTGTGGAAACCAGTTCGGCGGCAAGTGGTTCGTCGTCAACGACAAGACATTTTATTTTCATAGCAAAAGTTGTTTTTGGGAATGGTGAATGGTGAATGGCGAATGGTGAATAGTGAAATTTTATTCACCATTCACCATTTACCATTCACCATTAACAATTCCATTTAGAATTTCAAAAATACAAATAAATTCTTCATGGCAAAAAGCGATTGATTCGTTAATGCCGTTTTTTCTTTGCGCTGTACCGTTTTTTTACTCAGTATCCCCCCCTCAGTAATTGTATCAAAATTGATTTTTAAAGTCGCCAAATGTGAACAATCGTCATTCATTACCTTCAATTCATGTCTATTCGGATACAAAATTTCAAGTCGCCGTTTCAAGTTCTCTAAACCAATGCCATTGCCAAAACCATTTGAGACATTTTTTTCTTTGATAACACTGTTTTCTATCTTAAAAATCAACATATTCTTTTTGAGTGAAATATCAATATGAATCCAAGAGTCTTCAACGGCATTGCTGACACCGTGTTTAAAAGCATTTTCGACCAAGGGCAAAAACAATAAAGGTGTCACATGCACGCCTCGAACATTGTTAAAGACATTCAATTGCACATCAAATCGCTCGCCATAACGGATTTTTTCAAGATTAATATAATTTTTTACATAATCTATTTCTTTTTCAATCTCAATGTATTGCCGTTTTGTATCGTACAACATATAACTCAACAGTGCTGAAAGTCGGTAAATCATATCACTCGTTTGAGGCGAATTTTTCAGCGACAACATATATATATTGTTCAAGGTATTGAAAATGAAATGCGGTTGCACTTGCGATTTCAATAACGACAATTCGGCAGCCACTTTTTCCTTCATCAATTCCTCATTAATATGGCGTTGTTCAGCCCATTTTCGGATAGAATAAATCATAATACCCAAACCAACAAAAAGATGGACATTGACTGCATCAATCGTTATTTTTGGTAAATAATATAAATTCGTCGCTTTCGTAGGATAAAGGACGCTCATGATCATATAAAAATTGACAACACGTCTCAAAAAACCAAAAACAACTAAGCTTAACCCCAAACTCAGAGCGAATAAGCCATATTTCTTCTTCAGTAAAAACTTTTCGAAAGTGACAAAAATATGAAAATATGTGGCGACCATAATAATCGGCACATTGAGTATGGCTGCATTGAACGCGGCTTGATAACAATCGTGGATAGAACTACTGGGCAGCCATTCGTACAAAAAAAGACATATCCAAAAAATGGTATGCCACGCGACGGTTTTAAGATTGATATTAAACATGAGGTAATATTTAATTTTATTGATGGAAAGACTACTGAAAAATGTCGAAACGATTAAGATTAGAATCGTTTTGGAGAGTGTTTAGTTTTTTGTATATAGTTTTTCGAACATATTGATATTCAATGCTTACCTAAACACGAAACACAAAAAACTAAACACTCTCTCGTTTTGCACAAAGTTATGCTTCAATAGTTGTTATCTACTATGCTTTTGCTAAAAAGTTCCCTTTATTAGCCCAACAGCCAAAGGATTATCGCATTTCCAATATAGAACAAGATATGCACTACATTGAAGCCCTCTGCAACGTATCAGACTGTGACATTCCTTCTTCGATATGCAATAATCCCTATGCAAACCTTTATCTTTGCGCAAAAAATAAAATGCTGCCCAAAGTCATTTTTCAAGATTTAGGTCGAATATCCTACCATAAAGCATGGGATTATCAGTTTCAAATTTTGAAACAGGTTATTGATAACAAATTGACTATCAAAAACTTAGAAAGTATTCCAGCTGTATCTTTCCAAGAAAATTTGATTTCTCAACAAAAGAGTTACTTGCTTTTTTGTGAACACAACCACGTTTATACCTTAGGGAAAAGCGGTTCAATTGACCATTTATTGTTGAATGAAACGCAGTTGACAGAGCAAAATATTGAGTTTTTTAAAATCAATCGCGGCGGTGACATTACATATCACGGCGAAGGTCAAATCACGGGCTATCCTATTTTTGATATGGAATGTTTTTTCACAGATGTGCATCGTTACGTCCGTGCGCTCGAAGAAGTGATTATTCGCACCATTGCAGAATATGGTTTGACAGGGTATCGCATTAAAGAATATACAGGTGTTTGGGTTGGAGGAAATGCCCCTTTTCTTACAGAATCGGGATTACCTACCCCCTCAGTAAAAACAGATAAAAAACGTAAAATTTGCGCCATTGGCGTGCATTTAAGTCGTTGGGTAACGATGCACGGCTTTGCATTTAATGTCAATACCGATGTTAATTATTACAACAATATCATTCCTTGCGGTATTGAAGACGCCGATAAAACAGTCACTTCATTGGCGATTGAACTTGGCAGAGAAATTGACGTTAATGAGGTAAAAGATAAACTCAAAAGGCATTTTAAGGATGTTTTTGGGTTTGAATTTGTTTAAAAAAAATCTATTATGAAAAAAGATATTCCAGAACTAAAAGTTGAAGATATGGCAATGGTCGTCGTGCCACCTGCCTATGGCGATGATGATTTATGGGAGTGTTTCCTAATAAATTTTAAAGAAGAAGCGATTCGCAACGTCATGGTCGTTTCTCGCGGTTATGGCGAAGATGAAACAGGCGAAAAACGCCAAACAACGACACTCCGCCATTTTTTTGAAGAAGTCGGACCGATGCAATTGATACAAGTTGAGCCTATTCCCAAAGACCTGTTTTGGCTGTCGCATGAGTATTGGGTAAGTTTTTCCTACGATGGTCAACTTTATGACAAAAAATACGTGTTTGTCGTCGGGGCTATTGACAGAGCGCACTTTACGATGATACCGTTTTTGGATAGAAAGGGCGTGATGATTCGTTAAGCACCCCCATTCCCGACATAATCGGGATTTCGTACCTTAACAGTATTTTTTGATAAAACTAAATTATGATTCAAGGTAAAAAAATTAGTGAATCCAAAACCATTATGACCGAAATGGTCATGCCCAACGACACCAACCCAATGGGCAATCTCATGGGCGGTAATTTGATGAAATGGATGGATATTGTGGCGGCAATATGTGCAGGAAAGCACTGTCAATCGCAGGTGGTCACGGTGTCCGTTGACCACGTTTCGTTTCAAAAACCCATATCACAGGGCGATATTGTGACCTTAGAAGCGGTTGTAACGAGGGCTTTTAATACGTCTGTTGAGATATTTGTAGAGGTTTTTGCTTCCGATATGAAAGGCGGCAATCCTCGTCGTTGCAATCATGCCTACTTGACTTTTGTTGCGCTTGATGATGCCAATAATAAGCCCCAAGAGGTCCCTGCGGTCATCGCCCTTTCACGTGAGGAAACGGAACAATATGATGCTGCTGCAAGGCGACGTGAGTTGCGCTTAATTTTAAGTGGTAAACTGAAAGCGAAAGATGCGACGGAGTTGCGGTTGCTTTTGGAGATAACCAATTAAGGAAATGATGAATGATAAATGATGAATGTGCAAAATGTTGGGAATCAACATTTTGCACATTCATCATTCCATAAGACGATTAATCAAATAAATATATATCAAAAAGGAATGCCCTTTTAACTCAACCGAGCGTTGTTCACCTTTTACAGTATACCCCTCAGTGTGCAGATTAGAAAAGAAGTCAGTTGACACAGGACGGTTCGGTTCAGTTATCAAAATCGTTCCTTTAGGTTTCAATAAAGTTGAAAAAGCATTTAAAAGTGGCTCGAAAGCCCGTTTTTCGTAGGCAACATCAGAAGCCAGTAAAAGGTCTGCCGATAGGGAGGGGTCGGGATTGCGCCAATCGAGTTGTTCAAAACGGGCTATTTTATGGGGTAAGTTTTGTTCCCAATTTTGTTTTGCAAAATTCAAAGCATCGTCATCATAATCTGTCAAGCAAACTTCTGCACCCAATTTTCCTGCAATAATAGATGGTAATCCTAAGCCACAGCCGATTTCTGTTACAGTTACTGAGGGGGTTATAAGATGTTGATTTTCAACTAAATACCAACTCATTGCCAAAGCGGAAGCCCAGAGTTCTGCCCAATAAGGTATGCGTTCGTCAAGCACATCGGGGTGGTCGTCGCCTTTCCGAATGAGGTTATCAAACAGTTCATCGAGGTTTTCAATGATGGTCAACTTGACATCTATTTCCTTGAAAGTCAATGAAATATCTTTTGTTTTAAAGGACATTATCTTAATATCTATACGGCTTGTGTACGTGGAATTTTTACAGGCAATAATAATAGGATACCAAAAACAAATAAAATCCCCATAGCGAGTACACTATAACGTATGCCTATGATTTGGTCAATAGAACCAAAAACAAACGTACCCATAATGACCGCGATTTTATCCGTTAAATCATAAAAACTATAAAAAGAAGTCGTGTCTTTTGTGCCAACAGGCATCAATTTGGCATAAGTCGCTCTACCAAGACTTTGAATACCACCTTGAACGAAGCCGAGTAAGCCACCGAGTGCATAAAAAGCCTCTTTGCTGTGGATGAAAAAAGCTAAAAAAGTAATGAAAATCCAAATGCACAACATGACAATGAGAGCAAATTTGTTCCCTTTATTTTCTGAGACCTTCGCAAAAACGTAAGCACCAGCGGCTGCCACGATTTGTATGACTAAAACGAGGGTGATGAGTTCTGTTAGTTCCATTTTCAACTCTTTTGATGCAAAGACAGTCGCTAAAAAAACCATCGTTTGCACACCCGAATCGAAGAAAAAGAAGCTGGCGAGGTAGCGTTTGAGGTTAAAATCGGTCTTAACGGTTTGCCAAACCTTCAATAATTCGCCGATACCCTTTGAAACTGAATTTATACTGAGGGGGGTGCTTTTATCTTTTGGCATCCGATTAAAGGTGATTTGAGAAAAACCCAACCACCATGCACCGACCATGATAAAGGCTAAACGTGTCGGAATCCCTTTGTCTGGAAAGCCTAATTTATCATAAAACAATATCATTACTAAATTAACTATTAATAGAAATGTGCTACCAATATAACCATAGGTGAAACCCCGTGCGGAAAGGCTGTCAAATTTATCGGGAGTGGCAATGATGGGTAAGTACGCATTATTAAATACAACGCCACCCGCATAGCCAATCATGGCGAATACATACGTCCAAAAACCAATTTGCCATTGGTCTGGTTTTTCCATAAAAAACATCGCCATACAAGCAAATGCGCCCAATGTGGTGAAAAAGCGCATGAAAAGCTTTCGTTTTCCGCCATAATCAGCAATGCCTGAGAGTATCGGCGAAGTGAAAGCAATGACCATGTAGGCAATTGTGATGGCATAAGCCAACATCGCGCTCGACGAAACGGTTGCGCCTAAAAACGAGACTTCTTTTGGCGCAATGGCTGCAAAAAACGGCGGAAAAACGGCAGTTGTAATCACCAAGGAATGTGCAGAGTTGGCACAATCAAAAAACGCCCAGCCGTTCATGGTACGTGGGTCGTTGATTTTTACTGGAATTACTGAGGGGGTGGTTGTTTCGTTTTGCATGAATGTATTTAAGTTTTACAATTTAATTTCAGAACTATGTACTTTGTACCACAAAGTACATAGTTCTGATTATTTTTAATAAATTTATACATACAAATTAGAATCTATGACGCCATCAAACCCAAAAATACTGAGGGGGGGTATTATGAACATCAAAGCAACTCAAATATGAAATTTCAAACCAAATAAAATATTCGCTTGAACGAAGAAGAAGTGTTGTGCTGCACGGTCAGATGTAAATTCCGTTGTCCGAATATCGGGCATATTGATAAAGCCGCCTTTGAGGTCACTTTGAATGAAAAAGTGTTTGTATATCGAAACATTTAAACCGACTTTTGCGGCCATGCCATAACCCGCCAAATGAAACTGATCGTAACGGGTGTTGTCCAACAATTTTGTATTAGTACGTGGCAATAATGCCCCAACGCTTACACCTTCTGTTAAGTTGATAGCGACATTTTTGATTGACCATTTTGATAAATCGGCTATTTTGTCGAAGCGATTGACTTCAAAATTGACATAATTTAAGCCATCTGTATGCTCAAAAGTTAAAAAATCTTCCGTTAAAACGATGTTCTCACCATTGTAAACGCCATCGAATTTGCTGCCCGCTACTTTCAAATAGCCTTTAATCGGCACAGATTGATTCTGTACCATAATGTATTTCATGTGGTCAACGCCAATCGAAATATCGTAGTGGTCATTCAAAAAATAACCAATTCGATAATTCACTTGTGGAATTGTAATCGTTTGAGGATTAAAATAAACCTTAACATCAAATGGCGTTTGTCGCTCTTTTGCAACAACCTGTTTGAGCGTAAAATCATAGTCGTTACCAAAAAAGCGAATATCAGAATGTGTGTATCGCGCTTGATTCCAACCCCAATAGAAATACAAAGAGCCTTTGTTATGTTGGTCTTGCGAATAAGAAATATTCGTTTTCAAGATGATAAACAAACAAATCACAAGGATTTTTAAAAATTTGGGCATTATTTTAAAATTAAATAAATTGAGGAATAAATATTTAATCATTAATTTTTTTCCACAAAGCGTCTTTCAACTCCACCAAACCCTTTTGAGCAACAGCCGAAATTAGGACATAATCAACCCCTTCGGGCAGTTCTTGTTTCACCATTTCCATCATTTCCTCGCCCAAAATATCTGTTTTTGTAATCGCCAACAAGCGCGGTTTATGCAAAAGTTCTTCATTGAATTGCTCCAATTCATTCAATAAAATGGCGTATTCTGCCTTGATGCCTCGTTCAGAATCGCAAGGAATAAGGAATAAAAGCGTTGCGTTGCGCTCAATATGCTTCAAAAAACGATGTCCGAGGCCTTTACCTTTGTGTGCATCTTCGATGATGCCCGGAATGTCTGCCATAACAAATGAGCGATAATCACGATACGCAACGATGCCGAGATTCGGTACAATTGTCGTAAAAGGATAGTCTGCAATCTCTGGTTTTGCCGCTGTAATCGTTGCCAAAAGGGTTGATTTTCCAGCATTTGGGAAGCCGACCAAACCGACATCCGCCAAAACTTTTAATTCTAAAATTGCCCAAGCCTCGATGCCAGGCTCGCCTGGTTGTGCAAAACGAGGTGTCTGATGCGTGGAGGTTTTAAAATGCGTGTTGCCGAGACCGCCCCGACCACCTTTATATAGGACACGCCGCTCGCCTTCTTCTGTTATTTCGAAAAGGATTTCACCCGTTTCAGCGTCTTTTGCGACCGTTCCAAGCGGCACATCGAGGATAACGTCCTCCGCATCTGCGCCGTGCATCTGTGCGCCCGTACCACCTGCACCATCTTTTGCGAATATGTGTTTGCGATATTTCAAATGCAACAAAGTCCACATTTGCTTATTACCCCTCAGTATGATGTCGCCACCACGCCCACCGTCGCCGCCATCGGGACCACCTTTAGGAATATATTTGCCCCGATAAAAGTGCATCGAACCTGGGCCACCTTTGCCCGAACGGAAATTTATTTTGACGTAATCAACGAAATTCTCTGCCATAAAAAAACGATTTATTAAATTTTAAGCCGCAAAAGTACCATTTTGTTTTTCTTTACAGCTCGTTAATAACGGATTTCAATTCTATATCTAAAAATACAAGTCAATATGAAGGTTTTAGCTGTTTTCATTGGAGGCGGGTTTGGGAGTGTTGCCCGATATACTATTGCTTTGATTATCAATAAGTTAGGCTACCATTTTGTTTGGGCGACGATGGTGGCTAACATCTTAGCCTGTTTCATTATTGGTTTGTTGACAGGAATGGTTTTGAAAGGAAATTTGTCAGAACAGCAACGTTTATTGTTCGCCACAGGCTTTTGTGGCGGTTTTTCGACCTTTTCGACCTTTTCAAACGAGACGTGGTCGTTGTTTCATAGCGACCAATTTTTTATGGCTTTTGTCAATATTGCTTTGAGTGTCGTACTGTGTTTGGCAGCGACTTTTGTAGGTTTGAAGACAGGTTATTGAATTCTAAGATTATAGGATTTTAAGACAAAAGACGTTAAGAACTACAAGTGTCTTAACGTCTTTTGTTTTAAAATCTTAATGCCAAAACCTTATCGTGGATAATTGCTGATAAATTCAAAAATATAACCGCGTTGTTTCAATGTTTCAATGATTTCTCTCAAATCCTGTCTGCCTTTTTCCTTTGCGAGCATTTCGTCATGTCCCAAAAAAACAAGGTGATTGGGTGTAAACGTTTTTTTTCTATCAAACATCGAATCAATCAAAGCGACTATTTGAGCAGGTGTTTGTTTGGGCAAGGTGTTGCCAAAATGCTCCCATTCCATATCCCAACCATAGATTTTAAAGCCCTTTTCAAGCAAAATACTCGCTGTTTTGCCACCTGTTTGCGACCAACCGCGCTTGATACTGTCCGTTGCCCAAATATCCCGTCCAGGCATCCGCACTATTCTTGTCAACAAACCTAACTTATCTTCATTGCCAATAATGTCTTGAGCAGCCGCTTCGGGACGTGAGTAAAAGTTTTGATACTTACCATAAGCATGAGAATATGAGTGGTTGCAGACTTCGATATAAGGACTGCGTTTCATGGCATCAAGGTGTCGCATAAAACCTTTATTCATCAAAGCGTGCATACCCACCACGAAAGCCGACATTTTTATCTGTTTTTCAAGTATAATCTCTGTCAAATAAGGCGTTGGGGACAATGGGCCATCGTCAAAAGTTAAATATATGACACGGCTATTGGAGTCAATGCGCGTTTTAGCGAGTTTTTCAACATTCAAGGTGTCCTCTGGTTTCGTCGGTACAAACATTGTTGAGTCTTGACTCGTTTGTGACTGAGGGGCCGCATTGTTTTGATTATCATATGTCTTGTCAAGAGAGCAAGAAAAGAGGTTCAGCAATAATGCGGCAAATAAACTAATGTGCATATATTTGGTTGGCTTATGTGAAAGAAAATTCATTTTTATAATTCAAGTTTCAATTTTATACGTCGAATGTGGGCGCAAAGTTAATTATTGAGACGAAATGGTTTACTTTTTTTGCCTGGTCATCTACATAACCTATTGCATTTTTATTTTTTGCTCCAAATTTGTTGTTGAATAACCCTCAACGAAAGGCAGACTCATCACTTGCCCGCCATTTTCTATAACAATGTCAGCACCAACGATTTGGTCTAAGGCATAATCGCCACCTTTTACTAAAATGGTCGGTTTGACCCGCTTAATCAATTCAATCGGTGTGTCTTCTTCAAACACCACAATCGCATCAATAAACGACAAAGCAGCGAGTAAATATTGCCTCGTCAACTCATCATTCAACGGACGGTGCGCGCCTTTTAGACGACTGACCGAAGCGGCCGAATTAAGACCTACAACCAATCGGTCGCCCAAATCTCGTGCCGCTGCAAGGTAATGGAGGTGTCCATAATGTAAAATATCGAAACAGCCATTGGTGAAAACGATGGTTAAGCCCTCGTTTTTCCACTGTTTTGCCAGCGTTTCGATGCTGTCATACGTGTTGATTTTGTCGCCAATTTTATTAAGTTGCATGGTATTTTTATCTGATTTTAAACGTCTTTATATTAAATTAAAATTCAGTTTTCCACATCGAAATCGTTTATCCACACCCCCCTGTTGAAAATGTATAAAACGTTCATTCTCAAGCTTAAAAAAGGTACATTAAATCAATATTCTTTAAAAATAATTGGCCTATGCTGTAACATAATGTTGAAAAGTCACGTATGTCTATTAATTATGTTGATAAAAACTACGAAATGTTAATATTTTTTTATTGAAAAGTATAAATATTTAACAGTCAAGGTATTGGACTCCTATTGTCTTTGAACGTCAACCAAAGTCTCTATGTCTATTAGCATTTAAAACCAATTAAAATTTGGGTAATAAGAACAATAGAAATAAAAAAAAAGGTTTAAATCACTACTGTCAAATTATGTTTTTAAACGAATGCAAATAATAATAAATTATGTTGAAAACGTGTGGATAACGTTTTGAAAACGAGGATTTTCCACCTAAATATCAACATTATCAGACCAATAATTTATCCATGATATTTGCCGCTTCTGCCAATGTTTCGGGCTTACCCACATCGCACCAAACATCTTCGTCGTGCCGATAATTTAAAATTTTATGCTCACCACAAACCGCTAAATACCAGTCAATCATTGAGAAAAAATCGGCATCAGGTGTCGTCTCAAAAATTGCAGGATTGATGACATGAAAACAGCTAAACGACAACATTTCCAAGTCCGTTGCCATTCTGCCCATACGCACCCGCTTCGTCGCCGTATTCATCCAACCGCACAGCACCCCCTCAGTATCATGGAGCATATAACGCGAAGTATTGCGTTGTTGGGTCGCATAAGTTGCTAAAGCACCCGAAGTACAATGCTTGTTATACATTTTTGCCAAGTCAATATTGCTCAAAATATCGGCATTACAGACAAAAAATGGTTGCCCATCGTCGAAAAACCAAGCGGCTTTTTTGAGTCCACCACCCGTTTCAAGCGGTTTTTCTGCTTCGTGAGATGTGACTATATGGATACCAAAGCGGTCTCTACTATCCAGAAAGGCATCAATTTTGTCTGCAAAATGATGGGTATTGATAATAATATCCCGAACGCCAAAATGTATGAGCCTTCGAATATTTATTTCTAAAAGAGACATACCTTTGACTTCTACAAGGGCTTTCGGTCGGTCATTTGTCAATGGACGCAGGCGCGTACCAAGCCCTGCAGCGAAAATCATGGCTTTCATATGAAATATATAATTGAGTGATTGAGTGATTTTGGAGGTAAAATGAGACGTATTTTTAGAAATTTTAAATATAAATTAACAACGTATTTTACATTCAAACGTTTTATCTGATAGTTTTTACGTCTTAATGTTGAATTTGAAAGCATAAAGGTATAAATTTTTAGGCGATTCAAATCGTAAGTACCCCCTCAGTAAAACCATCAAAAAGTGTATAATTATTTATAAAATAATGAAAATCAAGCAATTAGTAGCCATTATATTCTTAAATATTTGTTTCTTATCCTCCTCTTTCGGACAAGATATTGCGCCTGGCTATGCCTATCGCCAAACGGACGGCAAATATTTAGTGTCTGCCATGATTTTACCCAATGGCGATACACTTATCTATATGCAGCTGCGTGAGTTTGAAGTCAAAGCCCCTAAGTTTTTTGCCAGCGCCGACGATTATAAGCGTTGGGAACGCTATCGCCGATTAGCCCCAACGGTCATTCCTTATGCTGTCGAAGCCGTGAGAACTTATCGCCAAATGAATGTCGCTACACGTGATTTGAGTGACCGGGATCGAAAAAAATACATCAAACAATTGGAAAACAAGATGGAAGACCAACTCAGAAAAAACTTAACCAATTTGAGTCGGACACAAGGTTTTCTCCTCATTGAAATGATAGAAAAAGAACTGCACATGCCATTTTATGATTTAGTAAAAGATGTAAAAGGCTCATTTTCAGCATTTTATTGGAATGAATTTGGGAAAATATACAGCTATCAACTCAAAGAAGGTTATATTCGTGGTAAAGACAATATTTTAGATGCGATTCTCGATCAGCATGATTTGTCTTATTATATGCACTAATTTAAAAAGGCAAAGAGCAAAGGGCAAGGGGCAAAGAGCGAATTTATTCGATTTTACTCCTTGCTTTTTGCTCTTTGCCTTTTGCTCTTTGCCCCTTGCCTTTTACTCTTTGTCCTTTGCTTTTTGCTTTTTTTTCAAAACAATTTTGAAATTTGAGTTCTATTGACGTTTTTTGGCTTTGAAATAAAAATAGCAACTCATTCTTATTCAAGTCTAAAAACGAATACCAATATGGCAACTCAGAACCGCCCCCTCAGTATCCTCTGTATAGCGAGCTTTTTTAAAGGCGAAGAATTTATGCGCGCCGCCAAAGCGGAAGGCTGCACCGTTTATCTATTGACGGGTACTTTACTAAAAAATGATAACTGGCCAAGAGAAAGCCTCGACGACATTTTTTTTGTCAATGAAATCAATGGCGAAAAAGGCGTTTGGTACATGAATGAAGTCATCGCTGGAATGGCATGGCTGATGCAAACCAAACAGATAGACCGCATTGTGTCTCTCGACGATTTTGATGTCGAAAAAGGGACTGAACTTCGTGAACACTTCCGCATCCCCGGCATGGGTCAAACAACTGGACGTTTTTACCGTGATAAATTGGCGATGCGTGTTAAGGCATCGTCAGAAGGTGTCGCTTGCCCTGCTTTCAGCGACCTTTTTAACAATGATAAAGTCAATGATTACCTCGATTCCGTTGAGGCACCGTGGCTCATAAAACCACGTGGCGAAGCGTCTGCAACAGGCATCAAAAAGGCACATAACAAAGATGAAGCATGGCAAATCATCAACCAATTAGGCGATAAAAGGCATATGAGCCTCATCGAGCAATTCCGTCCTGGCGATGTTTATCACGTAGATTCTGTCAATTTTGAAGGGAAATGTGTGTTTACGAGCGTCAATCGCTACCTGTCAACGCCTATGGATGTGGCACATGGCGGTGGCGTTTTCCGTTCTGTCACCGTCGAATATGGCAGCGATGATGACAAGCAGTTGACCAAACTCAATGCCGATGTGATGAAGGCTTTCAGCATGAATTATTCCGCTTCGCACACAGAATTTATAAAAGACCGTGAGACGGGTAAGTTTGTGTTTTTGGAAACTGCTTGTCGCGTCGGTGGTGCTAATTTGGCAGAAATGGTCGAGGCATCTTCAGGCATCAATTTGTGGCGTGAGTGGGCACGGGTTGAAGCAGCGATGGGCAAGGGTGAAAAATATGTGTTGCCAAAAGTTAGGAAAGATTATTCTGGTATTGTCGTCTCTTTAAGTCGTCATAAACATCCAAATACTGAGGGGTTCAACGATGATGAAATTGTTTGGCGTATGAACAAGGAATATCACATAGGACTAATCGTTCAAGCAAAAAAACAAGAACGTGTTTTGGAACTGTTAGAAGGTTATACGCAGCGGATTTTTAGTGATTTTCATGCTTCTGCGCCTGTGCCTGATAAGCCGACGAGTTGATACTACAATGTTTCTTAATGAAAACTTAGTACCAATGAACTATTAACATGATTATTTTGTCATTCTGAACGTAGTGAAAGAAACTACATAAACAATTGAAAATGAAAATTTTATATAGATTCTTTCACTACGTTCAGAATGACAAAAAGTACATTATTATTTACTCGTTACACAAAATAAAATAATATGGAAAATACAGTTGATGACCTTTTTTTGTCAAAAGTTCCAGTTGTTACAATTGACGAAGACTTAAAAAAATATAGAAATAGTAGCTTTGTTAAGCGTAAATTAAAACGCGCAAATGAGATACTTGCAGAATCGGGCATGCCAGACCTGTATTATCTTGAGAATGAAGCCCAATCGGCTGCAGCGGCTACTGCTGTAACTAATGAAAAAGTCAATCACTATGAAAGTCTTGATTTAGAAGTACAAGAACTAAATGAAAATGATGACGTAACAACAAAATATGGTTCTTCCAAACCAATGGAACAAGATAAAGGGCAGGAATGATGAATTATTAAAGCTCATTCTCCTAATAAGTTTACCAAGAATATTGCGCTCTTGCATCATAAAAGAGACCATAAATTCTCTAAAAAAATCATAAAATGAATTAACTACCCCACAAACTGCTGGCTCACCCCCTCAGTATCCACCGTTAAAGCCTGTTCAGGGAACAAAATAAGGAATGAATGAGATTCAAAACCTTGTGACAAAACACGCGGCAAACGTTCCATAACCTTTGAATATGAAAGCGTATGCGCTCGTGCGCTGACGACAATGAGCAAATCCTCCCCCCGCAGTATTTTTTCAATATCGTTGATATTTTCCCAATGGGGTAGGGTCAAAAACTCGGATTGCAGCAAAGAACGGTGTTTGTTTAATCGCTCTTTCAGGGCATCTGGTGAACTTTCAACACTATAAAAAGTCAGTTTTGCACCCAATTGTGCCACAAAACGCTCTATAATCGTTATCCAGTGACTAAAACCCGTTTCTAATTCTGCTTGAGGTGGCACAACGACGACAAGCCGACGAAAGGTATTGACAGGCTGATTGATTTTAGAAACCAATACCGCTTGAGCTGTTTTCTCTAAAACATGCGACATGATTGTGCCAAAAAAAATATCCACCGCAGATGGTTTTCCATTCCAACCAATGATAATATCTGAAATCGCTAAATCCTTAACCGCACGGATGATGCCACCCGCAACGTTTATATCCACCCTTGAAATAACCTCAACGTCAACCTCTGCAGCACGGGCGTGACTGATGGCATTTTCAAACAATTTATCGTTCAATAAAATGCGTTTACGGCTTTCGGCATCGTCGTTGACAACTGAAAGCGGGAAAATAGGCTCATGTGATTGCGGATTTTTAACCATAATCGCCAAGTCAATCAAGGTCTCAAAATTGGCAGGATTGGCAACGGGTACGAGGATGCGTTCGACCCCCTCAGTATCTTTAGCTGATTTTTCTAATTCCTTGATAACCAATTTCTTAGCAGCTATTTCTGTAATGAAAGTAGAAGCCAAACAAGAAACGAGAATCATCAAAATCGTTCCATTAAGTACAGAATCGTCGAACAATTTCAAATCAAAACCAATCAAAACAATAGCGAGTGTTGCCGCTGCGTGTGCGCTGCCTAAGCCCAAAATGATTTGTCGTTCTATTTTGGAATATCCAAATATTTTTTGAGTTATAAATGCCGCAATCCATTTAGATACGTATGCAACGATAATTATCGTTAGGGCAACTTTCCAAGAATTAAGGTCGGCAAAAAGCACTCGGAGGTCAACGCGCATACCGACAGAAACCAAAAAAAGAGGAATAAAAAGGGCATTTCCAGTAAAATTAATGCGATTCATCAGCCCCGATGCATGTGGAATCAACCGATTGAGGCTTAAACCTGCCATGAATGCACCAATTATGGGTTCTATATGTGCTAATTCGGCGACTACTGCCGATGCAAAAACGATTAATAAAGCAAAAATATATTGCGAAGCTCCTTCGGCTTCTACATTTTTGAAAAACCAGTGAGCAATACGCGGAAAAATGACCATCACAACTATCAAAAATAATGTAAACGAAATTCCCATAGTCATCAAAATATCTTCCCAACTACCACCTTTCGCATTCGCTGTGATAAACGACAAAAGCAATAGGGCAGCTGTATCGGTAATGATAGTGCCGCCAACGGTTATCGTTACGGCTTCATTTTTGGTCACACCTAATCGAGACACAATCGGATACGAGATGAGTGTGTGCGTGGCAAACATCGAAGCTAAAAGAAAGGATGAAATGAAGGAAAAATCGAGTACATAGAGTGCTGTTAAAGTGCCTATACTGAGGGGTATGCTGAAAGTTAAAAAACCAAAAACAATACTTTTGTTGCGATTACGCTGAAAATCGCGAAAGTCTATTTCCAAACCAGCGAGAAACATAATATAAAGCAGCCCTATCGTACTCAGCATTTTAATGGCTGCGTCCAATTCGATGAGATAAAAGCCTTTTGGGCCAATCGCAACACCGGCCAATATCAGCCCAACAATGCCTGGGATACGTATTTTTTTTAATAAAATAGGCATCACCAAAATGACCAATAATAGTAGCGCAAAGACAAAAACAGCGTCTTTGAAAGGGAGAGACATATCGAAAATGAAAGGTAGCATAGCGTTGTGGGATAGTTTAAAGCATTAATCTAATCCGTGGTGGTCATTCACACAATTTTATCGAAAACAAATCGAAATAAAAATGCTGGGGAATACCTGTAAACTGTTGTCCAAAGCGAAAATACGGCGGGGTATTGACAAAACTTATGTACCGAATATAGCGATAAATGACCTTGAAAATATCGGAATCTTCGGTCAAAGAGCCGCTAATACTGAGGGGGGTTACTTCAGGGTTGAGTTTGAATTGCTCATAGACATTGAGGATAAAATAAACCAAGTCTTGCGATGTTCTGTATGGAAATGAGTTAGCAAAAACCAAGTCGTTACCATCAAAAAATAAGACTTGAACTTGACCGTCGCGGACGTTGGCAAATACCTGTCGCCCTTCACGATTTGTTGCCACTTTTTGATAGCCTAGAATTAAAGGTGTCATATAATGGGAACAGTGTGCTTGTGGAAAGGTGGCTTTCAAGGCATCTACTAAGGCGTTTTCGACGAGGTAAACGTTGTGAGACTCTATATTTTTAATAATATCAACATCAAAATGTTCTTGCCCATCGAGGGTTGTGATGTTTTCAAAATAGGCTAAACGACTTTTTTTATCGTAAAACTTAGTGGGTACGAGCGTAAAATGTGGCGTTGTGAAAACAATCTTAGTTGTTCGATAAGGCATTTTCAGCATTTCATCTTCAATGAAAACAGCATTTAAATGAGCTGTTGCCGATTTTTCACGTCTGTGGTCGAAGTGAAAACTTTTCAATGCCAATACGTTCAATTGCGCATCATTGACCAGATAGTAAATGCTGTCAGCACCTACCAAAAGGCTCAATTCATAAGTTTGCGTGGTATTCGGTGAAAAAGCAAACTCGACTATTTCTTGATTTATACGTCCCATATCGGGGGTGAAGTTAAGTGTTATTTGTTATAGGATAGTAGTGATTGGGGCTTTTTTTACCCCCTCAGTATTTTTTAATCCTCGACAAATAAAAAGTCAATCGCTTGTGTAAACGATTGACTTTTATGTTTATATAAAGAAACAGATGTCATCAACTAACCAATAAGGCATTTGCCATCGTATTTAGCACCTTCTTCAACGTGCAATTTTTTAGCTTTAATATCCCCTTTTATGAAAGATGATTCAAGTAAATGCAATGTATTGATGACCGAAACAGTGCCGATAACTCTACCTTTTATGGTTGATTCTCCTGCTTGGACATCACCTTCGACAACGCCTTCGGCATCCATAACGAGGCGTTTGTCACACACAACTTGTCCTTTAATTTTGCCATCAATGCGCATATTTTCAGTTGATGTGATTTTACCATCTATGACCGTGCCTTTGGCAATGATACAAGTCAATCCCTCTGTATTTAGATTGTTAATGGTAGCTGACCCGTTGTTAGACGCTTGTTTTTTATCTGTTGTACTATTAAACATTGCCATAATTAAGTGAATGGTGAATGGTGAAATTGAGTAAATATTTTTTGTCATTCTGCTCGTAGAGAAAGAATCTGAATATTATTTAAAACAGATTCTTTCACGGCATTCAGAATGACAAAAAAATGAATAACTGACACGAAGATATTAAGAAATGATGAATGGTGAATGATAAATGATGAATAATAAATATAATTTTTTATTTCAAGCAAAATAACTCAATAAAAGTCCTTCACAATGTATCCGTGATTATTCTTAGTCAAAGGAATAAAATAAAGTCCACCATTTTGAGTTATAAAACATTTTAAATCAATGCCTTAGAATTCATCACTCATCATTTATAATTCATCATTTCCTTACCATATCGTTCCATAACGCTTAGACATGTTCGATGATTTTATCTTTTTTGTCAGTTTATCGTCTGGGTTTTTACCAAAAAGTAAGTTGCAACCTATCCGCCCATTAAATGTATTGGTCGCAAAAGGTGTCCCATAAACGAGTATATTGTCCGTTATAAAAAAAAGTTGCGCCGTTTTGTAAAGGGTTAAACCTGCATGAAGGCCCAAATTAGCTTTATTTTCATTGCGTAAACCTATTGTCATGCCTAAACGCAACCATTTTAGGTAATTTACAGTGACATTTGCCATCGCACCATATTTCGTCTCTTCGTTTTGCGTTTCACTATAAAACAAACCGCCGATGCGGAAATTTTCAGTAACTTCATAATTCGCACCAATGTAAACACGTAAAGGCAAGTTTTGGGTAAATGTACCGCCTTGGTATTCTGAAATATTCAAAGCCGTTTTGACGGTATCCATAACCCGCTGAAAACTGGTGTTTTCAACATCAATTTTACTAAAACCTCTGAAATTAACATCGCCATTTGTCGAATAGGTTGTTCCTCCTTTTTTCCAATGAATTGAACCCGCCGCATCGAGTACCGAAGCCGATAATTTGAGTTTCCCAAGGTTGATTTTTACGCCAAAATCGGCTGAAACGCCACCATTATTGAGAAAAGCACTGCTCACGAGGTTTTTTTGGTCAGGTTGAAACATGACTAAATCATAATCCGTCGTCAAACGCAAGGCATAAAATGAGGTATCTGTTACCAACCGCAATTTGTCGCCTCGTGAAAAAATACCAGCAACCCCATTTTGGCTTTTTATACGTCCACCAATGGAGAAAAATTCATCGTGATAAGTGATTGCCAAACCAAATTCGCTTCTCAAATCGGTACTGACGTGTGTGCCAAACTCGGCAGCTGTTCCCACAAATGGCCCATTTCCACGTATGAGAAGTGTTGCAGCATCGCGTGGCACAATATAATTTTGAGAACTGGACAACAATTGGTGTCCGCTGATTTGGATATGCTCAGAAATAGGAAACGAAATCGCCCCCGTCAGCATCTGAACATCGCCGTTATAATAGTTTTTCTCTTCCAACTTGTCAAGCCATTGACCATAGAAAGGGGCAAAAACCCGTTTGCCATTTTTTTGAACAATTAAATCACGAATGGACAATGGTGAATTCGCATTAAAATACAGGCTTGGCAAGCTGATTTGAATGTTTTTACCCGAAGGCAAAAAGGCGGGGTTCGTTAAGTTCGATTGCCACAAATCTGTTGCAAAATTCAAGGTTTGCTCTTGTTGAGCCATCAGTGATTGACTAAAGAAAAAAGAAAAAAGTATGAAGCGTATGTAGAATTTGTTCATTTTTTAAAAGTTTTGGATGTTCGGAAAAAGGGATTTATGACACTTAAAGGTTCACACCAACACGGACACCTAGTTTTACGCCAAATTTCTGTGTCGCATTAAAGCGCACAGGATTCGCCCCATTATTCGTTGACGAAATCGAGTATTTCATGATGATTTTTTTTGCAGAACGAATCCGTGTGAATTTCGCAGCATCTACTTTTATAAAATTATAAGCCAATGAAGTGCCTATCGTCGTGCCTGCCGCAGTGGTTGGTGCCCCCCTCAGTATAAAAGGCTCTTTTAGGGCAATTGAGTCAATAATAGCACCCGAAGAGGAGATGAAATAGCCCTGCAAAGCCATGTCAATTGGCATACCGTTGTCTGTCGTTATCTTAAACTCTGCTGTCGTTACTTCTGAAAATTTGGATAAATCGAGTACAAGGGTATCAAAAGTCGTAAAATTTTCGGCTGTACCAATAAGCGGAATTTCCATCGAAATCGAAGCCTTTAAACGGCTATCATCGTTTAAAAAACCAGCATTTTTTGCACTATTATTTAAATTGCTAACAACAACTAAACTTTGCGAAAATACTGTTGGGTAACTCGCAATAATATCCGTCAAATTAGAATTTTTACTATCCAGAACCAATGAAGTCAGTTTTGAAAGACCTATTTCATTTAAAGCGGAAAAAGACAGATCCACACCTGTTGTCAAAGGGCTTTGCAAAGTAATTTTTTGCCCCGATTGATTGTTAGATTCAGCAGAAGATGTACGGACTTGAAGCGGGAAACCAAAAGTATTGTCAAAATCAAAAATGAGTTTTGGTTCAGAAAAACGGATTTTACCATTGGGTCGCCAATTTTTGAAAAAATCGAAATTAATGGAATCCTTAGGTAAACCGAGTAAAAACTGCCCAAAATAGCCTTTAATGCTTTTGGATTCAAAGCGGGTGATGTCATAAAAGCCTTGATTGGTCAAAGAAACAAATTCACCACTGGCTTTTGTCGCTTGATAACTGATGACAATATTATCCATCGTCGGTTCGCAACGCCAACCGTTGAGGTCAATTGAATCTCGTATAGCTACGTTGGACAAGGTAAAAGTCTTTGAAAATGCTTGACCGTTTTTTGTAAATTGCGGAAGAGAAATGCGCACTGTCAGCGGCGTTGTTTGAGCATCAAAACGCCATTTGAAAAAGCCTTTTTTGAAATCAATCGCATCTATACGCATGCCTGCGGGTGATGGAAACGGCAGTGCAATATCTGATTGTGTGATTGGAATGGTTTGTACTTCGGGCATACTTGCAAACAAGTTTAACGGTTGTGTTTCAATCACTGGGCTTTTATAAAACATTTTATAAGAGCCGTCCGACTGTACTTTCAGGTACGCGTTGCCGTCAAAACCTTCGAATAAATCGTTTAAATTCATGGTTGTTTCAACCAAGGGAACAGCGTACTCAGGCGTGAGTTTCACGTTTAAATCAACATCGTCATACGGAAGTTTACAGGAGTCAAGTAAGCAACACAGCATTGCTAAAAAAAGAAGCGTAGATAATTTGCTCATACGATTAAAGTTTAAAAGTTGTTAGTGAATGTTTATTGTAAAATCGGTTATTTTCATTATCGGTCAACCACACGAAATAGACCCAATTGTAAAAAAACAAAAGAATATTCGTTGTATTATTTTATATTAATAAAAATGAGGGTGTGAACGTTTTTCTATAAAAAAAACAATTAATAAGACTCGAAGAATAGATTAGGATTGTCTGTAATGGAATGTGAATGTTCTGTGGAATGTCAATTTTTTATATTGAAACTTTTACAAAAGAACATAAATAAAGTGAGAATTGCAAATAAGCGCATAAAAAAATAAGCCCTGCAGCTGTTACACCGCAGAGCTTACCCCTCTTTAATCATTTATAAATTTTGATTAAATCTATTGCGTTTTTACACCAAATTTCACCCCTATTCGCACACGTACATCTTGTGTTGAAGTCAACTTAACAGGCACTGTGCCATTGTTTGTTGTTGAGAACGAATAACGAACGATGAGTTTTGTTGCACCACGAACTTTCTTTAATTTATCTGCTGCTATGGTAATGACGTTTTCAGTTGTCGTCACGCCTGTTGGTAAGCCCAAACTGTTGACGGGTGCCCCCCTCAGTAAAGGCGATTTTGCAGCGTACATTGAATCAATAATTGCACCTTTACTGGTCGCAAAGTAGCCTTGAAGGGCTATATCAATCGGCATACCGTTGTCCGTAATGATTTTAAATTCAGCTTGCGTCACTTCAGTTGCTTGCGAAAGGTTGATAGCAAAAGTATCGTTCAATTCAAAACTTTTGGCTTTACCAATCATCGGCACTTCAACTTCTACCTGTAATTCAAATTTACTGGTATCGGTCATAAAACCTATAATACTTTTGTTTGAGTCAGGATTCGTCAAACCATCTATATCGTATTGAATCGCCACAGGGTTTGAACTCATGATTTCTGCAATATTCGAGTTCGTTTTGTCGAAAATAACAACTGTTCTTTTAGATTGACCGACTTCGTTAATTTTGGGATAATTGATGTCAACACCGACCGTCAAAGGGCTTTGAAGCGGTAGCCTTCGTCCATCCAGCGTCAAAACCTCACCTTGCCGCATAATTGAGCGGACAGGCACACCAAACGAATTGTCCAAAGTGATAATCATACGTGGGTTATCAAAATAAACACTGCCATTTTGCCATTTTTCAAAGAAATCAATCGCGATACTGTCTTGTGGGCCGTCAAAAATGCTTTGTCCAAAATAACCTTTGGAATAAGCAAACTCGAAGTTTTGAATCTGATAACCGCCGCCACCTTTTAAATTGAAAGCTTGACCATTTGAGATTTTCCGCGCTGTTGTATAAATATAAATAGAATCATTCAGCGCAGCCAAACGCCAACCTGCCATTTCAATTGTATCAAGTGTAATGCCATTGTGGTTAAAATTTTTGCGAAAAGCAACCCCATTTTTAGTCAATTGAGGAATAGAAATAGTTACATTTAAAGGTTCAGGTGCCGGCGCAATACCCCAACGCAGCGTTCCTTTTTTCACATCCACATAGTCAATATGCACACCACTGGGCAATGAAAATGGCACTGTCATCGTCGAATCAAGGATAGGAAAAGAGACATTTCTGAAATTCGCAAAAATATCAAGGCTCGATTGCGTCGTATAGTTGCCTTTATAACGTAAAATGACCGTACCATCTGTCCCAATTTGCACATAAGCCTTCGGGTCAAAACCATTGATGATATCGCCAAATGATTTTCGGGTATCAATCAATGGCAAAGCCCATTCTTGATTTAAATCGGTTTTTATTTCGTCAAGGGGACTGATGCGACAATTTGAAAAGAAAATCGCTGAAACGCTGACCGCTATCAGCAAAAGGTATGATGTTTTTCTCATTGAAAGGAGGTTTGGTTGAAAAATGAAGAACAAAGGTAATTTTTAATCAATAAATAACTTTGGTTAAAACGTTAATGCGATGTCAATATTGGAATGCTGGATGGTGAATATATTAATGGTGAATATTTTTACAAAAAAACGACCCCTCAGTATAAAACAAAAACAGCCGTTTCTCGTGTGAGGAACGGCTGTTTTTGTTTTATACTGAGGGGGTGCTTAGTGCACTTTCTGCCCTTCCAAAAGCGTGATTATCTTTTTCAAATGGTCAATTTCATTGTTTTGTCCTTCGGTTTTGGTGCGGAGACGTTCCAATTCGATTTGCGCTTGAATAAAAAATGACTACTTCATTATTCACATTTTTGCTAAAAAATCTAAGAAATCTTCTGAGGAAATAACATTAATAGGTGGGAAAGTTCGGTCTTTTAATACGTTGAAATGTCCATCATCTGTTACAAGAAAGTACGCACTTGCGGCAACGGCACAATCAGCAAATTTATCATCATCAGGGTCGTTTTTGACAAGAATCCAATTGTAATGTGGGTCAAATCGTGAAACAAAGGGTGATTTTAGCAAAACTTCAACGGTATTTTCTGCGACTGTTGGAGACCATTGTTCACCTATTATTTCTTCATACTCTTCTAAAATAGCATTAGAAATACATAACTCAACCTTTCCGTCCAAAATAGCTTTGAAAATAGGATGATGTCGAGATTTACGGGAAATAGAAACAAGTAAAACGTTGGTATCAATGACAACACGCATAGGAAATTACTTTTTGTAGGGTGTTCTTTGGTGTGTATTTAGCCAATTATCCATAGTTGCTTGTGTATATTGCCGTTGTTCCCATAGTTTATCGGCTTCATCCATTACTTTTTGAGCAAAATAATCTGTGAGCATTTTTTTTATAGCTATCACATCTTCCGTTGATACTTGATGACGGGCAAACATCTCAAGCAATTCAAGTTGCAAAACAGATAAAGGTTGTTTGAATGTCGCAGTCATGAAGTTTCAAATTTTATTAAGTTAGAAATACAAATTTTTATCAAAAATACGATTTCACATCAAAATACGCAAATTTTAAAGATAAAATTATCCAAATCATAAAGAACATTGATGCAGTCCCCCTCAGTATAAAGCGGGAAAAGCCTTGAAAACATGACGTTTTCAAGGCTTTTCC